>CAUJIY010000050.1 GCA_963205295.1 Pseudomonadota bacterium
GGCGAGATCAAGCAGTTGCTCGAACTCGGCGGCCTGCCAGTCAGCGGACAGACCACACTCATCGATGGTCGTACCGGCGAGGCGTTCGATCGGGCGATTACGGTTGGCTACATGTACATGATGAAGCTCAACCACCTGGTCGACGACAAGATGCACGCCCGCTCCACCGGACCGTACAGCCTCGTCACCCAGCAGCCGCTCGGCGGCAAGGCGCAGTTCGGCGGCCAGCGCTTCGGCGAGATGGAGGTCTGGGCGCTCGAGGCCTACGGGGCTTCCTACACGCTGCAGGAGATGCTCACCGTCAAGTCCGACGATGTGCAGGGCCGCACCAAGATGTACAAGAACATCGTGGACGGCACGCACGAGATGGACGCCGGCATGCCGGAGTCCTTCAACGTCCTGGTCAAGGAAGTGCGCTCGCTCGGCATCAATGTCGAACTCGAGCAGAACTAGTCATTGCGGGGCAGGTGGCTCATGAAAGATTTACTCAAGCTTTTCAGGCAGCAGAGCACGGTCGAGGACTTCGACGCGATCCGCATCGGCCTGGCGTCCCCGGACATGATCCGGTCATGGTCCTACGGCGAAGTCAAGAAGCCGGAGACCATCAACTACCGGACCTTCAAGCCGGAGCGCGACGGCCTGTTCTGCGCCAAGATCTTCGGGCCGATCAAGGACTACGAGTGCCTGTGCGGCAAGTACAAGCGCCTGAAGCACCGCGGCGTCGTCTGCGAGAAGTGCGGCGTCGAGGTGACCCAGACCAAGGTGCGTCGCGAGCGCATGGGCCACATCGAGCTGGCGAGCCCGGTGGCGCATATCTGGTTCCTGAAGTCGCTGCCCTCGCGCATCGGACTCATGCTGGACATGACGCTGCGCGAGATAGAGCGCATCCTCTATTTCGAAGCCTTCGTGGTGGTCGAGCCGGGCATGACGCCCCTCACCCGCGGCCAGCTCCTGACCGACGAGCAGTACCTCGAGGCCATCGAATCCTACGGGGACGAGTTCGATGCCCGCATGGGCGCCGAGGCCATCCACGAGATGCTCAAGACGATCGACCTGCAGAAGGAGGTCGTGGAGGTCCGTGACAGTATCAACGGCACCTCGTCGGAGGCCAAGATCAAGCGTCTGTCGAAGCGCCTCAAGCTGATCGAGGCATTCATCGAGTCGGGAAACCGGCCCGAATGGATGGTGATGACCGTGCTGCCGGTCCTGCCGCCGGACCTGCGCCCCCTGGTGCCGCTCGACGGCGGGCGTTTCGCGACCTCGGATCTCAACGATCTGTACCGGCGCGTCATCAATCGGAACAACCGCCTGCGCCGGCTGCTGGAACTGAACGCCCCGGACATCATCGTGCGCAACGAGAAGCGCATGCTGCAGGAAGCGGTCGATGCGCTGCTCGACAACGGCCGGCGCGGCCGCGCCATCACCGGGACCAACCGGCGGCCGCTGAAGTCGCTTGCCGACATGATCAAGGGCAAGCAGGGTCGTTTCCGCCAGAACCTGCTCGGCAAGCGCGTCGATTACTCCGGCCGCTCGGTGATCGTGGTCGGTCCGACGCTCAAGCTGCACCAGTGCGGCCTGCCGAAGAAGATGGCGCTCGAGCTCTTCAAGCCGTTCATTTTCTCGAAGCTCCAGCTGCGCGGCGAGGCCACCACCATCAAGGCGGCGAAGCGGCTGGTCGAGCGCGAGGGGCCGGAGGTCTGGGACATCCTCGAGGATGTCATCCGGGAACACCCGGTGATGCTCAATCGCGCCCCGACACTGCATCGCCTCGGTATCCAGGCGTTCGAGCCGGTCCTGATCGAGGGCAAGGCCATCCAGCTGCACCCGCTGGTCTGCACGGCGTTCAACGCTGACTTCGACGGCGACCAGATGGCCGTGCACGTGCCGCTCTCGCTCGAGGCGCAGCTCGAGGCGCGCGCGCTGATGATGTCGACCAACAACATCCTCTCGCCGGCCAACGGTGATCCGATCATCGTGCCGTCACAGGACGTGGTGCTCGGCCTTTATTACATGACCCGCGAACGCGTCAGCGCACGTGGCGAAGGCATGGTGTTCTCCGACGTGCGCGAGGTGCACCGGGCCTACGAGAGCCGCATGGTCGATCTGCATGCCAGGGTGCGTTGCCGTATCCAGGACAGTGAGATGGGTGAGGGTGGCGTCATCACGCACCGTACCCGCTTCCTCGCGACGACGGTCGGGCGGGCGCTGCTCTCCGATGTGCTTCCCGAAGGGCTGCCGTTCGAGCTCATCAACCGGAACATGGACAAAAAGGCCATCTCCGGCTGCATCAACCAGTGCTACCGGCAGGTCGGGCTGAAGAAGACCGTCGTGTTCGCCGACCAGCTGATGTACACCGGGTTCTACTATGCGACCCGCGCCGGAATCTCCATTGGCGTCAATGACATGTACGTGCCGGAGGAGAAGGGTGGCATCCTCGAGGCTGCGGACAAGGAGGTCAAGGAGATCCAGGAGCAGTTCGCCAACGGACTCGTGACCAACGGCGAGCGTTACAACCGCGTCGTCGACATCTGGTCGCGCACCAACGATTTGGTGGCGAAGGCGATGATGGAGAAGCTCGGCAAGGAAGAGATCATCACGGCGGCTGGTGACAAGACCCAGCAGCTGTCGTTCAACTCGATCTTCATGATGGCCGACTCCGGTGCGCGTGGCTCTGCTGCCCAGATCCGTCAGCTCGCCGGCATGCGCGGCCTGATGGCGAAGCCGGACGGCTCGATCATCGAGACCCCGATCACCGCCAACTTCCGTGAGGGCCTTGACGTCCTCCAGTACTTCATTTCCACCCACGGTGCGCGCAAGGGACTGGCCGATACCGCGCTGAAGACCGCCAACTCGGGGTACCTGACCCGTCGGCTCGTCGACGTGGCGCAGGACCTGGTGGTCACCGAGGTCGACTGCGGCACCCGCAGGGGCCTGCTGATGACGCCGCTCGTGGAGGGCGGTGACGTGGTAGAGCCGCTGCGCGAGCGCGTGCTCGGCCGGGTGCTGGCGGACGACGTGGCCAACCCCGCCGATGGCAGCGTCATCATCGAGGCCGGCGTCCTCCTCGACGAACGCAAGGTGCGTCACCTGGAACACTTCAGCATCGACCAGGTCCACGTGCGCTCACCGATCACCTGCGAGACCCGCTACGGCGTGTGCGCCCAGTGCTACGGGCGTGACCTCGCCCGCGGGCATCGGGTCAACATCGGCGAGGCCGTCGGCGTGATCGCGGCGCAGTCGATCGGCGAGCCTGGCACCCAGCTCACGATGCGCACCTTCCACATCGGTGGTGCGGCGTCCCGTGCGGCGGCTGCCAGCAGCGTGGAAGTCAAGCACGAGGGTGTCGTGCGGCTGCACAACATCAAGACGGTCAAGCACGAAAAGGGCTACCTGGTCGCGGTCAGCCGTTCCGGCGAGATCGGCATCATGGATGCCCAGGGCCGCGAGCGGGAGCGCTACAAGCTGCCGTATGGCGCGACGATTTCCGCTGCCGACGACGTCACGGTGCAGGCAGGCCAGGTGGTTGCAACCTGGGATCCGCACACGCACCCGGTCGTCGCCGAAGTCTCCGGCTTCCTCAAGTTCGAAGACTTTCTCGACGGCGTCAGCGTTGCCGAGCAGGTTGACGAGGTGACCGGGCTGTCCAGCATCGTGATCATGGATCCGAAGCAGCGCGGGTTCAGCGGCAAGGAGCTGAGGCCGCGTGCGCGCCTGGTCGACGGCAAGGGCAAGGAGATCTGCTTCGCCAACACCGATATTCCGGCGGTCTACGCGTTGCCGCCGGGAGCGATCGTCAACATGACCGACGGCTCGAAGGTGAGCATCGGCGACGTCATCGCGAGGATTCCACAGGAAACTTCCAAGACGCGCGACATCACCGGTGGCCTGCCACGGGTGGCCGACCTGTTCGAGGCGCGCCGGCCGAAGGAGCCGGCGATCCTCGCCGAGTACACCGGCACCGTGAGCTTTGGCAAGGAAACCAAGGGCAAGCGGCGCCTGATCATCACGGACGAGCGCGGCAACAAGCACGAGGAGCTGATCCCGAAGTGGCGGCACCTGTCGGTGTTCGAGGGTGAGCAGATCGAGCGCGGCGAGGTCATCGCCGACGGTGAGCCCAATCCCCACGACATCCTGCGCCTGCAGGGTGTCGGCCGGCTGGCGGAGTTCCTGGTGCGCGAGATCCAGGACGTGTACCGCCTGCAGGGCGTGAAGATCAACGACAAGCACATCGAGGTGATCATCCGCCAGATGCTGCGCAAGATCGAGGTCGCCACGCCTGGCGACAGCAGTCTCCTGCGCGGTGAGCAGATGGAGCGCTCGCGGGTCGTGGACATCAACGAAGCGCTGGTCCGCCAGGGCAAGGAACCGGCGGCGTGGGAGCCGCTGCTGCTTGGCATCACCAAGGCATCCCTGGCTACCGAATCCTTCATTTCTGCAGCCTCCTTCCAGGAGACCACCCGTGTCCTGACCGAGGCCGCCGTGCGCGGCATGCAGGACGATCTGCGTGGCCTCAAGGAGAACGTCATCGTCGGTCGGCTCATCCCGGCGGGCACCGGCTACCGTTTCCATGCCGACAAGAGGCGCACCCGGGAGCAGCAGCTGGCCGACGAGCTGCAGAACCTGGAGCAGGGCGCCGCCGAGCCGGCCGGGGAGGCCAGCGGGGACGGAGAGCAGGCCGAGGTCGCGGCGGAGTAAGCCTGGCGGGGTGGGGCCGGGGCTCTGGCCCCACCCTCGCTTGACACCCGTTCGGCGCGGTCAATAAAATTCACGGTTCTCGCCCGAGCGCGCCCAGCGCCGCGAGCGTCATAGATTCGCGGGCCTGCATGCCCGCCACACAAGGTCAGCCCGGATGCGGGGATGCCATCTCGTGAGGATGCGCCGCATGCGGGCTGAAGCGTATTTGTCCGACTATCTGCAGCCCTGAGTACGCCGCCATGGCCACCGTCAACCAGCTTGTCCGCAAATCACGTCGTCCCAATGCCTACAAGACGAACGTGCCCGCCCTGCAGGGCAGTCCGCAGAAGCGTGGTGTATGCACCCGTGTCTATACGACCACGCCGAAGAAGCCGAACTCGGCCCTGCGCAAGGTCGCCCGCGTACGCCTGACCAACGGCTACGAGGTGTCGAGCTACATCGGTGGTGAGGGCCACAACCTGCAGGAGCACTCGGTGGTGCTCATCCGCGGTGGCCGCGTCAAGGACCTCCCCGGTGTGCGCTACCACACTGTCCGCGGCACGCTTGACTGTTCCGGCGTCTCGGACCGCAAGAAGAGCCGGTCCAAGTACGGCGCCAAGCGTCCCAAGAAATAGTTTCCCAGCAAGAACCAGCACGGCGACACCACCATGTCCAGACGAGCCCAGGCACCCCGGCGCGAAATCCTTCCCGACCCGAAGCACGACAGCGAGATGCTGGCGAAGTTCATCAACATGGTGATGCGCAAGGGCAAGAAGTCCGCGGCCGAGAGCATTGTCTACGGTGCCATCGAGCGTATCGCCGAGCGTACCGGGCAGGCCGAGCCGCAGGCACTCGAGACCCTGCAGAAGGCGCTGGACAACGTCAAGCCCATGGTCGAGGTGAAGTCACGCCGGGTCGGCGGTGCCACCTACCAGGTCCCGGTCGAGGTGCGCCCGCAGCGCCGCCAGACGCTGGCCATGCGCTGGGTGATCGACGCCGCCAAGGGTCGTGGCGAGAAATCGATGGCCCAGCGGCTGGCTCACGAGCTGCTCGATGCCGCTGACAATCGCGGCGCAGCTGTCAAGAAGCGCGAAGACACGCACCGCATGGCAGACGCCAACAAGGCGTTCGCCCACTACCGCTGGTAACCGGTCCTGTCGGTTTCCAGGGACAGCAGCCGTGCCACGCATCACGCCAATCGAGCGGTACCGCAACATCGGTATTTCCGCCCATATTGATGCGGGCAAGACGACGACGACCGAACGGGTACTGTTCTATACCGGCGTGTCCCGCAGGATGGGCGAGGTCCACGACGGCACCGCAGTCATGGACTGGATGGAGCAGGAGCAGGAGCGCGGCATCTCGATAACATCGGCGGCGACGACGTGCTTCTGGAAGGGGATGGGTCAGCAGTTCCCCGAGCACCGGATCAACATCATCGACACACCGGGGCACGTCGACTTCACGATCGAGGTAGAGCGTTCACTGCGCGTACTCGACGGCGGAGTGATGGTGTTCTGTGCAGTGGGCGGGGTCGAGCCGCAGACGGAAACCGTGTGGCGCCAGGCCGACCGCTACGGCGTGCCGCGTATCTGCTTCGTCAACAAGATGGACCGCCCAGGCGCGGACTTCTATCGCGTGATGGACCAGATCCGCGAGCGGCTGGGCGCGGCTCCGGTCGCGATTCAACTGCCGATTGGCGCCGAGAATGAATTCTGTGGCGTCGTTGATCTGCTGCGGATGAAAGCGGTGCGCTGGGATGCAACCACGCTGGGCATGCGCTACGACCTGCAGGACGTGCCTGCCAGGCTGGCACCCGTGGTGCGTGACTACCGCGAGCGCATGGTAGCCGCTGCAGCCGAGGCCGACGAGACGCTGCTGGCCCGCTATCTCGAGCGCGGTGACCTCGATGCCGATGATGTCAGGCGCGGCCTGCGCCAGCGCGTGCTGGCCGGCGAGATTGTCCTGGTGACCTGCGGTTCGGCGCTCGGGAACATGGGAGTGCAGGCATTGCTCGATGCCGTGGTCGAGTTCCTGCCATCACCACTCGACCGCCCGCCAGTCCAAGGGGCGCTTGCCGATGGTTCGCCCGGGAACCGAAGAGCCGCCGACGAGCAGCCGTTCGCGGCGCTGGCCTTCAAGATCGCCAGGGACCCGTTCGTCGGCTCGCTCACGTTCTTTCGCGTCTATTCCGGTGTCCTGAACGCCGGTGATCGTGTGTACAACCCGCGCAGGGCCTGCAGTGAGCGCGTCGAGCGCCTGGTGCAGATGCACGCGAACGACCACGAGGAGATCACCGAGGTGCGCGCCGGCGACATCGCAGCCGCTGTCGGCCTCACGGGGTTCGTCACTGGCGATACGCTCAGCGACGAACAGCAGGTCATCACCCTCGAGGGCATGGCTTTTCCGCAGCCGGTCATCGCGGTAGCCGTGGAACCGCGGACTGGCACCGACCAAGCGCATATGGAGGCCGCACTCCGCCAGCTTTCGCGTGAGGATCCGTCGTTTCGCGTACAGCATGACCCGGATTCCGGTCAGACGATCATCGCTGGCATGGGCGAACTGCACCTGGAGATCGTCGTCGATCGCATGCGGCGCGAGTTCGGGGTGGAGGCCACCGTGGGCCGTCCCCGCGTGGCTTACCGCGAGACCATCACCGTGCCTGTTGAGCAGGAAGGTCGCTACACGCGCCCGGCCGGCGAGCGGGCCCAGTTCGGTCACGTCGTGTTGCGTATGGAGCCGGCGCCACCCGGTACCGGCTACCGGTTCGAGAATGCACTCGCCGAGGACGTGCTACCGGCGGTGTTCGTCGCGGCTGTCGACCAAGGGGTGCGCGAGCAAATTGGCTGCGGCGTGCTGGCCGGATACCCGGTGGTCGACGTGCGCGTGACACTGTGCGGCGGTTCCAGGCGCTCGACCGATTCGAACGAGCTTGCCTTCAAGATGGCAGCATCGATGGCTTTTCGCGACGGTTGCGCGCATGCGCAGCCGATACTGCTCGAGCCCGTCATGAAGATGGCGGTGTCCGTACCGATGCAGTTCACCGGTGATGTGCACGGCGACCTCAGTCGGCGGCGTGCGCTGCTGCAGGGTCTTGACGAGGTGCCGGGCGGTTGCGTGATTCGCGCCGAGGTGCCGCTCGCCAGCATGTTCGGCTACGCAACGGATCTGCGCTCACTCACGCAGGGTCGCGCAACGTATTCGATGGAGTTTGCCCGGTATGCGCCGGTGCCACCCCAGGTGGTAGCCGGGCTTGTCCGGCAGCATTGAACCAAGGATAACCGCTCGGGCCGGTTTGCCGGCCCGAAATCGTCACAGCTCGGGAGATCGGGGTCATGTCAAAAGCCAAATTTGAACGCAAGAAGCCGCACGTGAACGTTGGGACGATTGGTCACGTGGACCATGGGAAGACGACTTTGACCTCGGCGCTGACGAAGGTGATGGGGGAGAAGTTTGGGGGTGAGTACCGGGCGTACGACCAGATTGACGCGGCGCCGGAGGAGAAGGCGCGCGGGATCACGATTGCGACGGCGCACGTGGAGTACGAGAGCCCGAAGCGGCATTACGCGCACGTGGACTGTCCGGGTCATGCTGACTACATCAAGAACATGATCACGGGTGCGGCGCAGATGGACGGGGCGATTCTGGTGGTATCGGCGGCGGACGGGCCGATGCCGCAGACGCGCGAGCACATTTTGCTGGCGCGTCAGGTAGGTGTGCCCTACATCGTGGCGTACCTGAACAAGGCGGACATGGTTGACGACAAGGAGTTGCTGGAGCTGGTGGAGATGGAGGTTCGTGACCTGCTGTCGACCTACGAGTTTCCTGGTGACAAGACGCCGATCATCATTGGTTCGGCGCTGAAGGCGCTGGAGGGTGACAAGAGTGAGATTGGGGTGGCGTCGATCGAGAAGCTGGTGGCGGCGCTCGATGAGTACATTCCCGAGCCGGTGCGTGCCATTGACGGTCCGTTTCTGATGCCGATCGAGGACGTATTTTCGATTTCCGGTCGTGGCACGGTGGTGACGGGTCGTGCTGAGCGCGGCAAGGTCAAGGTGGGTGACGAGATCGAGATTGTGGGCATCAAGGCCACGACGAAGACGATCTGCACGGGTGTGGAGATGTTTCGCAAGCTGCTTGATGAGGGGCAGGCGGGCGACAACGTGGGGATATTGCTGCGTGGTACGAAGCGTGAGGAGGTTGAGCGTGGTCAGGTGCTGGCCAAGCCTGGTTCGATCACGCCGCACACGCACTTTGAGGCTGAGGTGTACGTGCTGACGAAGGAAGAGGGTGGTCGTCACACGCCGTTTTTCAAGGGTTACCGGCCGCAGTTTTATTTCCGTACGACGGACGTGACCGGGGCGGTGGAGTTGCCGGAGGGCACGGAGATGGTGATGCCCGGTGACAACATCAAGATGAAGGTGAAGCTGATCAACCCGATTGCGATGGAGAACGGGCTGCGGTTTGCGATCCGCGAGGGCGGGCGCACCGTGGGCGCCGGCGTGGTCGCCAAGATCATCGAGTAAGGACGTGGGAGCGGCAACAGCCGCGATT
>CAUJIY010000051.1 GCA_963205295.1 Pseudomonadota bacterium
AGCAACGCCGGCCCCGTCGACGCCGGAGAATGTGCGGAGGCGGCTGCACCTACGGGGTGGCGGCCGGGGAGGCAGCGGGCGGGGCGTCGTGCTCGCGGATGGCAGCGAGGAAGGCGGCGCCGTAGCGCTCGAGCCTGGCCTGGCCGATGCCCGTGATCGAGAGCAGTTCCGCTTCGTTCGCCGGGCGCTGGTGGCTCAGCTCGACGAGTGTCACGTCGCCGAAGACGACGTAGGGCGGCACACCCTGCTCCTGCGCGAGACGCCGGCGCAGGATCCGCAGCGCCTCGAACAGTGGCCGGTCGCCGGGCCCGAGCTCGATCGCGGCCTTTTCACCGCGGGAGGTTTTCGCTGGTGCCTTCGCTTGCGCATTCCCGCGCAGTCGCGGCCGGGCGAGCTCGAGCGTCGTCTCGCCCCGCAGGAGCGGGCGGGCCGCCTCGGTCAGCTTCAGCACCGAGTAGTCGGCGATGTCCTGCACGAGAAAGCCCCGGTGGATGAGCTGGCGGATGATCGAGATCCACTCGGCCTCCCCAAGATCCGCACCGATTCCCCAGGTCGACAGCCGGTCGTGGCCGAGCTGGCGGATGCGCCCGGTGTCGGCGCCGCGCAGGACGTCCACCACATGCCGGATGCCGAAGCGCGAACCGACGCGGTAGACGCAGGACAGGGCCTTGCGCGCGGCCTCGGTCGCGTCCATGCGCTCGGGCGGGTCGAGGCACACATCGCAGTTGCCACAGGGCTCGGCGAGGTGTTCGCCGAAGTAGCCGAGCAGCACCTGGCGGCGGCAGGTCAGGCTCTCGGCGAAGGCGACCATGGCGGCGAGCTTGTGGGACTCGATGCGCCGCTGGTCCGCGTCGGTGGTCTGCTCGACCAGCTGGCGCGCCAGGACCACGTCCTGCGCGCCAAAGAGCAGCAGTGCCTCGGCCGGCAGCCCGTCGCGGCCGGCGCGGCCGGTTTCCTGGTAGTAGCCTTCGATGTGGCGCGGCAGGTCGTGGTGGACAACGAAGCGCACGTCGGGCTTGTCGATGCCCATGCCGAAGGCGACGGTGGCGACCACCACCTGCAGTTCGTCACGCAGGAAGCGTTCCTGCACCTCGTCGCGCACGGTCGCGGGCAGCCCCGCGTGGTAGGCAGCAGCGCGCAGCCCGCGCGCGGCGAGGGTCGCGGCGATTTCCTCGACGCGCTTGCGCGACAGCGCATAGACGATCCCCGACTCCTCCCCCTGCGTGGCGAGAAAGCGCTGCAGCTGCCCGGCCGGCTGGTGCTTTTCGAGCACGGTGTAGCGGATGTTGGGCCGGTCGAAGCTGGTGACGTGCTGTACCGCTCCTTCCAGGCGCAGTACCCGCACGATGTCCTGGCGGGTCTGCGGATCCGCCGTGGCGGTGAGCGCGATCAGCGGCACGCCCGGGAAGCGCTTGCGCAGGCCGCCGAGGGCCGCGTACTCGGGCCGGAAGTCGTGGCCCCACTGCGAGACACAGTGAGCCTCGTCGACGGCGATGAGCGCGATGTCGATCCCGGCGAGGCGCTCGAGGAAGTCCGGGCTCATCAGCCGCTCCGGGGCGACGTAGAGCAGGTCGAGTTCCCCGGCGTGCAGACGCGCCAGGACCCGGCGTGCCTCCGCGGCTTCGAGCGAGGAGTTGTAGCAGGCCGCGCGCACGCCGGTGGCGGAGAGTCCGTCGACCTGGTCCTTCATGAGCGCGATCAGCGGCGAAACGACGATCGCCGTCCCCGGACGATGCAGCGCCGCCAGCTGGAAGCACAGCGACTTGCCGCCACCCGTGGGCATGAGCACGAAGACGTCGCGCCCGGCGATGAGATTCTCGATGATCTCGCGCTGGTGCGGACGGAACTCGTGCAGGCCGAAGACGCGCCGGAGCGTGTCGTCGAGCGAGGCGTTGGCGGGCAATTCGACGGACATCGGGGCAGGTGTGGCGGCCGGGGCGTGGATGATACCCGGCCGGCTGCGGTGCCGGTCAGCGGTGATTCGGGGGAGTGTGGCTGGATTCCGGGGCAAGGACTGCGGCTTCAGCCGCGAAACCCCGTGCCGACTACATCCCGGCCCGGATCCTCAGAGCGCCCCGAGCGACCTCGATCCCCGGAACGACGCCGCGTGGTTGAGATTGATCACCGCCAGCAGCAGCAGCGCCGCGCCGCCGTTGTGGGCCGTGGCGACCCACAGCGGCAGGCCGAACCAGACGGTGCTGATGCCGAGGAGCATCTGCAGGCTCACCGCGGCGACCACCAGCCAGCCGGCAGTGGCCATCGACGGCGGATACAACGCCCGGCGCGTCGCGCGGCCACCGACCACGAGCATCACGATCAGGGTGATCAGCGCCCCGAGCCGGTGCGTGAGGTGGATCGCGACGCGCGCCGCTGCATCGAGGACGCCGCCTTCGTAGTTGATGCCGAGGCCGCGCCAGAGGACGAAGGCCTCGCCGAACCCGGCCTCCTGCGGCCACAGCTGGCCGAGGCAGCCCGGCAGATCCGGGCAGGCGAGCGCGGCGTAGTTCGAGCTGGTCCAGCCGCCGAGGGCGATCTGCACGACCAATACGGCGAGCGCGAGTACGGCGGGGACGAAAGCCCGCCGCGGTACGCGCGGCGCCGAGATCGCGCGCTGGCGGCGTGCTTCCAGCATCAGCCAGAAGGTGAGCCCGAGGGTCGTGAGTCCGCCGAGCAGGTGCGCCACGACGATCAGCGGCTTCACGAGCAGCGTTACGGTCCACATGCCGAGCAGGCCCTGGAAGATCACGGTGGCGAGCAGGAGCAGCGGCAGCCCCACGGGCTGCTTCGGATCGCGGCGGTTGGCGAGGGCGAGGCCAGCGACCGCCAGGATGCTCAGACCGAGCGTCGTGGCGACGTAGCGGTGGATCATCTCGTTCCAGGCCTTGCCCGGGTCGAGCGGCTTGTCCGGGAAGGCCTCGCGCGCGGCGTCGTGCTCGTGCGGCTCGTCGGGCACCATGAGATGTCCGTAACAACCCGGCCAGTCCGGACAGCCGAGGCCCGCGTCGGTGAGCCGTACCCAGGCGCCGAGAACGATGACCGTCAGGGCGAGTATGGCGGCGAGGTGAAGGAATCGCTGGTACCAGGCGTACATCGGTCAGCTCCGTCAGCCAATGGTGGAGACCTTCAGCAGGCGCTGCAGGTCGGCGTGCATCCCCTTCATGGTCGTGTGCGTGGGGTAGCGCATGACGAGATTGCCGAGGGGGTCGATGAGGTAGACCTCGCCCGGCGACGCGGCGCCGACCGCCGCAAGCACCCCGGCGGTATCCGGCGCGGTCCCGGCGAGGCCCATGTCCGGCTGCTCGGCGGCGAGCACGGCACGGTCGGCGTTGCCTGAGGTGACGAGGAACACGCGTTGCACGCGCTCCATGTCGCGTCCCAGCGCGCGGCGCACCTGGCGCGTGGCGACCAGCGCGTCGCGGCACTCCGTGCCGCATTCCCCGGGACCGAGGTGCAGCAGGGTCCATTTGCCGTGCAGGGTGGCGTTGCCGCCGGGGTTTGCGGGCAGCGTGATGGCGAAGTCCGGGAGCGGGCGTGCCGGGCGGTACAGTTCGCCGTGCTCCGTCGTGGCCCGGGGCCGCCACTGGAAGTCGGAGAAGTACAGGCCCATGGCGAGCGCCATCGGGCCGACAAAGACCAGCGCCAGAAGCAGCAGGGTACGCCGGCCCCGCATCATGTCATCCATCATGAGTCGTCCGGCTCGGCGGCCGGCTTCCGCCAGTTCAGGGCGACATAGATTACGCCAAGCGCGACGGCCAGCGCGAACCACTGCACGGCGTAGCCCAGGTGCTGCGCGGGCGTCATGGTCGCCGGGCGCCAGTCGCGGCGCAGGCCATCGGGTTCATCCGGTGCGAGCAGGAGCTGGTAGTCGGGCACGGGGTAGCCGAGCGCGACGCCGATGTCAGCCGCCTGGGGATACAGCAGGCGCCGCGGCCAGTCCGTCGCAGGCTCGCTGCGGGTCGCCAGGGCCGCACGCGGCAGCCGGTCGAGCAGGCCACGCACGGTGCGCTCTTCGCCGCCGACGGCGACGTCCGGCAACCGGCTGCGGTCCGGGTCGGCCGGCAGCCAGCCGCGGTTGACCAGGATCGTGCTGGTCGCCGTGTGTAGTGGCGTCAGCACCTCGTACCCGGCCCGGCCATCGCGGGTGCGCGCATCGAGCAGGATCTGGTGGCCGGTGTCGTAGCGCCCGCGGGCCACGATACTGCGGTAGCGGGGCAACGCGGTGTCGACGCCGGGTGACGGTGCGGGAAGCGGTGCGCCACCCACACCCCGGTCGAAGTTTGCGAGCAGGACGCGCCGTTCTTCCGCCCGCCCGAGCTGCCAGATCCCGGCAGCCACGAACAGCGCGCCGAGCAGGGCGGTGCCGAGCGTGGCCCACCAGGGCGGGCGAAAGCGGGATCGGGACACGCGGCAGGCTCCGGCAGCGGCAGCTGCCGAGCATTGTGCCGCAGGCCCGCTTCCTTGAGGCACAATCCCGCCATGAAGCTCTTCGTGATCGCCGTCCTGCTCGGTATCGTCGCGAGCCTCGGCTCAGGCCTGTTTTTCCTGATGAAGGACTCGGGCGACCAGAGCCGCGTGCTGCGCGCCCTGACGATCCGCGTCGCCTTGTCGGTATTCCTGTTCCTGGTGTTGATGGCGGCCTGGCTCATGGGTCTGATCGAGCCCAACGCCACGCCCTGAATACCGGCGCCAGCCGCGACTCGTCACGGTCGGGGCTTGCGCCCCTCCCACAGCAGAGGGCACCGCGAGCCCCTGTGGGAGCGGCGCCAGCCGCGACTCTTCACTGTCGGGGCTTTCGCCCCTCCCACTGCTCCAGATACGACGTCCCGATCTGTGGGAGCGACGCGAGTCGCGACTCTCTACCGTCGGGGCTTGCGCTCCTCCCACAGTGGCATGCCAGGTCTGCTGCCGGGGGCTGGCCGCGGGCGTAGAGGGCCAGCGGAGCAGGACGCGCAGCGCCAGCCCGAGACGAGCGAGCGCAGGCCATGGATGGCCGAAGCGAGCGTCCCGCGGCCAGCCCCCCGGCAGCAGACCTGCGCGCCGAGGCCGAGAGTCGCGGCTGGGTGCCGCTCCTGCCGGACGGGCGCGTGGGTCAGAGCCAGTAGACGAAGATGAACAGGCCCAGCCAGACCACGTCGACGAAGTGCCAGTACCACGCCACGCCTTCGAAGGCGAAGTGGCGGTCCGGCGTGAAATGGCCGCGCAGCACCCGCAGCCAGATCACCGTCAGCATGATCGCCCCGATCGTCACGTGCAGACCGTGGAAGCCGGTCAGCATGAAGAACGTCGTGCCGTAGATGCCGCTGCCGAACGTCAGGTTGAGTTCGTTGAATGCATGGGCATATTCGTAGGCCTGCAGGCCGATGAACAGGAAACCGAGCAGGAAGGTCGCCGCGAGCCACAGCGTCACCTGCCCGCGGTGGTTCGCCTTCAGGCCGTGGTGGGCGATCGTCAGCGTGACGCCGCTCGACAGCAGGATGGCGGTGTTCAGCGCCGGAATCCCCCAGGCCCCCATCGACCTGAAATCGCCGCCGATGTTGCCGGGCCCATTCGACGGCCACTCGTTCTCGAAGCCCGGCCAGAGCATGAGATTGGTCCAGATGTCGGTGCCCTGCCCGCCGAGCCACGGCAGCGACAGTTGCCGCGCGTAAAACAGCGCGCCAAAGAACACGGCGAAGAACATCACTTCGGAGAAGATGAACCAGCCCATGCCCATGCGGAAGGAGCGGTCGACCTGCAGGTTGTACTGGCCCGCCTCGCTCTCGCCGATAACCTGGCCAAACCAGCGGAACATCATGTAGAAGAGTAGCAGCAGGCCGGCGAGCAGCGGCCACTGCCCGACACTGCCGCCGTTGAGCCACACCGAAGCACCGCCCAACAGCGTGAACAGCGCGATCGAGCCCAGGATGGGCCAGCTGGTGCCGTGGGGCAGGTAGTACTTGTCCTGAGCGTGAGCGGCCATGGTCGTTCTATCCTTCGGCAGCGGGTTTCACGAACATCGTATAGGAGAGCGTCAGCCGGTCGACATACTGCGGCAGTTCCGGATCGAGGTAGAACTGCACCGTGAGGTCGCGTGTTTCGGTGGGCGCAAACGGCTGGGCGCGGAAGCAGAAGCAGTCGGTTTTCTTCAGGTAACGGGCGCTGGTGGCAGGCGCCACGCTGGGGATCGCCTGACCCGTCAGTGGCAGGTCGGTGAGGTTGCGGGCCGAGAAGGTTGCGGTGTAGAGCCGGCCCGGCTCGACGTCGAGGGTGGCGATCTTCGGTCTGAACTCCCAGGGGGCGGACTCATTCACGCTGCCGACGAGCTCCACCGTGACGTGCCGCCCCGTGGCCACGCTCTGCGGCGCGGCGGCCACTGCGTCGGCGGTGCGCCCGCCGATGCCGATCACGTCGCACATCAGGTAGTAGAACGGCACCAGCAGGTAGCCGAAGCCGAACATCGCCACGGCCCCGGCCGCCAGCCGCAGCGTCAGGCTGCGGTTGCTGCGGCGGATTTCGTCGGCGGTACCCATGTCAGCGGGCGACGCCCGTGGCCTGGATGACGACGTAGCCGACGTAGACCGCCACCGCGAGCAGTGCGAGCAGCAGCGCGTTGCGGCGGATGCGACGCCTCAATTCCGGCTCGCTGGTCACTTGACGTCCGGTGCCTGCTCGAAGGTGTGGTAGGGCGCAGGCGAGGGCACCGTCCACTCCAGCCCGTTCGGCTGGTCCCAGACCCTGGCCGTGGCCCGGGCACCGCCGCGCGCACACTTGATCACCACCCAGACGAAGAGGAGCTGCGACAGCCCGAAGCCGAAGCCGCCGATCGACGACCACATGTTCCAGTCGGCGAACTGCGTGGCGTAGTCCGGGATGCGCCGTGGCATGCCGGCGAGCCCCAGGAAGTGCTGCGGGAAGAACAGCAGGTTGACGAAGATCGTCGACAGCCAGAAGTGCCACTTGCCGAGCGTCTCGTCGTACATGTGCCCGGTCCACTTCGGCAGCCAGTAATAGGCGCCGCCGAGCGCCGCGAACAGCGCGCCCGGCACGAGCACGTAGTGGAAGTGGGCGACGATGAAGTAGGTGTCGTGATACTGGAAGTCCACCGGTGCGAGAGCCATCATCAGGCCCGTGAAGCCTCCGATCGAGAACATGAACAGGAAGCCGACGGCGAACAGCATCGGGGTCTCGAAGGTGAGCGAGCCGCGCCACATCGTCGACAGCCAGTTGAAGATCTTCACGCCCGTCGGCACGGAGATCAGCATCGTCGACAACATGAAGAACAGCTCGCCGGCGAGCGGCATGCCCACCGTGAACATGTGGTGCGCCCAGACGATGTACGACAGGAAGCCGATGGCCGCGGTGGCGTAGACCATCGAGTCGTAGCCGAACAGCGGCTTGCGCGAGAACGTCGGGATGATCTGCGAGATGATGCCGAATGCCGGCAGGATGATGATGTACACCTCGGGGTGGCCGAAGAACCAGAAGATATGCTGATAGAGCACCGGATCCCCGCCGCCGGCGGCCTGGAAGAAGCTGGTGCCGAAGAACTGGTCGGTGAGGAGCATCGTCACGCCACCGGCGAGCACCGGCATGGCGCCGATCAGCAGGTAGGCGGTGATGAGCCAGGTCCACACGAACAGCGGCATCTTCATGAGGGTCATGCCCGGGGCGCGCATGTTCAGGATGGTGACGATGATGTTGATCGACGCCATGATCGAGGAGATGCCGAGCAGGTGGATCGCGAAGATCGAGAACGGGAAGCTGTCGCCAGCCTGCAGTGACAGCGGCGGGTAGAGGGTCCAGCCCGCTGCCGGGCCGCCGCCCGGCATGAAAATCGTGCCGATCAGCATGGTGGCGGCAAAGGGCAGCAGCCAGAACGACCAGTTGTTCAGGCGCGGCAGCGCCATGTCGGGCGCGCCGATCATCATCGGGATCATCCAGTTCGCGAAGCCCGCGAAGGCCGGCATGATCATGCCGAATACCATGACCAGCGCATGGATGGTGGTCATCTGGTTGAAGAAATCCGGATTGACGAACTGGATGCCCGGCTGAAACAGCTCGGCGCGGACCACGAGGGCCATGCCGCCACCGACGAACAGCATCACCAGCGCGAAGATCAGGTACAGCGTGCCGATGTCCTTGTGGTTCGTGGTTGTGACCCAGCGCATCAGCCCCTTCGGCGGACCGTGGTCGTGATCGTGGGTGTGGGCGTGGGTCGTGGCACTCATGCGCGTTGCTCCCTGGGGCGGCCCGGTGTGCGGCTGCCGGTCAAGTTCCCGATGGTCGATCGTCCTGGTCGGAGTTCTCAGCTGCCGGCCGTGGCGGTGCCGGACACAGTCCCGGCGGCCAGCTGCGTGCCGGCCTTCTGTGCTGCGAGCCAGGCCTCGAACTCGTCCTTCGGCAGGACCTCGACGACGACCGGCATGAAGCCGTGGTCCTTGCCGCACAACTCGGCGCACTGGCCGCGGTAGGTACCGGGTTCGTCGACCTTGAACCAGCCGTCGTTGATGTAGCCGGGGATCGCATCACGTTTCACGCCGAAGGCCTGGACCCACCAGGCGTGATTGACGTCGTTGGAAGTGAGGAGGTAGCGGATCTTCACGCCCGCCGGGATCACCAGCGGCCGGTCGACCTCAAGCAGGTAGTGGTCGACCGCGAAGGGGTCGACACCGGAGCCTTTCTGCCGCGCCACGTTACTGGTCTGCGCCAGCGCGCTGTAGAAGTCGTAGCCCCGGTCGACGTACGCGTAGTTCCACTTCCACTGGTAGCCGGTGATCTTGATCGTCAGCTCCGAGTCGCGCGTGTCCTCGATGAACACCAGCGTGCGTGCCGATGGCACCGCCAGGGCCACCAGGATGAACACGGGTATCACCGTCCAGATGATCTCCGCCGTCGTGCTGTGGCTCCAGGTGGCGGGTTTCACGCCATCCTTTTTCCGGAAGGCAACCAATGCGTACGCCATGGCGGCGAAGACCAGTGCGCCGATGACCACGCAGACCCAGAGGACGAGCATGTGCAGGTCGTAGATCTGCCGGCTGATCTCGGTGACGCCGGGCGGCAGGTTGAGCTGCCAGTCGGCATGGGCGGCAGGCAGGGCGAGCAGGCCTGCGGTAGCGGCCATCAGGCGCATGGAAACGGAACGCGTCAGGGACATCGGCTTCTTCCTAACCTGTATTGCTGGCCAGATTCGATTCGGACATCACTTCTCACCACCTGGTGCACTGCGTTGCCGGGCCGAGCAGTTCGGCGAGGCGCGAGCGCAGGCCCACGCGCTCGGTCTCGGTGAGGCAGGCACCCACTTCGACACTGCGCCCCATGGCGCCGACCAGCAGGCGGCTCGGCCAGGTCGACACCCGTGCCGGCTGCAGTCGCACCCGGACCCAGGCCCGGTCGAAACGATGCGTCGCTGCCGGTCCGTCGCCCGAGCGACCGACGACGACGTCGCGTTCGTCGATGCGGATGAACTCGCGGGTCCGGCCGCGACGCGTGCTCACCTGCAGCGCGATCCAGAGCCCGAGCAGCTCGGCCCCTGCAAAGGGCAGCACCGGCCAGAACCCAGCCAGCGCGCAGGCAACTGCGACCGGCAGGCTGACCGCCAGGACGGACAAGTAGAACAAGGTGAAAGTGCGTGGCGTCAGGGAGCAGTTCGGCGTGATCTCGATCAGATGCACTGTCCGCCCCTTCGGCTTTGCGTCGTGCCCCGTCCCGACCCGACTGCCGCTTTCCAGGCCGGGCCATGGTAATGGATCGCCCCGGCGAGGCGCAATTCAGCGTCGCCGCCGCAGGCCGTCGAGCGGCACGACGATTTCCGCGGTGCCGGGCTGTTGCGGTGGCCGGGCCCACGCGTGGGCACAGATGATCTCGACCGTCACCGGCACGGTGCCGTCGACGCGCCGCTGCTGCCCGAACGCGTGCTTCATCGCAGCCCAGCGGTGCCGGCCGGTGAGGCTGCGCCGTCGCCCGGGACCGAGATCCGCAGCGCCGACGCCGCGCAGGTCGCGGACGAGGTCGTCGAGCCTGCGATAGCTGACCGTCACCACGTGGCGGTCGACCACGGGCTCGGCGAAGCCGGCGCCGACGAGCGCGTCACCGAGGTTGTGCATGTCGGCGAAAGCGAGCGTGTGCGGCTGTTGGTCCACTGCTGCCCAGGCGAGGCGCAGCTCCCGCAGGGTGTCAGGCCCGAGTGTGCTGACGAGCAGCAATCCCGGGAAGCGCAGCATGCGCCGCGCTTCACGCAGCACGGCCTCAGCGTCCTCGCACCAGTGCAGCAGCATTCCGGCGACGACGAGGTCGGCCACGCCATCGGGCAGCGGCAGGCGCGCGGCATCGGCGCCGATGCGGTGCCACGGTGTCGGCGCTGCGCCGAGCATGGCCGGAGCCAGGTCGACGGCGAGCAGCGTGCTCGCCGGATATCGGGACTGCAGGGCTTCGGTCGCAGCCGGGGGGCCGGCGCCCAGATCGAGGACGGTGCCGGGCAGGAGGCTCACCAGGTCCAGCCGTTCGAGCAGGCGCGCCCGGATCTCCGTGTGCAGGAAGTCGGCCGCCACGTAGCCGGCGGCGGCGCGGGTGAAGGCCCGGGCCACGGCGTGGCGCTGCGGCCCGGCCATGGCCGCTCCTCAGTGGGTGCCGGGCTCGGGCCGCAGGCCGAGCCGGTCGAGCAGCGTGCGGTCGTGGTCAGCGGCCGGGTTGGGCGTGGTGAGCAGGCGCTCACCATAGAAGATGGAGTTGGCCCCGGCGAGGAAGCACAGGGCCTGCATCTCGTCGCTCATATCGGTGCGGCCCGCCGACAGGCGCACATGCGACGCCGGCATCAGGATGCGGGCCAGGGCGATGACACGCACGAAGTCGAGCGGGTCGACGCGGGCGGTGCCAGCGAGCGGGGTGCCCTCGACCTGGACCAGCTGGTTGATCGGTACGCTGTCGGGATGCTGTGGCAGGGTGGCGAGCGTGTGCAGCAGTTCGACCCGGTCGCGCAGTTCCTCGCCGAGCCCGATGATGCCGCCGCAGCACACCTTCAGGCCGGCCGAGCGCACGTTTTTCAGCGTGTCGAGGCGATCCTGGTAGGTGCGCGTCGTGATCACCTGCGAGTAATGCCGCTCGGAGGTGTCGAGGTTGTGGTTGTAGTAATCGAGGCCGGCATCGCGCAGTTGCCGGGCCTGGTCTGCCGTGAGCATGCCGAGCGTCGCGCAGGTCTCGAGCCCGAGATCGCTCACCTCACGGATAAGTCCGGCGAACTGCTCCACCTGTCGCGGCTTCGGGCTGCGCCAGGCTGCACCCATGCAGAAGCGCGTGGCCCCGCTCGCCCGCGCGGCCCGGGCGCGCTCGAGGACCTCGCTGCGCTCCATCATCTCCTCGCGCCCGACACCGGTCTCGTAGCGCAGGCTTTGCGGGCAGTAGGCGCAGTCCTCGGGGCAGCCGCCGGTCTTCACGCTGACCAGGGTGCTGATCTGCACCTCGTTCGGGTCGAAATGCCGGCGGTGGATGGTCTGCGCCTGGTAGACGAGATCGGAGAACGGCAGGCGCATCAGGGCCCAGACTTCGTCGAGGCTCCAGTCGTGGCGGATCGCGGCGGGCTCTGACACGGGGCCATTCCTCATTGAATCGGGCCGATTGGCAGCTCGCGGCCGCGGTGGCGGCCGGGTTAAGGGTGGGCAGTATCGAAACGGTGGTCCTGCCTGTCAACTTGTGGCCGTGGGAAAAGTCGACGACTGCCTCGCCTGGCTGTTGCCGCGCCGCTGCGTCCTGTGCCTGGCGCCGAGCGGCCGGCATGCCGTGTGCGCCGGCTGCTGGCCGGAGCTGCCGTGGCTGCAGCCCGGCTGTCCGGGCTGCGGTGTGCCGCTGTCGGCCTCGACACCACCCGGGTCCTGCATTCGCTGCCGGCGCGGACGCCAGGCGCCGCTGCGCATCCGGGCCGCCCTCGCCTACACCTGGCCGGTCGACCGGCTCGTGACCGGCGCGAAGTTCCATCGCCAGCTCCACTACGCGCAGGCCCTCGGCGAGTTGCTGGCTGCCGCCGTCGGCAGCGTCACGGCCACAGACGACCATCCCGACCTGCTGCTGCCGGTCCCGCTGCACCGCAGCCGCCTGGCCGAGCGCGGCTACAACCAGGCGCTCGAGATCGCAACCCCGCTGGCTGCGGCACTCGGCCTGCCGCTCGCACCGGAGCTGTGCCGGCGCGTGCGTCACACACCCGGGCAGACCGGCCTGTCGGCGCGTGCGCGTCGGCGCAACCTGCGCGGTGCCTTCGCCCTGTGCGACACCTGCGCCGGTATGCACATCGCCATCGTCGACGACGTCGTCACCACCGGCAGCACCGCCATGGCGCTGGCGCGGGTGCTGCTCGCCGCCGGTGCCGCCCGCGTCGATGTCTGGGCAGCCGCCCGCACCCTCTGAATGATCCCCCCCCGCCGGTCCCGCAGGGCTGGGGGCTATCCCCTGTGGGAGGGGCACAAGCCCCGACCGGGAGAGTCGCGACTGGCGTCGCTCCTACGGGAGGGGGTGGCGGAAGGTGTAGTTGAGGACGATACCGGCGAACACTACGACGCCGAACCGGTGGCAGTGCAGGAACGCCTGGAAGCAGCGCGCCGGGTCGCGGTCGGCAATCAGGCGCCGTTCGTGGAGCAGCAGCGCCGACGCCGCCAGCAACCCGCCGAAATACCACGGCCCCAGTTCTGCCATCCGCCCCGCCAGGGCCAGGGCCAGCACCAGCACGATCATCAGCAGGCTCACGATGAAGACATCCGCGCTGCCGAAGAGGATCGCGGTCGACTTCACGCCGATGCGCAGGTCATCGGCACGATCCGCCATGGCGTAGATGGTGTCGTAGATCAGCGCCCAGACCACGACCGTCAGCCACAGCAGCCAGCCGATGCGCGGTACGCTCCCGCTCTGCGCCGCGAAAGCCATCGGCACGCTCCAGCCGAAGGCGGCGCCGAGCACCAGCTGGGGTGCGGCGAGGAAGCGCTTCATGAACGGGTAAGCGACCGTCAGCAGGCCACCGATGACGGCCAACCCCTGCGCCAGCCGGTTCAGCTGCAGGGCTAGCGCGATCGCCACCAGCGACAGCGCCACGAACAGCACCAGCGCCTCCTGCGGTGTGACCTGTCCGGCGGCGAGCGGCCGGTCGCGCGTGCGCGCCACGTGAGGATCGAGGTCGCGGTCGGCGTAGTCGTTGATGACGCAGCCGGCGGAGCGCATGACCACCACGCCGGCCACGATCACCAGGAATACCGTCGGCTGCGGCTGGCCGTCGCCGGCGATCCACAGGGCCCAGAGCGTGGGCCACAACAGCAGCCAGATCCCCACGGGCCGGTCGAGCCGCATGAGGCGGGCATACTGGCGAAGGGTGCCGATGATCATGGGTGCGCGCAGCGTCTGCTCAACAGGCCGATCCTGCCGCGCATTCTGCCGTCTCGGGCCCGGTGCGCGCCAACGCCGGCGTCAGACACTGCCGAAGCGATCGGCATCGCCGATCCAGCGGCGGATCAGTGGTTCGACGGCCGCGGGGGCGCGCTCGAGCAGGATCCGGCCCAGTCGCTGGGCATCGGCGGCCAGATCGGCATCGCGCAACAGGTCGGCGACGCGCAACTGCATCAGCCCGGTCTGGCGCGTGCCGAGCACCTCCCCGGGTCCGCGCAGCTCGAGATCCTTCTGGGCCACGAGGAAGCCGTCGCTGGTATCGCGCAGCACCTCGAGGCGTTCGCGGGCCACGCCGGCGAGCGGTGCCTGGTACAGCAGCACGCAGGTGCTGGTGGCTGCGCCGCGCCCGACCCGGCCGCGCAGCTGATGCAGCTGGGCGAGGCCCATGCGCTCGGCATTCTCGATGATCATGAGTGTGGCTTCCGGCACGTCCACGCCCACCTCGATCACGGTGGTGGCGACCAGCACCTGCAGCCGGCCTGCCGCAAACTCGCGCATGGCGTGGTCTTTCGCCTCGCCCTTCATGCGGCCGTGGACGAGTCCGACGGCAAGTTCCGGCAGTGCTTCACGGAGCATGGCGTGGGTCGATTCGGCCGCCTGGAATTCGAGTTCTTCGGAGTCCTCGATGAGCGGGCAGACCCAGTAGGCGCGGTGCCCGGCGCGCGCCGCTTCGCGCACGCGGGCGACGACCTCGGCGCGGCGCCGGTCGGGCAGCGCCACGGTCTGGACCGGTGTGCGCCCGGGCGGCAGCTCGCGGATCACGGAGGTGTCGAGGTCGGCGTACATGGTCATGGCGAGCGTGCGCGGGATCGGCGTGGCCGTCATGACGAGCTGGTGGGGGCGGATGTCGCCCGCCGCACCCTTCTGCATCAGCGCCAGGCGCTGGTGCACGCCGAAGCGATGCTGCTCGTCGACGACCATGAGTGCGAGGCTGCGATACGCGAGTCCTTCCTGGAACAGCGCGTGGGTACCGATCACGACCTGCGCGCTGCCGGTGCCGATGGCCTCGTAGGCGCGCACGCGCTCGCGCCGCGTGAGGCTGCCGGAGAGCCACGTGACCTGTACGCCGAGCGGTTCGAACCAGCGGCTGAAGCTGCGCCGGTGCTGCTCCGTCAGCAGCTCCGTGGGCGCCATGACGGCGACCTGGTGGCCGTGGGCTACGGCCTGCAGCGCGGCAGCCGCTGCCACCACGGTCTTGCCGCAGCCGACGTCGCCCTGCACCAGGCGCATCATCGGGTGGGGCTGCGCCAGGTCTGCATCGATCTCGGCGAGCGCTGCGTGCTGGCCGGCCGTGAGCGGAAAGCCGAGGCCGTCGAGAAAACGCCGGCGCAGGGCACCGTCGCCGGGCAGGGCGACCGCGTGTTCGGTGCGTGCCCGCTCGCGCAACCGGCGCAGGCTCAGGTGATGGGCCAACATCTCCTCCAGGGCCAGGCGGCGCTGGCAGGGGTGGCGTCCGGCGGCGAGCTGCCCGAGATCGGCGCCCGGCGGCGGCCGGTGCATATAAAGGAGAGCTGCCCGCAACCCGGGCAGCGCCGGGGAACCGGACAACCCGCCCTCCAGCCAGTCGGGGAGCAGCGGCAGGAAGCGGTCGATGGCCTGGCCGACGAGCGGGCGCAGGCGAAACTGCTGCAGCCCCTCGGTGGCCGGGTAGATCGGCGTAAGCGTGTCCTCGAGCGTGACCGCTTCGCCAGTGGCGAGCACCCGGTACTCGGGGTGCACGATCTCGAGGCCACCCGGCCCGCTGCGCGCCTCGCCGTAGCAGCGCACACGCGCACCGCGCGCGAGTGCGTCCTGCTGCGCCTTGCTGAAATAGAAGAACCGCAGGGTGAGCTGCCCGGTGCCGTCGCTCACGCGGCAGAGCAGGCTGCGGCGGCGCCGGAACACCACTTCCGTGAGGGTCACCTCCGCTTCCACCACCGCACGCAGTCCGGGCACGAGAGCCCCGACCGGGGTGACGCGCGTGCGATCCTCGTAGCGAACCGGCAGCAGGAACAGCAGGTCGGCGGGGCGCGTGACGCCGAGCCGCGCCAAGCGCTCGACCAGCGCCGGCCCGACTCCGCGCAGCGCTGTCAGCGACTCCGGGATCCCCGCCCCCGCAGTACCGGTCATCGCGCCGTCCCGGCTGTGCTGCCATGTCCTGGTGGGAGCGGCGCGGGCTGCGACTCTCCGCGCCCTCGACGCGGCTTCAGCGGCAACCGTTGCGCCGTGGCGGGCGCCCTTGCGGCGGGGGGGCCAAAATCGCTCCCCGATGCTCGCTTGATTTGGCCCCCCCGCCTCCGGGCGCGCCGGCGCTGCAGGTCGCGGCTGGCGCCGCTCCCACAGGGCTCGGGGGGCTGTTCTGCTGTAGGAGGGGCGCCAGCCCCGACAACCGGAACAGTCGCTGTTCGAGCCTCCCCTGTAGTGCGCGGGGCGCGGATCAGCCGCACAGGATTGCGTCGGCCTCCACGGCAGCACCGCGCGGGAGTGCGGCGACGCCGATCGCGGCGCGCGCCGGGAAGGGCTGCGGGAAGTACTCGGCCATGATCTCGTTGACCGTCGGGAAGTGCGCGAGGTCGGTGAGGAAGATGTTGACCTTCGCCGCGCTGTCGAGCCCGAGGCCAGCGGCCTGCGCCACGGCGGCGAGGTTGCGGAAGACCTGGTGGATCTGTGCGCGGATGTCGCCGGCGACGAGCTGGCCCGTCGCCGGATCGAGCGGGATCTGTCCCGACACGTACACCGTGCCGGCCACGCGGATGGCCTGCGAGTAGGTGCCGATCGCCGCCGGGGCGTCCTTGCTGAAAATGACCTGCTTGCCCATGGATGTCCTCTTCCCGAATGGTTCGCATTTCGTGGCCGGCAGGATACCCCGGTCCCGGTCGTTGCGTACTGCCGGCGCGGGGCCGCGTGCGCCCCGGCTCAGGCGCAGGTCCGCGTCACCTTCCTGACGGCCTTCATCCGCCGGATGCCCTTGATGACCTGGGCGAGCTTGATGCGATCGCGTACCTGGATCGAGAACACCAGCGTGGCGGTGCCCTCCAGCCGGTCATCGACGGAAACCTGCTCGATGTTCGAGCCGGTGTCGCCGATGCGGGCGGCGACCTCGGCCAGCACGCCCGGGCGGTTCTCGACATCGACGCGGATCTCGGAAGAGAAATTCCGGTCGACATGCGCTTCCCAGGTCACCGGGATCCACTTGTGCGGCTGCTTGCGGAACTCCGTGACGTTGCCGCAGGTGGTGCGGTGGATGACGACGCCGCGCCCGGCACTGAGGTATCCCATGATGGTGTCTCCCGGCAGCGGGTGGCAGCAGCGCGCGTAACTCACCACCAGGCCTTCGGTGCCGGCGATCGTGATCGGCGCCCCCCGGGAGGGCGCTGCTGTTGCCGCGCCTTCGGCATCGCCGGCCGCGGCCCCCGCCTGCAATACCTTGGCCACCACCGGCGCCAGGCGCTCGCCGAGGCCGATCTGTTCGAACAGCTCGTTGGTGTTGTTCAGGCCGAGTTCGTCTAGCAGCCGCTGCATCTGCTCGCCCGACACCTTGCGCAGGGCGGAGCGGAAGTCGCCCAGCGACTGGTCGAGCAGTCGCCGGCCCAGCTCGCGCGCCTCGTTCGCCTGGAGGTTCTTGAGGAACTGGCGGATCGCGGCGCGAGCCTTGGCGGAGACCACGAAGCTCACCCAGGCGGGGTTCGGACGCGCATTGCGCGCCGTGATGATCTCGACCGTCTCGCCGCTGTTCAGCGCGGTGCGCAGCGGCACCAGGCGGCGGTTGATCTTGGCGGCTACACAGCAGTTGCCGACATCGGTATGGACCGCGTAGGCGAAATCCACGCAGGTGGAACCGCGCGGCAATCGCAGGATGTCACCCTTCGGCGTGAACACGTAGACCTTGTCCGGGAACAGGTCCACCTTGACGTGCTCGAGGAACTCCGCGGAGTCCGCGGCGGCCTGGATCTCGCTGATCCCGGCGAGCCACTCGCGCGCTCTGGCCTGTGGCGGCAGGGCTCCGCGTTCGCCGTCGGCCTCCTTGTACTGCCAGTGGGCGGCGATGCCGCTCTCGGCAATGCGGTCCATCTCCTCGGTGCGGATCTGCACCTCGATGGGGATGCCGTTCGGTCCCGCCAGCACCGTGTGCAGCGACTGGTAGCCGTTCACCCGCGGGATGGCGATGTAGTCCTTGAACCTGCCGGGCATCGGCTTGTAGAGCTGGTGCACGATGCCGAGCGCCCGATAGCAGCTGTCGACATCCTTCATGACGAGGCGGAAGGCGAACACGTCGGCGATCTCGGCGAGCGTGCGCTTCTTGCGCAGCATCTTGCGGTAGATGCTGTACAGGTGTTTCTTGCGACCCATCACCTTGCCGGCGATGCCCGCTTCCTCCACGGCCTTCTTCAGTCGCTCCTCGACCTTCCTGAGGAACTGCCGCTGGTTGCCTTCGGCGCGGCGCACGGCCTTGTCGAGCACCCGGTAGCGCAGCGGGAAGGCATGGCGGAAGCCGAGGTCCTCGAGTTCGGTCTTGATGGTGTTGATGCCGAGCCGGTTGGCGATCGGCGCGTAGACATCGAGCGTCTCGCGGGCGATGCGTTGCTGCTTCTCCGTCGACATCGCGTCGAGCGTCTGCATGTTGTGCAGGCGGTCGGCGAGCTTCACGAGGATGACGCGGATGTCGGCGACCATCGCCAGCATCATCTTGCGGAAGCTCTCGGCCTGGGCCTCGGCGCGGCTGGTGAAGGACAGCTGGTCGAGCTTGCTGACCCCGTCGACGAGACCGGCAACCTCCGCGCCGAAGCGCGCCTGGATCTCCGCCTTCGCGGTCGGCGTGTCCTCGATGACGTCGTGCAGGAGCGCGGCAGCGATGGTCTGCCAGTCGAGGTTCAGTTGCGCGAGGATGCTCGCCACCGTCACCGGGTGCGTGATGTACGGTTCGCCCGAGAGGCGCTTCTGCCCCTCGTGGGCGGCAGCGCTGAAGTCGTAGGCGGCGACGATCTGGTCGAGCTGGTCCCGCGGCAGGTAACTCAGGCGTGCCAGCAGCTGGCGCAGGCCGAAATTGCGCCGGCCGACGAGGGGCAGACGGTTGAGCAGCGCAGCGCCGTAGTCCATGACTGGATTCTACTCCAGCCGGTCAGATGGCCTGCCTTGCGGCGCCGCCGCGACGCGGGGGAATCGGCCCGGCTGGCGCCGGTGCCCGGTGTCAGGTCAGATCAGGTCGGAATCGTCGTTCATGTTGATGGGCGGGCCAGCCAGCAGCTCGTTCGCCTGTTCGGCGGCGAACAGCTCGGCCGGCGTCGGGTCGGCCTCGAGCAGGATGTCCGGGCCGACCAGGCCCTCGGCGATCTCGCGCAGCGCGAGCACCGTCGGCTTGTCGTTCTCCCACTCGAGCTGGCTCGGGGCGCCATTGGCCAGCCGGCGCGCACGCTTGGCCGCGACCATGACGAGTTCGAAGATGTTCTCGACATTGCCCATGCAGTCTTCGACGGTGATTCGGGCCATT
>CAUJIY010000052.1 GCA_963205295.1 Pseudomonadota bacterium
CTACCAGCCGACCGGCCTTTACGCGCCGACCAGCCGTTTCGGCAGCCCGGCCGATTTCGTGGCCTTGGTGGAGGCCCTGCACGCGGCCGGCCTCGGCGTCATTCTCGACTGGGTGCCCGGCCATTTCCCCGACGATCCGCACGGGCTCTGCCATTTCGACGGCACCTCGCTCTACGAGCACGCCAATCCGATGCAGGGCCGCCATCTCGACTGGGGCACGCTGATCTACAACTACGGGCGCATGGAGGTGGCCAATTTCCTGCTCGCCAATGCGCTGTTCTGGCTCGACCGTTACGGCATCGACGGGCTGCGCGTCGATGCCGTGGCCTCCATGCTGTATCTCGACTACAGCCGCCCCAGCGGCGGCTGGATCCCGAACCGCTTCGGCGGGCGCGAGAATCTCGACGCCATCGCCTTCCTGCGGCGGGTGAATACGGAAGTGTTCGGCCGCTTCCCGCGCGCCACCACGGCGGCGGAGGAATCGACCGCCTGGCCGCAGGTGTCGCGGCCGATCGAATGGGGCGGGCTGGGCTTCGGCTACAAATGGAACATGGGCTGGATGCACGACACGCTCGGCTACATGTCCAAGGACCCGATCTACCGCCGGCACCATCACGGCGACATCCTGTTCGGGCTGCATTACGCTTTTTCCGAAAACTTCATCCTGCCGCTGTCGCATGACGAGGTGGTGCACGGGAAACGCTCGATCCTCGGCCGCATGCCGGGCGACGACTGGCAGCGCTACGCCAACCTGCGCCTGCTCTACACCTTCCAGTGGATGTATCCGGGTAGGAAGCTGCTGTTCATGGGCGGTGAGCTGGCGCAGCCGGGGGAGTGGGATCACCGTGGCAGCGTACCCTGGGGGCTGCTCGGCGATTCGCGCCACGGCGGCGTGCGCCAGGTCGTGGCCGACCTGAACCGGCTGTACCGCGAACGACCGGCGCTGCACCGGTTCGACTTCGAGTCACGCGGCTTCCAGTGGTTGCGCTGGGACGATGCCGACCACTCGATCATCGCATTCCTCCGTCGCGACGAGTCGACGGCGTTGGTGGTGGTGCTGAACTTCACGCCGGTGCCCCGCCACGGCTACCGCCTCGGCGTGCCCGCGGCCGGCGCGTGGCAGGAGGTCTTCAACTCGGACTCGCGCTTCTACGGTGGCAGCGACCTCGGCAATCCCTTCCCGCGGCCGGCTGAGCCGCTGCCGTGGATGGACCAGCCGCATTCGATCGTCGTCACCCTGCCGCCGCTCGCCGGCATCGTGCTGGCTGTCGATCACCACCGCCCTGCCCCAGTGTAGGTTTGGCGTGCCGACGCTGCCGAATGGAGCGGGCCAGCCAAACGCGGCCGATCGTGCCCTGGCAATCGCTGCCGCCGACGCCGCACGTGCTGCAGGAATCACGGTCAATGCGATCGGCGTGGGCAACCTGGACGCCACCTTCCTGTCCGCTCTGGTCGGCACCAATCCGGTGGCCACTCCCACGGGGTTCTTCCTGACCGCGAGCGGCTTTGATGAGTTCCAGGCCGGCCTTCAGGAAAAACCCGGTCGCGAGACGATGGTCCCGGTCACGCCCGCCCTGCCGCTGTTCCTGACCGGTTTCGCAACCGTTCTGGCGTGGCTCCGGCGTCGCCACGCAAGCTGCGGCTGAACCCGCTTCCATCGGGGATGTCGCGACTGGCGTCGCTCCCACAGCGGGGAGGGATGTCGCGACTGGCGTCGCTCCCACAGCAGGGAGGGCGGGGTGGGAGGGGCGCGAGCCCCGACTCCCTGCCTGTCGGGTCAGGCGGGCCAGGCCTCGAGGACGACGACCGTGCGTGGCGCGACGGCGTAGGTCGCTCCCGGGACCGGCTCCTGCAGCTCCGGTGGGGCGATGTCCGCTGGCGCCGGCAGCGAGGTGTCGAGTGCACGGCGCCAGGTCGCATCTTCGACGGGCGGCAGTGGCGCGGTGTGCGCGTCGGAGCCCATGTTCAGGATCACATGCAGGGCCGGTTCACCGGGCTCACGCGGCGACAGCGTGAAGGCGAGGTAGCGCCCCTCGTCGCCTGACCAGTCCGGGGCATTCCCTGATGCGCCATACCAGCGGATGTCTGGCTGGCCGTTCTGGCCGCTGCCGGGTGCGCCGGTCAGGAAGCGGCGCCGGCGCAGGGCGCGATGCCGCTGGCGCAGCCGCACGAGTTCGCGGGTGAAGCGCAGGAAATCCGCATGTCGCTCCACCAGCGACCAGTCGAACCAGGAGATCTCGTTATCCTGGCAGTAGGCATTGTTGTTGCCGCGCTGGCTGCGCAACACCTCGTCGCCGGCGAGCAGCAGCGGCTGGCCCTGCGAGAGCATGAGGATGGCGAGGTGATTGCGTGCCAGTCGCCGGCGCAGCGCGAGTACGGCGGGATCGTCCGTGGCGCCCTCCACGCCACAGTTCCAGCTGAGATTTTCGGTGCTGCCGTCGCGGTTGTCCTCGCCGTTGGCCTCGTTGTGGCGGCGGTCATAGCTCACCAGGTCGTGCAGCGTGAAGCCGTCGTGGCAGGTCACGAAATTGACGCTGTTGATCGGCAGCCGTCCGCTGCCCGCATACAGGTCGCTGTTGCCGGAGATGCGCGAGGCGATCTCGCCGATCAGCCCGCCGTCGCCGCGCACGAAGCGGCGCACCGCATCACGGAAGCGGCCGTTCCACTCGGCCCAGCGGAAGCCGGGAAAATCGCCGACCTGGTACAGCCCACCGGCGTCCCAGGCCTCGGCGATGAGACGCGTGTGCGTGAGGACCTCCGAGAACTCGATGTTCCACAGCACCGGGGCGTGATACATCGGCTGGCCGTCCTCGCCGCGGGCGAGGATGCTGGCGAGGTCGAAGCGGAAGCCGTCGACGTGCATCTCGCGCACCCAGTACTCGAGGCACTGCACGATGTAGCGTGCTACCAGCGGATGATTGCAGTTCACGGTGTTGCCGCAGCCGGAATAGTCGCGATAGCGGCGGCGGTCGGCAGGATCGAGATGGTAGAAGATGTCGTTGCCGAAGCCCTTGAAGCTGATCATCGGCCCGTCGGGGCCGCCCTCGGCAGTATGGTTGAACACCACGTCGAGGATCACGCCGATGCCGGCGCGGTGCAGGGCCTTGACCATGTCGCGGAACTCGCGCCGCTCGTCGGTGCCGGAACAGTAGGGTGGATGCAGAGCGAAGAAGCCGAAGGGGCTGTAGCCCCAGAAGTTGACCAGTCCATGGGCGGCGGTTGCGGCCGGTACATCCTGGGTGTCGAAAGCCATCACCGGCATCAGTTCGATGTCGGTGACGCCGAGGCTCTGCAGGTAGGGGATCTTCTCGACGATGGCGGCGAAGGTGCCCGGTGCGTCGACGCGTGCGTTCGGGTGGCGCGTGAAGCCGCCGACGTGCAGCTCGTAGATGATGCTGTCCTCGGGACGGTGGTTGAGCGGCCGGTCGCCTTCCCAGTCGTAGGGTCCGTGGTCGATTACGCCGGCGCGGATGCCGGGTGCGGTACTGCCGGGGCTTGCGACTGCGGCCCGGTCCCAGAGCGCGGTATCGACGGCGCGGGCCCACGGGTCGAGCAACTCGCGGCGCGGATCGTGCCGCAGGCCAGTGCGTGCCGTGTCGAGCGGTCCGTCGACGCGCCACGCGTACCACAGGCCGGGCGCTGCGTCGGATACGAAAACATGCCAGAAGAAGAAAGTGCGGTTGCCGACCGGGTCGAGTCTGATTTCCTGGAGTGGTTCGCGCGCATCGGCGGTCGCATACAGAACCAGCGTGACTGCCGTGGCCTGGCGACTGAACACCGCGAAGTTGACGCCGCCGTTGCCGACGCTCGCGCCCGCGGGAAACGGCTCGCCGGGCAGGAGTCTGAAGGGACCGGCTGCCACGTCACAGCCAGCGCATCAGGCCGGTCTCGTGTGGGTGAGTGAGGTGGCGATGCTGTGGCAGCGCGCGTATCGAGTAGCGCAGGCCGCCGCACCAGGGTGAAGCGAGATCGAGGCGATAGACGACTTCCTCGCCCTGTTCGGCCTGCGGTACGAGCGGAGCGACGAATACGGTCTCGGTGCCGAGGTGGCGCACGCCATCACCGGCGCGACCGTGATGCGAGTACTGGCGTACCGGCACCGCAACTTCCGAGCACAGCTCCCGGTGCAGCAGGCACTCGACGCGCACGTCACGGGTGGTGAGCCCGTTGAGTCGAACCGCAACCTCGAGCGGCGCCTTCGCGTCGAACGCGATGCGCTCGACGACCGGCTGCGCCAGTCGCAGGGCCACACCACCCCAGGCGGCGTGCACGCGCGCCTTCCACTCGGCGAGTTCGCGGGCCGGCGCAAAGTCCTGTGCCGCAACGAGCCGGCCCTGCGCGGCAGCCGGGCCGTAGTAATTGCAGGCATAGTCGTGCAGCAGGCGGTGGCTGTTGAAATGCGGCAGCACCGAGGCCATCGAGCGCTTGCACACTTCCACCCAGCCGGGTGAGTAGCCGAGTTTCTCGTCGCGCCGGTAGTAGAGTGGAATGATGTCGTCCTGGAGGATCTCGTAGAGCGTGCGGGCATCCTGGCGGTCGCGCTCGCCATCGTCACCGTTGTGCATCGCCGCCGGCGGTACCGCCCAGCCGTTGTCGCCTTCGTAGCCTTCCGCCCACCAGCCGTCGAGCACGCTCAGGTTCACCGTGCCGTTGATGGCTGCCTTCATCCCCGAGGTGCCGCTTGCCTCCATGGGATAGATCGGGTTGTTGAGCCAGATGTCGACGCCTGCGGTGAGCAGCCCCGCCAGGTCGATGTCGTAGCCCTCGACCAGCAGGATCTTGCCGAAGAACTGCGGCAGGTTGGCGACGCGGTGCACCTCGCGCATGAGCTGCTGGCCCGGCTCGTCCGCCGGGTGCGCCTTGCCGGCGAAGATGAACACCACGGGCCGCTCGTCGTGATCGACGATCTCCTGCAGCCAGCCGAGGTCGGAGAACAGCAGGGTCGCGCGCTTGTAGGTCGCGAAACGGCGCGCAAAGCCGATGGTGAGGACGTTGGCATTCTCCGGGTCGATGTAGCGCAACAGCCGGTGGATGTGAGCGCCGCTGACGCGGTTGCGCGTGTGCTGGCGCCCGATGCGGTTGCGCAGGGCGTTGAGCGTTTCGCTCTTGACCCGCTGTTTGACGTACCAGAAACGCCCGTCCGGTATGTTCATGATGCTGTCGATCAGCGCGCGGTCCATCAGGTCGAAGCGCCAGGCGGCGCCGACCTGCTGGTCGAGCAGTTCCGACCACTCCTCGCGCATGAACGTCGGCACGTGCACGCCGTTGGTGACGTAGCCGACCGGATTCTCCTGCGGCGGCACGTCCGGCCAGGCGCCGGCGAGCACGTTGGCGGACACGCCGCCGTGGATCTGGCTGACGCCGTTGATCGAGCGTGCGCCGCTGACGGCGAGGCGCGTCATGTTGAAGCGCTGGTCGCCGTTGCCGGCCTGGCCGAGGGCGAGGAAGGCCTCGGTGGCGATGCCGAGATCGCGTACCTGATCACCGAGGTACTCGAGCACCAGATCGGCTGGGAATGCATCGTGGCCCGCGGCTACGACCGTGTGGGTGGTGAACACGGTGCAGGCCGCAACCGCCTCGAGGGCCGCGGCGAAGGGCAGCCCGCCACGCGTCAGTTCACAGGCCCGCTCGACCACCATGAACGCCGGATGTCCTTCGTTGATGTGCCACACCGTGGGGGCGAATCCCGCCGCGCGCTGGGCGCGCACGCCGCCGATGCCGAGCACGATCTCCTGCTGGATGCGCGTGGTCTGGTCGCCGCCGTACAGCGCCCGGGTGATCTGGCGGTCTGCCTCGGTGTTTTCCGCGACGTCGGTGTCGAGCAGGATTACCGGCACCCGGCCAACGTCGGCACGCCAGACCTTGATGTTCACCAGGCGCCCGGGGAACCGGACCTGCACCACGATCTCCCCGCCGTGCGCATCGCGCACCGGAACCACCGGCATGTTCTCGGCCGGGGTGTGCCGGTACTCGACCAGCTGGTGGCCGTTCTCGTCGATGCGCTGTGTGAAGTAACCCTTCCGGTAGAGGAGCCCGACGGCGACGAACGGCAGGCGCAGGTCGCTCGCCGTCTTGCAGTGGTCGCCCGCGAGGATCCCGAGGCCGCCCGAGTAGAGCGGCGCACTGTCGTGGAAGCCATACTCGGCGCAGAAATAGGCGACGAGGTCCCCTGCGCCGATCGACGCCGGCGCGTAGCGCGTCGGCCGCTGTTCGCAGTAGGAATCGAACTCCGCCAGCACGCGCCGGTACGAGGCGAGGAAGGTTTCGTTCTCCACCGCCATGTCGAGCACGGCCTGGTCGACGCAGCGCAGGAACACCTTGGGATTGCGGCCCACGCGCCACCACAGGTCGCGGTCGAGAAGGGCGAAGAGCTGTCGCGTCGGCCGGTGCCAGCTGAACCAGAAATTGCCGGCGAGATCGGTGAGCCGGCCGATCTTGTCCGGCAGGCGGGCGTTGACCTGAAGCGTGAATTCCTGGCCAGCCATGGATCGGGGCCTGCTGAGCGTTGCAACCAGTGGGAACGCCGGCAATTATCATACGGATGCGCGTCAGCCGGCAATGCAGCGCCAAGGCCGGCGCGCAGATACGTTCGTTTATACTGCAATCGCGGGTCGCGACGCCGGCGGCCGCGACCGACAACGGAGTCAGGAATGGTCATCTATATCGCCACCATCTGGGCCAGGCCCGGCCACGAGGACGACGTGACGCGTTTCTACCAGGGCATGGAGCCGCAGCTGCGTGCCGCCAGGGGATATCGCGGCCGGCGCATCCTGCGCGCACGCACCGGCACGATGGTCGAGGCCATCCGCAAGGTCGTCAGCGCCGAGGAGTTCGCACGTCATCCCCCGCCGCAGGTCAAGGGCACGCACTTCATCCTCGTCGAGGAATGGGACAGCGTCGAGGAGCGGCTCGCGTTCGCGCGCTCCAGTGCCACGGCCGGCCGCTCGCGCGACCTGTTTCCCTACATCCTTCCCGAGCACAGCCACGAGTTCTACGAGGACGTGACCCCGGCCTGAGCGGTCACACCACCGCCCGCCGGCGCCCGACTCATGGCCCAGACCACCACGGCAGGTGAGGAGCGCCCTGCGCGAGGCTGGCTGCGCCGCTGGCGCTGGCCGTTCGGCACGGTTCTGGCGCTCGCGCTCTACGCGCTCGCCGGCTTCGTGCTGGCGCCCTGGGTGGTGCAGCGTGAACTGCCGCAGGTGCTGCGCGAGACGCTCGGCCGCGAGGCCACGATTGCCGGCGTCGAGGTCAATCCCTTCCTGCTGACGCTGCGCATCGACGGGTTCCGGCTCGCGGATACCGACGGCAATACCCTCGCCGGCTTCGACACGCTGTTCGTGGACCTCGAGGCGCTGGCAAGCCTCGTCGCGCGGGCACCGACGCTGGCCGCCTTGCGCATCGATGCTCCGTACCTCGACGTGGTGCGCGGGCGTGACGGTGCCATCAACCTGCTCGAACTCGTGCCTGCGGAGCCGGCGGCGGCCGACGCAGCCCCGGCCGGCCTGCCACGCCTGGTGGTGCAGGAGCTGCGCCTGAACCGGGGTCGGCTCGACGTCACCGATGCGATGCCGGCGACTCCGTTTCGCACGCAGGTTGGGCCCTTCAGCGTGGCGCTCGACGAACTGAGCACGCTGCCCGACGCTGCCGGGCGTCATCAGCTCGTCATCGGGCTCGAGTCGGGTACGCGCATGACGGTGGCCGGTGACCTCGTCGTCAATCCGCTGCATGCCTCCGGCAACGTGACGATGGCCGGTCCGTTCCTCGGCCTGTTGCATCGCTACATCAGGGATCAGTTCGCGTTCGACGTCGCTGGTGGCAGCACCGATCTCGGTCTGCGTTTCGACCTGCGTGGCATGGCCGATGGCAGCGTCGCAGCGAACGTGACCGACCTGGCGGTGACCGTGCACGACATGCGCCTCGATGCAGCCGCATCGCCGGGATTTCTCGGCTGGTCGCAGCTGCGTGTCACGGGCGGCACGCTGCGCTGGCCGGCGCAGGAGGTGGACGTGCAGGCGGTCGCGCTCACCGGGTTGAAGGTGCGGGCCCGGCTGGATGCCGGCGGCCGCATCGATCTCGCGCAGTTCTTTGCGCCGCCCACAGCGGACGGGCCGGCCGCCGTGCGCCCACCGGCCACCGCACCGGAGCCGGTTGCGGCCCCGGCCGCGGTGACGGCACCGGCGACGGGCAACGGCGCAGCCCCATGGCGGATACGCGTCGCCGAGGCGGCGCTCACCGACGCGGCCATCGAGTTCACCGATGCCGCACGGGCGCAACCGGTGACGCATACGATCGCCGACCTCGACGTGACCCTGCGCGAGGTCACCACCGAGCCGGGTGCACGCATGCCGCTCGAGGCCGGGGTCAGGCTCGGCGCGGGTGGCGATGTCCACGTCGCCGGCTCGCTCGCCGTCCTGCCCGACGTCGTGCTCGACGCCGAGGTCACGGCGGCGGATATTGCGCTGGCCCAGGCGCAGCCCTACGTGAGCGACATCGCACGCGTGCAGATCCGCGGCGGCACGCTGGCGCTCGATGGACACCTCAGCTCGGATGCGCGCGAGCAGCTCGCGTTCGACGGCGATCTGCGCATCCGCAATCTCGATACCTACGACCTCGGGAAAGACGAGCAGCTCCTCGCCTGGCGTGAACTCGGCCTCGACGACCTGCAGCTGCGGCTCGACGGCAACCAGGCGCGGATCACCCGCATACGGCTCGAGCGGCCGTTCAGCCGCATCTTCATCGCCCGTGACCAGACCACCAACATCGGCGACCTGCTGGTCGAAGAGACGGCGGCCGGAACTGGAGTCGCGACGGCACCGGCACCAGCGCCGGCCAGCCCGGCAACGCCGGCATTCCGCGCCCGGGTCGGTGCCGTGCGCATCCGCGACGGCGAGGTGGACTTCACGGACCTCAGCCTGCCGTTGCCGTTCGCTGCACGCGTCCAGCAGCTGCAGGGCGAGTTCACCACCATCGACACACGCAGCGTGGCACCGTCACGCATCCGGCTCGAGGGGCGCGTGGCGGAGTACGGCCACGCACGCGTCGACGGCGAGGTGCGCGTCAGCTCGCCGACCGACCTCGCCGACGTCGCCGTGATTTTCCGCAACATCGAGATGGCGCCGCTGTCGCCGTACCTGGTCAAGTTTGCGGGCCGCAAGATCGCCAGCGGGCGCATCGACCTCGACCTGCGCTACCAGCTCCACGACCGGCAGATGGTCGGTACCAACAAGATCGTCATCGACGAGCTGGAACTCGGCGAGAAGGTGCCGCACCCCGATGCCGCAGATCTGCCGCTCGGCCTCGCCGTGGCCCTGCTCAAGGACGCGAATGGCCGCATCGACATCGACATGCCGGTGTCGGGCAGCCTCGACGACCCCGAGTTCGGCGTCGGCAGCGTGCTCTGGAAGGCATTCGTCAATCTCGTGACGAAAGTCGCGGCAGCGCCATTCCGCCTGCTCGGCGGGCTGCTCGGGATCGAGTCGGAGGACCTCGGCCGCATCGACTTCCTGCCGGGGCGCGCCGACCTCCTGCCGCCGGAACAGGAGAAGCTGTTGCGCGTTGCCGAAGCGCTCGCGCGCCGTCCCGCGCTGACCGTGGCCGTGCCGGCGGTGGTCGATCCTGCTGCCGATACGGCCGTGCTGCGCACGGCGAAGCTCGACGCCCTGGTCGAGCAGGAACTGGCTGCCTCCGGCGCACCGGGCTCCGGGCGCGGGCTGGAGCGGCGCACGCGCCAGGTGATCGAGGCGCTCTATGAGCGCCGATTCCCGGAACGGAGCCTCGACGAATTGCAGGCGGGTTTCCAGGCGCCGCCGCCGGATGATCCGCAGGGCCGCGCGCGGCTCGACGAACTGGCCTATCTCGGGCGCCTGCGTGCGGACCTGGCGGCGGTCCAGCCGGTTACCGCGGAGGAACTCGAGGCCCTCGGCGCCGCCCGCGCCACAGCCATCGTCGCCGCGCTGACGGGCAGCGGGACGGTCGATGGTGCGCGCGTCCAGGCCGGCGAGCGTCGTGAAGGCGCGGCGCGGGGCGGGGAGTGGATCGGCGTGGAACTCGGCGTCGGCGGCGTGGAGTGATCGCGCCCGCCGCGACTTCATTTCACCCGAAAAAAAACGGCCAGGTACCCCGCCTGGGCGAGGCACCTGACCGTCGGATCGAGCCAAAACTCCCCGGACGAGCCGGGGAGAAGCGTTTACCAGGAGCGCCCGCGGCCGCCGCGGTCACCACCGCCGCCGCCGAAACCACCACCGCCACGCGGGCCGCCGCGGTCACCGCCGCGCGGACCCCCGAAGCCGCCGCCGCCACGAGGACGATCCTCACGCGGGCGGGCGACATTCACCTTCAGCGAACGGTCCTGAAACGACTGGCCGTTGAACTGGCTGATCGCCTTCTGGGCATCGTCATCGCTGCCCATCTCGACGAAGGCAAAGCCCTTCGAACGGCCGGTATCGCGGTCCTTGATCACCGACACGGACTTCACGTTTCCGGCCTGTGCAAACAGCTGGCGCAGGTCATCCTCCGTCGTGGAGTACGACAAGTTGCCAACGTACAACTTAGATTCCATCTGTGCTCCTGGTCTCTCGAATCAATCGAATGGCTCGTATACGACGGAGTGGCCGCAAGCAGCTGTCAGTTCTGTTTAGGAGCCGAGTTCGCTTCTGTCGCTCTGTCTCGTAGCCGGTCGGAGGAAACTTCCGGTGCCATGCCGCGGCACGCCACCGGGCACGGCGACGGGCAGCAGGATGAACGACCTTAGGTCCCCCCCAGGCGGATTTACATCCTCCCAGTGCAGCAGTGTACCTGCGGGAGCATCGATCCACCATCCCCAGGGCGCTCGGGGCCGGCCCGCAGCAGCGGGCTTCGGCCTCGATCCCGGTTGGGGGGCCGGTGACGGGGTGTGGCGTCCTGCGGGCCGGCAGGTCTGCTACGGGCGGGCGAACCGCGACGGCAGGTGGGCCCTGCGGAACGATCAGTGCACCGGTCGACGCCGCACCCAGCGGGCGAGCACCAGGCCCGCCGGCAGGAACCAGGCGGCAGCCGGCAGCGGGATGACGGTCTGGATGGCGCCGACCGCGTCGATGTCCGCACCCTGCGGGCTCGTGTCCGGGTCCGTCAGCACGTCGGTGAGACGCACCCAGGTGAAGCTGTCGTTGACGTCGAAGCCGAAGGCGTCGATGTCGAAGCCGTAGGTGAATACGTTGATGGAACTGCCGCCGCCACCGACGATGTCACCGACGTCGATCCAGGCCGAGCCGTCGGCGCTGATCTCCACGTTGGTCGATTCGGCAACTCCCACCTCGACCACCCAGAGATCGTTGAAGCCGTCCGCGGTCCCCGTCAGGCTGCTTCCGGTCAGCACATTGTTCGTGAAGCGCAGCGTCAGGCTGCCGCCATCGCCGAGCGACGTGAACTTGCAGTTCTGAGGTGTCGGCACCTGGAAACAAAGCAGGCCGGTCGTCTGCGTGACGTCGGGTATGCCGAGCGACTGGTTCTGGTCGAGGAAGGCTGCCGCCGGCCCAGGTCCCGGGCTGAAGTTCGCCACGGAATCGGCGAACGAAGCGGCTCCCTGTGGGAACTCGACGCCGTTGTAGAGCGCGGCGTGCGCGGTCGTGCCGAGCACGAGCATCGGGATGCTGGCGAGGAGGAGCGAAGCGCGCGTGAGCTTGTACATCGTTGTTCTCCGGCGGCTGACGCACTGTCGAGTGTACGCCCGCCCGGATTGGCGTCAATTGCGGCGGGACGCCGCCAGTTCACATAATCCGGGGCCTGCATTCATCGGCATGACAGTCCGAAGGACCCGGATCAGCGTGGCACAACACGCTTCTTGCGCAAACGCATCGCGCCGTCGCCCTGTGGCAGCCGGCACGGCCACCATGCCGGCACGATGCTGGTCCGCTCTGCCGTGACGGCCCGGCGGTCGCCTGCGCTCAGTTGCGGATACGCCGGCGCACCCAGCCCAGCAGGCCGAGCGCGGAGCCCGTGAACCAGACGGCGCCGGGAACCGGGACGGCCTGGATCGTCAGACTCGAGATCTTGTAGGCCTCGCACTCGCTGTCCGAGCTGACATTGGCGGTGGTGCAGTTCCGGTTGGCGTAGTTACCGCTGATCAGCAACAGATTGCCGGTCAGTGCTCCGCCGCTGCCTCCGGTGAGGCTGTGCGTGAACGGGTTGTAGCTCGATGCGGCTGAACTCAGGAAGCCGGTGCCGAAAGTCGGCGCCAGCGTATTGAATGTATAAGTGCCCAGCGCCGGTGCAGCACCGACCGTGCTGACCCAGTAACGCAGGTCGCGGTCGTTCGGGTCGCTGCCTGAGCCGTCGTAGGGATCGACCGTGACCTGCAGGGCCGCGAAGCTGACGACCTGGTCGAAGTAGAAGACCATCAGGTCATCGCGGCCGACGGCGTCGAGTTCGTGTTCGTTGTTGTTGCAGGAGCCGCTCGCCACACCCTCGTTGCGGTTGCAGACGCCGAGCCCTGTGCTCCAGCTCCAGATCTGCGCCGTCTGCAACAGGTAGTACCCGGAACTGGCGGGTGACTCGCTGCCCGTCTCCGCCCAGGCTGATGCGGTGACCGTGATGCCACCATCGGCGAACACCAGGTTGTTGCCGTAGGAACCTGCGCCGCCGGCGTTGGTGAGATCGATGGTGATCGCGGACGCTGTCGTGGTTGCCGCGGACAGGATCATCGCGAGCATGAACGCACACGACCGCCGCACGACCTCATGCCGGTGACGATGCTGGTTCGAAAGGTCGAACATGTATCCCCTTTACGCGGGCTGCGGCAAGGACACTTTCTGGTCCGATTGCCGGAGCCGGGTCGTTATTCTGGGGCAGACGCTACGTGACCGGATCGACCTGGGCAAGCACGCAGTTCGCATACGCGGACCGCAACCCGCATGTCATTTACCATAACGAATTGCCCGCCAATTCCCGGCGCGCCGCAACCGTCGGCAAATCAGCACAGTCGAGGTGCTTTCTGATGACTTAACGCTGCAGGGATTGCAGGTAGGTCACGAGTCGCTGGGTCATCGACTGGGCGGCAGCGCGGCCCGGCGCAGCCTGCGGCGCGCCTGCCTCGAACTCGTAACCCCACACCGGCATGGTGCGCGTGCCATGGGCGGGCAGCCGCGCCCGCCCGTCGATGATCTCGTGGATCTCGTCGATCGGGAAGCGGCCGGAGCGGCGGTGCGCGATCGTGGTGAGATCGCCCGGCGACGGGTCGAGTGCCGCGGCGGCCGGGCCGTCGCCACGACCATCGGCGCCATGGCAGCTCGCGCAGAAGCGCTGGTAGAGTTCGCCGCCGCTGGCCATCGCCGGGTCGGCGTGGGCGGGCAGTGCGAACAACGTCAGCAAGGCGAGCAGGGCGGGTGTCGGCGGCAGGTGCATGGCGGGCATTGTAGTCGCAAGCTCCCGGCGCGCGGCAGTCCGCCGCGATGACAGTCCGGGTGGTCACGCGCAATAATCCGCCGGATCGCCAGCCGGCCCGACCTGCGGAGTGCACCATGCGCCTTCATACGTTCACCGTCACGCCGAATAATCGCAAGGTCGAGGCCTTCGTGCGGCATTTCGACCTCGACGTCGAGATTCACCATGTCAGCTTCAAGGACCACGAGACGAAGACGCCCGCGTTCCTGGCGCTCAACCCCATGGGCAAGGTGCCGGTGCTGGTCGACGGCGACTTCCGGCTGTGGGAGTCGAATGCGATCCTGACCTACCTCGGCACGAAGTTCCCGGCGACGCACTCCGTGCCGACCGACGCCCGCGGCCGCGCCGATCTCGACCGCTGGCTGCACTGGCAGAGCTGCCACCTGATGCCGGCGATGGGCGCGCTCAAGACGGCCGACGACAAGGATCTCGCCGCCGTGACGCCGCTGCTGCAGATCCTCGAGCAGCAGCTCGCCGGCCGCGAGTACCTGCTCGGCGATCTCACCGTTGCCGACTTCGCCATCGCCGCGTATCTCATGACCAAACTTGGCCGCCAGCTCGACTATTCGCAATGCCCGAAGGTCGCGGCCTGGGTGGCGCGCATGGCTGCGCTGAAGGGCTTCGTCGCCACGCAGGTCAAACCGCCGCCGTCGGCTGCGTGAGCGGCGTCACGCTGCCATTGCTGCCGCACCCGGGTGCGGCAGGTGTCCCGGTGACCCGGTTCGCGACCTGCGCGCAGCGCGAACCCGACGGCGGGCTGCTGCTCGCCTGGGATCTCGGCTTCGTGCCCGGCACGATCCGGCTGCCGGCACCGGCCCTGCCGGTACGCTGCGACGGGCTATGGCGCCACACCTGCTTCGAGGCATTCCTCGCCGCGTCGGGTGCCGCGGGGTATCTCGAATTCAATTTTGCGCCGTCCGGTGCCTGGGCCGCGTACGCCTTTTCCGCTTACCGTACCGGCATGACAGCGCTCGCACTCGACGCACCGCCACCGGCGCGCTGGCAGCGTGCGGACTCGCGGCTCGTCCTCGAGGTGCGCCTGCCCGGGGCACTGACCGCCGGAGCGCTGCGCCTCGCCTTGAGTGCCGTGCTCGAGGACAGTTCGGGCACAATCAGCCACTGGGCGCTGCGCCACCCGGCGGGACCGCCCGACTTCCACCACCCGGACGGCTTCGCGCTGGAGCTGCCGGCCTTCGAGGAGCAGGGCGCGACGTGACGAAATTCGGCCTCGACCGCCTGCTGGCGGACGACCAGCTGCAGCGCGACCTCGGCGGGCGGCGTGTCGCGTTGCTCGCGCATCCGGCCTCCGTCACCGCCGGACTCGTGCACGCACTCGATGCGCTGCGTGCCGCCGGTATCCCCGTGGCGAGCGCCTTCGGCCCCCAGCACGGGCTGCGCGGCGACAAGCAGGACAACATGGTCGAGTCGCCGGACTACCACGACCCGGTGCACGGCATCCCGGTGTTCAGCCTCTACGGCGCGGTACGCCGGCCGAGCGCGGCGATGCTCGAAACCTTCGACCTGCTGCTGGTCGACCTGCAGGATCTTGGCTGCCGCGTCTACACCTTCGTCACCACGCTGCGCTACGTGCTCGAGGCCGCGGCCGCCAGCGGCAAGGCCGTGTGGGTGCTCGACCGCCCCAATCCGATCGGCCGCCCGGTGGAGGGCCTGCTGCTGCGCCCCGGGGAGGAGAGTTTCGTCGGCGCCGGGCCGCTGCCGATGCGCCACGGCCTGACGCTCGGCGAACTCGGCCACTGGTTCCGCCGCACGCTCGGCCTCGACCTCGACTACCGCGTGGTGCCGCTCGAGGGCTGGCGGCCGGAAGCCGCCCCGGGCTTCGGCTGGCCCGTGGGCGAGCGCAGCTGGGTAAACCCGAGTCCGAATGCACCGAACCTCGCCATGGCGCGCTGCTATCCCGGCACCGTGATGCTCGAAGGCACCACGCTCTCCGAGGGGCGCGGCACGACGCGACCGCTCGAACTCTGCGGCGCGCCGGACCTCGATCCCGCAGCACTGCTCGACTGCATGCAGCGGCTCGCACCCGCCTGGCTCGCGGGTTGCCGGCTGCGCCCCTGCTGGTTCGAGCCGACCTTCCACAAGCACGCCGGGCAGCTGTGCGCGGGCGTGCAGATGCACGTCGACGACCCCGCCTACGATCACCGCCATTTCCGTCCGTGGCGGTTGCAGGCGCTGCTGTTCAAGGCCCTGCGCACGCTCTGCCCGGACTATCCGCTGTGGCGCGATTTCCCCTACGAGTACGAGCACGACCGGCTCGCGATCGACGTCATCAACGGCGGTGCGCAGCTGCGCGAATGGGTCGACGACCCGAAGGCGGGCGCAGCGGATCTCGAGGTACTCGCCGCCCGTGACGAGGCAGCGTGGCGCGAGGCGCGCCGCGAGGTGATGCTCTACTGAACGCTCAGTGCGGCAGGGTGTCGAGCGCGCTGCCGGCGCGCGCCTCCCGCGGATCGAAGCGCAGCGGGCGTCCGTCGCGCAGCCACACCCGCAGGGC
>CAUJIY010000053.1 GCA_963205295.1 Pseudomonadota bacterium
GCCCGTGGGCCTGGCTGGGCGTATGCACCGCTGCGCTGCTGGCCGCATGCGCAGCCCCCCCGGCCCCCCCAACCCCCCCCCCCCCCCCCCCCCCCCCCCCCCCCCGGCCCCCCCCCCCCCCCCCCCCCCCCCCACTCCTCCTGTGGGCGGCGCCAGCCGCGACTCTTTGCCGCTAGGTAGATGCCGCAATCACCCGCCAGCACCCAGTGCCGCCCGTGCTAGATTCGGCCGCACCCATTGCCGTACGCCACCGGAGCCGACCATGGATATCGACGTGATCCTCGAAGCCGACGCCACGCCGGCGCAGGTCGCCGAACTCGCTGTGCTCGCCGAGAACTACGGCATCCGCGGCCTGTGGACCCAGAACTACTCCAACGGCCGCGACGCCTTCATGTGCCTGATGCCGGCGGCGAGTGCCACCCGGCGCATCCGCCTCGGTGCCGTGGTGATCAGCCCCTACGAGATGCATCCGCTCAAGATCGCCAACGCGGTCGCCACCCTCAACGAATACTCCGGCGGGCGCGCCATGGTGGTCATCGGCGGCGGCGGCGAGTGGCCGGGCGTGCTCGGCGTGAGATACGGCAAGCGCGTGACCGGCTGCGGCGAGGCCATCGCCATGGTGCGCCGCGCCGTTTCCGGACAGGTCGTGAAGTGGGGCGGCGAGGTCTACAGCGCGCGCTATTTCCGTTCGACCTGGGTCAAGGGGCCGCCGCCGCTCGTCTACGCCGGCGCCACCGGGCCGAACATGCTCGACATGGCCGTGCGCTTCGCCGACGGCACCATGCTCAGCGACATGACACTCCCCATGCTCGAGCCGACCATGGCGAACCTGCGCGCCGCCCTCGTCCGGCACCAGCGCCCGGCCGGCGATTTCCGGGTCAACAACTTCTGCGCCTTCCACGTCAAGCGGGACCGCGAGCATTCCTTCGCCGAGGCGCGGCGCGAACTGATGATCCGCGGCTGGCTCGGCGAGGAGTGGTACGGACCGCTGCTCAGCCCGGAGGAAGCAGCCATCGTCGAGGCCAACAAGAACGCCTTCCTCACCGCCTTTCGCACCAGGAGCGGCGACATCAAGGGCGTGCCGCCCGAAATCTGCGCCAAACTGGTTGAAGGCCTGAGCCTCGCCGGCGATCTCGCCGATCTCGACCGCCACGCCGAGCGCCTGCGCCGCTTCGCCGCCGCCGGCCTGACGGAGAACGCCCTGCGGCTGCACGATGCACCGGCCGAGGCGTTGCACATCATCGGACGCGAACTGCTGCCGCGGCTGCGCTGAGCCCACGGCCCGGCGCGCACCCCGCGCCGTGTTTGACCGCGGCGGCCGGGCCTATTAGTGTGACGCGCGGCCGGTCTCGCCCATGCGGGTGTGTCCCGGGCCGTCAACCGGAGTACCGCGCGCATGCCGCTGATGCCACGCCCGTTGCCCGGCCTGCTGGCCGCGGCCGTGCTGCTCGCCGGCTGCGCCGGCACGCCCCTGCCGCCCTGGCGCGCACAGCCGCTGCTCGCCGCGTTGCCCGCCGAGTGCAGCGGGGCGCCCGTGGCCACCGTGATCCCGGGTGGCCTCGCCGTCGTGCGCAGCGACGAGTCCGACGTGGTCATCGTTGCTGCGCGCGGCTGCCTGCTCGCCGTCGATGCCGCCAGCGGTGCAGCCGAGCCCCTGCCGACACGCGGCGACTCGATCGCCCCGACGATGGTCGACGCGGCCAGCAATGGCCTGGCCGTGAGCAGCAGTCTCTCGGGTTCGGTACGCGCGCTCGATGCCGACGGCACCGTGACCTTCAACGTCTCCGGCCTGCACACGCCGCTTGGGCTGCGCCTGCTGCCGGGTGGTGCGGTGCTCGTCGCGGAGTACGGCTCGGGGGCCCTGCTGCACCTCGGGCCGGGGCCGGAGTCGCGCCCGCGCGCGGTGGCCGAAGGCCTGGAGGGCCCCATCGGCATCGTCGTGGCGAGCCCGACTGTGGCCTACGTCACCGAAGCGCTCGCCGGCCGCATCACCGCGGTGCGCCTCGACCGCTACGAACGCAGCACCGTCGCCACCGGTATCGGGCGCCCGGAAGGACTGGCGTTGCTGCCCGATGGGCGCCTCGCCGTGGTCGAGGCGCGCCGTGGCCGGGTGCTCGCCGTCGATCCCGCCAGCGGCCAGCGCGAGATTCTCGCCGACGGGCTGGCGACGCAGCCAGCGACGGCTTCACCAGCGGTCACGGACGTCGCCGCAGCGCCGGATGGGCGCCTGTTCGTCACGGCGGCCGGGATGCACACCGTACAGCGCCTCGTGCCGCAGCCCCCGCCAACCCCCTGAGCCTCGTGCCGAGGACCTGCCCATGAACGATCGCAAGGACTATGTGGTACCCGCGCTGCTGGTCGCGCTCGGCCTCGCCGCCGCCGGCGGTCTGGTCGGCCAGGGCCTGATCGGCGCCCGCACCGCCGATCGCGTGGTCACGGTAAAAGGCATCGCCGAGCGCGAGGCTGCTGCCGATATCGCCATCTGGCCGCTGCGCATCACCGCGGCGAGCGACCAGCTCGACACCGCGCAGGGCGCCCTCGAACACAGCATCGGCGCGATCCGTGATTTCCTCGTTCGCCACGACATCGATCCGGCGAGCGCGCGCCTGCAGGCGTTTGCGGTGAGCGACGCCCGCGCCAACCAGTACGGCAACGCCGACGCGGGCAGCCGCTTCGTCATCACCCAGACGCTGGTGGTGCGCTCGACCGAACCGGAGAAGATCCAGGCGGCTTCCGAGAAAGTCGGCGAACTCGTGTCGGCCGGCGTGGTGCTGGCCTCAGGCGGCGAGTATGGCGCGAGCGGCCCGACCTACGTGTTCACGGGCCTCAACGCCCTGAAGCCTGCGATGATCGCCGACGCCACCGCACGCGCGCGCGAGGCGGCCGAACAGTTCGCGCATGATTCAAAGAGCCGGCTCGGCGGCATCCGCCGCGCCAGCCAGGGCGTGTTCGAGATCCTGCCACGCGACCAGGCGCCGGGGATGAACGCGGAGAGCCAGATCGACAAGACCGTGCGCGTGGTGGCCACCGTCGAGTACAGCCTGCAGGACTGACGACGGCGATGGAAGCACTGCTCGCGCAGTTCATGGACTGGTACCTCGGTGCCCTGGAGGACGGCGGCTACCCGCTGATCGTGCTGCTGATGGCGATGGAGAGTTCGATCATCCCGCTGCCGAGCGAGGTGGTGATACCGCCGGCTGCCCACCTCGCCCACACGCGCGGCAGCATGAGCCTGACCGGCATCGTCGTCGCCGGCACCGTCGGCTCCTGGCTCGGCGCCACCGTCATGTACTGGGGCGCACGCCTCGTCGGCCGGCCGCTGCTGATGCGCTTCGGGCGCTACCTGCTGGTCACCCCGGAGAAGATCATCGGTGCCGAGGCCTGGGCCAACCACTACGGCACGGTCGGCATCTTCATTTCGCGCCTGCTGCCGGTGATTCGCCACCTGATCGGCATCCCGGCCGGGATTGTGCGCATGCACTTCGGGTACTACTCGCTGGCGACCGTGGTCGGCTCGGCGCTCTGGTGCACGGTGCTCACCTGGCTCGGCGTCGTTGCCGGCCAGGACCAGGCCCTGCTCGAAGGCGACCTGCACCGCATCACGCTGTGGCTCGGCGGCACGCTGCTCGTGCTCGGCGGGATCTACTACTTCTTCGTCCACCGGCACATGCACACCAACCGGGGCTGACGACGGGCGAGCACTCGCCGGGCACCGGGAGATCCATTACTGTCCAGCCCGCCGGCGCAGGCCGGCTCGTGAAAGGCCGCACCGTGCAACCGAACCCGCCGTATCCACGCCCCGCCTATGCCTGGTACTGCCTCGCGATCATCTGTTCGGCGTACCTGTTCGGCTTCATGGACCGCATCATCGTCGGGCTGCTCACGCCAGCGATCCAGCACGACCTCGGCCTCAGCGACTCGCAGATGGGCGTCATCCAGGGGCTCGCCTTCGCCGTCTTCTACACCCTGTTCGGCCTGCCGATCGGCTGGGCCGCCGATCGCGTCAGCCGCAAGTGGCTGCTCGCGGCCGGCACGGCGCTGTGGAGCCTGATGACGGCCGGCGCCGGGCTGGTACGCAGCTTCGGCGGCCTGTTCGCCATGCGCGCCGGCGTCGGCGTGGGTGAAGCCACCCTCAACCCCTGCGCCACCTCGCTCATCGGCGACTACTTCGCGCCGGCCACACGGCCGAAGGCGTTCGGCATCTACACCATGTCGACGGCGCTCGGCACGGGCGTGGCCTACCTTGGCGGTGGCGTCATCCTCGGCTTCGTCGGTGTCGGCACCGGCGGTCGTGACTTCGACATGCCGCTGCTCGGGCCGATCCCCGCCTGGCAGGCCGTGTTCATCATCATCGGGCTGGCCGGCCTCGTGCCTGCAGCTCTGCTGGCGCTCACCGTGCGCGAACCCAGGCGCCGGGATCTCGCGCTGGCCGGCAGCGGGGCCGGCGCCATCAGCGCCGGGGTGTTCCTGCGCCGGAACGCGACCACCCTCGCCTGTCATCACTGCGGCGTGGCGCTCATCGTGCTCGCCGTCTACGGCTGGGTGAACTGGCTGCCGGCGTACTTCCTGCGCCTGCACGGCTGGCCGGTGGCGAAGTTCAGCATCTGGTACGGCATCTTCGGTGGCATGGCCGGCATCTTCTCGGCCGTGAGCAGCGGTTTCGTCACCGGCTGGTTCAAGCAGCGCGGCCGCAGCGACGGGGCCATGCGCACCGTGCTCCTCGGCGGCGTGGGCCTCACCGTCGGCACCGGCATCGCGCCGTTGCTGCCCACGCCGGAGCTGGCGCTGGCCGGCTTCGCGCTCGCCAGCATCTTCAGCAACTACGCCCCGGCCCAGGCACTGGCGGCAATCGCCGAGATCACCCCGAACCAGCTGCGCGGGCTGGTGACGTCGATCTACGTCCTCGTCATCGGCATCGCCGGCGCCGGGCTCGGCCCGTTCGCGATGGGCTGGGTCACGGACCATGTATTCGGCGACCCGCAGAAGCTGCACTACTCCATGGCGCTGGTGACGATCGTCGCCGGTGTCGCCGGCAGCAGCCTGATCGCCGTCGGCCTGAAGGCGTACCGGGAAAGCCTGGCGCGGGTGAATTGGGGGTGACGGGTCCCGGCTGGTGTCGCGGGGCGACGGTCGCGGCGGGGGTGGGGGCAGGCGGAGGAGTTGGAGGAGTTGGTACGACAGGGTCCTGGACACCTAGGTCGGCCGCCAGGCTGGCCCAAGGATCAGAAGGTTTTTCGGGGTCCATAAAAATGCTTCGCTGGATTGTGAGGGTGGCGAGGTGGCGCTGCCGCCTTGGGGTGCCTGGGGGACGCCCAGAGGAGCTGT
>CAUJIY010000054.1 GCA_963205295.1 Pseudomonadota bacterium
CAGGCCTGGGCGCCGGAGTAGTCGAATTCGCAGGCCTGACCGATCACGATCGGGCCGGCCCCAAGGATCAGGATGCTCTGGATGTCGCTACGCTTGGGCATGCTGTTCCCGAGTCTGAGAGTGCCGTATCAGGGTCACGAAACGGTCGAACAATTCGGTGATGTCGTGCGGGCCGGGACTGGCCTCGGGGTGCCCCTGAAACGAAAAGGCGGGCACATCGCTGCGGGCAAGCCCCTGGATGCTGCCGTCGAACAGCGAAACGTGTGTCTGCCGCAGCGTCGGCGGCAGACTGTCGGGGTCGACGGCGAAGCCGTGATTCTGGCTGGTGATGAACACCCGGCCGGAATCCAGATCTTTCACCGGGTGGTTCGCGCCATGATGGCCGAACTTCATTTTCGATGTCCGTGCCCCCGAGGCCAGAGCGAGCAGCTGGTGCCCGAGACAGATCCCGAACAAGGGTACGCGCTGCGCGAGCAAGGTCCGAATGGCGTCGATGGCGTAGTCACAGGGTTCCGGGTCGCCCGGCCCATTCGACAGGAATACGCCGTCCGGTCGGAGCGCAAGGATCTCATCGGCGCGGGTCCGCGCCGGTACCACCGTCAGGCGCAGGCCGCGCTGCGCAAGCAGACGCAGGATGTTGCGCTTGATGCCGAAATCGTAGGCCACCACCTGGAACTGTGCGGCGCGCTTCCCGGGCAGCGTTGCCGGATGGGGCCAGTTCGGCCCGAGATTCCACTGGTAACGCTCCTTCGTGGTCACCACGCGGGCCAGGTCCATGCCGGCCAGGCCCGGAAAGCGTCGCGCGTGCTCCACCGCAGTCTTCACGTCGGCGGTCCCGGTCATGATGCAGCCGGACATGGTGCCCTTGTCCCGGAGGATCCGCGTCAGTCGTCGCGTATCGATCTCGGCAATGGCAACCACGTTGCCGCGGCGCAGGAATTCAGACAGCGGCAGTTCCGAGCGGAAATTGCTGGCGAGGGCCGGCAGGTCGCGGACCACCAGGCCTGCCGCGAAGACCCGCTCGCTCTCGTGATCGTCCGAATTGGTTCCCGTATTACCGATGTGCGGGTAGGTCAGCGTGACTATCTGGCGGCAGTACGACGGGTCCGTCAGGATCTCCTGATAGCCCGTCATCGCGGTGTTGAACACCACTTCGCCGATGGTCCGCCCGGGCGCCCCGATCGAGACGCCGTGGAACAGGCTGCCATCCTCGAGCGCGAGCACAGCGGGTTCAGTCACCCTTGATTCCTCACGTGTTTCCGGCTCACGGATACGAATGGCGGGAGGCAACCGGACTGGGTCCCTCCCGCCACGCATGATATCGCTGCTGAAGCGTTGCGATTCTAAACGAGCAGGCGACGCGACACCATCACCGCCGACTGCATGCAACCAGCAGCGCTACCGCGGCCTCGCGGCCCCGGGGAGCCCGAGTACGTCCGCCATGCCGTACAGGCCGGGTGGGCGGCCGACAACCCAGCGGGCCGCACGTACGGCGCCGCGGGCAAACGTGGTGCGGTCGAGGGCGCGATGCTGCAGATGGATGATCTCCTCGTCCAGTGCAAACAGCACGTCGTGGTCACCGACGATGCTGCCGGCCCGTACCGAAGCGAAGCCAATGCTGCCGTGGCGGCGCGGCGCACGGGTGGCAAAGCGGTCGAAGACCGCCAGATCGTCGAGCCGTCCACCGAGTTCCCGCGCGATCACTTCGCCGACCTGCAGCGCGGTACCGGACGGGGCATCGACTTTGTCGCGATGATGCGCTTCGCTGATTTCCACGTCCGCTTCGCCGCCGAGCAACTGTGCTGCCCGCCGGGCCAGCTCGGTGAACACCAGCACGCCGACGCTCATGTTGCGCCCGTAGACCAGCGGCAGGACGGTTGCTGCGCGCTCGATCTCCACGAGTTGCTGGTCCGTGAGACCCGTGGTGCCGAGCACCAGGGCGCAGCGCTGGCGCTGGCACGCCTCGAGATGGCTGGCGGTGGCCGCCGCAGCCGTGAAGTCGATCGCGACCTCGCAATTCGCCACCGCCGCCTCGGCCGTGTCCACGATCGGCACGTTGAGGTGACGGACTCCGGCAACGACGCCAGCGTCGTCACCGACCTGCGGCTGCCCGACCTCCGCTGCCGCACCGGTGAGCGTGCAGTCGGAACTTGCCGCGAGCAGGCGTATCACCGCGGTACCCATGCGCCCGGTGGCGCCCAACACTGCAACCCGCACGTGTTCTCCTCCCACTCCTGTTGGTCAGGCTGCAGGCATCTTCTCAGGAACCGAGCTGTTCGAAAAACTTCCTGACGCCTTCCTTCCAGGAGCGGCTGCGCGGCCGGTGGCTGTCGCCGTCGGCCGCCAGCGCGTCGTTGAAGGACTTGAGCAGGCGCTTCTGCTCGGCCGTCAGGTTGACCGGGACCTCCACGTCGATGCGGCAATACAGGTCGCCGGCCGCATGTCCCCGCACCGGGCGCACACCCTTGCCACGCAGCCGGAACACCTTGCCGGGCTGGGTCTCCGCCGGGATCTTCAGGGTAACCTCGCCGTCGAGGGTCGGCACTTCGATCGAGCCGCCGAGGGCGGCTGCCGCAAAACCGACCGGAACCACGCAGGAAAGATCAGCCCCCTGCCGCTCGAAGATCGGGTGTGGGCGTACGCGGATCTCCACATACAGGTCGCCCGACGGCCCGCCATTCTGGCCGGCTTCGCCCTCGCCCGACAGCCGGATGCGGTCACCCTCGTCGACCCCGGCCGGCACCTTGACCGCCAGGGTCCTGGTCTGCTGCACGCGGCCACGCCCGTTGCAGGCCGTGCAGGGTTTGTCGATGACCTGGCCGGCGCCGTGGCAGCTCGGGCAGGCCTGCTGGATGGAGAAGAAGCCCTGGCTTACCCGGATCTGCCCGGCCCCACCGCAGCGGCGGCACTGGGAGGTGCCCGAACCCGGCGTGGCACCCGAGCCCTGGCAGGTCGCGCAGGCCGCCAGGCTCGGAATGGTGATGTTGACGGAAGTGCCAAATACCGCCTGCTCCAGGTCGAGAGCGAGTTCGTAGCGCAAGTCGGCACCGCGGAATACACCGCTGCGGCTGCGCCGCCCGCCACCACCGAAGATGTCCCCGAACACGTCGCCGAAGATGTCGCCGAAGGCCTCGCCGGGATCGAAGCCACCGGGGCGCCCTCCGGCAGCACCCGCCGCCTGGTCGACACCGGCGTGCCCGAACTGGTCGTAGGCGGCACGCCGGCGCTGGTCGGTCAGGACTTCGTAGGCCTCCTTGGCCTCCTTGAAGCGCGCCTCGGCCTCCTTGTCGTCGGGATTGCGATCGGGATGGTGCTTCATCGCCAGGCGGCGATAGGCCTTCTTGAGGTCGTCGGCCGAGGCGTTGCGCGCCACGCCCAGCACCTCGTAGTAATCCCGCTTGCTCACTCTGGCAGATCCCGCCGCTTAACCGGGCCGCGACTTGTCCTTGTCGTCCTTGACCTCCTCGAACTCGGCGTCGACCACACCGGCATCGTTGCCGGCAGCGCCACCGGCGCCGCCTCCGGACGCCGCCTGCTGAGCCTGCTGCGCCAGCCCGGCCGCAGCCGCCGCGAGCGCGCTGGCCTTGGTTTCGATGATCTGCCGGTCGTTGCCCTTGAGCGCATCACGCAGGTCGGCGAGTGCCGACTCCACCCCGGCGCGCTCGGCAGGCGCGACCTGGGCACCGAGGTCAGCCAGCGTCTTTTCGGTTGCATGCAACAGCCCATCGGCCTTGTTGCGCGTCTCCACCAGTTCGCGGAACTGACGATCTTCCTCGGCATGCGCTTCGGCATCGGACACCATGCGCCGGATCTCGTCGTCGGACAGGCCGCTCGAGGCCTTGATGACGATCTTCTGCTCGCGTCCCGTGGCCTTGTCGCGCGCCGACACGTTGAGGATGCCGTTGGCATCGATGTCGAACGCCACTTCGATCTGCGGCATGCCGCGCGGCGCCAGCGGAATTTCCGTCAGGTCGAAACGACCGAGCGACTTGTTGTCGCCCGCGCGCTGACGCTCGCCCTGCAGCACGTGGATCGTGACGGCCGCCTGGTTGTCGTCCGCCGTCGAGAACACCTGGGCCGCCTTGGTCGGAATTGTCGTGTTCTTTTCGATCAGCTTGGTCATGACGCCGCCGAGCGTCTCGATGCCGAGCGACAGCGGCGTGACGTCGAGCAGCAGCACGTCCTTGACCTCGCCGGAAAGCACGCCGCCCTGGATCGCCGCACCGACAGCGACGGCCTCATCCGGATTGACGTCCTTGCGCGGCTCGCGACCGAAGAAGCCGCGCACCACCTCCTGCACCTTCGGCATGCGGGTCTGCCCGCCGACGAGGATCACGTCCTCGATGTCGCCCGCCTTCAGCCCGGCGTCGGCAAGCGCCACCCGGCACGGTTCGACGGTACGCGCGATCAGTTCCTCGACCAGCGACTCGAGCTTGGCCCGCGTCATCTTGATGTTCAGGTGCTTCGGCCCGCTGGCATCGGCCGTGATGTACGGCAGGTTCACCTCGGTCTGCTGCTGGGACGACAGCTCGACCTTGGCCTTCTCGGCCGCTTCTTTCAGGCGCTGCATGGCGAGCGGATCCTTGCGGATGTCGATGCCGCTCTCCTTCTGGAACTCACCGGCCAGGTAGGCGATGACACGCGCGTCGAAATCCTCGCCGCCGAGGAAGGTGTCGCCGTTGGTCGCCAGTACCTCGAACTGATGCTCGCCGTCGATCTCGGCGATCTCGATGATCGAGATGTCGAAGGTGCCGCCGCCGAGGTCGTAGACGGCGATCTTGCGGTCACCGCGCTGCTTGTCGAGCCCGTAAGCCAGTGCAGCCGCGGTCGGCTCGTTGATGATCCGCTTGACGTCCAGCCCGGCAATGCGGCCCGCGTCCTTGGTGGCCTGGCGCTGCGAGTCGTTGAAGTAGGCCGGCACGGTGATGACGGCTTCCGTCACGGTCTCGCCGAGGTAGTCCTCGGCCGTCTTCTTCATTTTCATCAGCACGCGCGCCGAGATCTCCGGCGGCGCCATCTTCTTGCCGCCTGCATCCACCCAGGCGTCGCCATTGTCGGCCCGCACGATCCGGTACGGGACCATGCCCATGTCACGGCGCACGACGTCGTCCTCGAAGCGCCGGCCAATCAGGCGCTTCGTCGCGAACACGGTGTTGGCCGGATTTGTCACGGCCTGACGCTTGGCCGCCTGGCCGACGAGCACCTCGCCGTCCTTGGTGAAGGCCACGATCGAAGGCGTGGTACGGTCGCCCTCGCTGTTCTCGATGACCTTGGGGGTCTTGCCCTCCATGATGGCAACACACGAATTCGTGGTGCCGAGGTCGATGCCGATCAGTCTGCCCATGTATGGTCTCCACTCGTTCCAAATTCGGGAATGCTGGCCCAGTTATTGGGGACTTCCCGTCAAATTCAACCTGATACCTCAGTGTCCTGGCCGGTGACTGCGGCGCCGCCCTCGGCCGCCTCTCCAGCCACGACCACCCGGGCCGGCCGCAACAGCCGCCCGTTGAGCTGATAGCCCTTCTGGATCACGGCGATGACCGAGCCCGGTACCGCCGCCGGGGCCGGCTGGATGCTCAACGCCTCGTGCAACTGCGGGTCGAAGGCCTGGCCGGCGGGCATCACCTCGCTGACCCCGGACTTCTCCAGCACCGAGCGCAGCAGGCGCAGCGTCGCCTCCTTGCCTTCGAGCAGGCTCTCCGTCGAGGCCGTCTGCCCGACTGCCATGCCCATCTCCAGGCTGTCGACGACCGCCAGCAACTCGGCCACCAGCCGTTCGATCCCGAACTTCCGGGCCTGCTCGACGTCGCGGGCTGCACGCTTGCGCACGTTGTCGAGATCGGCCGCTGCACGCAGGTACTTGTTCCAGTTGTCCTGGGTGGCCGCCTCGGCGGTGGCAAGTGCCGCTCGCAGGGCCTCGGTCTCGTCCGTGGCGCCGGGCGCTGTCTCCTGGTCTGTCATCGGGAACCTCCGTACGGCCTCGGACGCACCAGCCAGCCAGGCCAGTGCGGGCGGCAGAGGATATGGGGGCTACGGGTTCGAATTCAAGGCGGCCCCGACCAGGCGCGCCGTGATATCGACGATCGGGATCACCCGTTCGTAGGCCATGCGGGTCGGGCCGATGACGCCGAGCACGCCGACAATCTCCTCATTGGCCCGGTACGGCGCGGCAATCACGCTGCAGTCGTCGAGGATCCGGTACCCGGACTCTTCGCCGATGAAGATCTGCACCCCGTCCGCGGCAATGCTGCGATCGAGCAGATGCAGAATCTCGCGCTGGGCACTGAAAGCGTCGAACAGCTGGCGCAGCTTCTCGACGTCGGACAGCTCGTCGAACGCCATCAGGCGCGTCTCGCCGCTGACCACGAACTCGGACTTCTCCGGGGCGACGTCGAGGGCACGCTCGGCGACCGAGATCGCATCGATCATCAGCCGGTTCATGGACTCGCGGGTGGTGCGCAGCTCCTCGACGATGCGCAGGCGGACCTCACGGATGTCCTGGCCGGCGAAATTTTCGTTGAGGTAATTGGCAGCGCGGCGCAGTTCGCTGTCCGTGTAGGTGCGATCCGTGCTCAGGACCCGGTTCTGCACCTCATGGTCGTTGATCACGAGGATGGCGAGGATGCGCTGGTTGGACAACGGCAGGAACTCGACCTGGCGCAGGGTCACGTGCTTCGGTCGCGGCAGCGTCACCACGCCGGCCATCCGGGTCAGGGCCGACAGGGCTGCAGAAGCGACCTCGGCCACGGTCTTGGCGTCACCCGCCAGGTCACCCGACAGCTGCTGCTGCAGGTGGCTCACCTCGACGGCGGCCATCGGCTGCAGCTTGACCAGGGTATCGACGAAAAAGCGGTAGCCCTTGGCGGTCGGCACCCGCCCGGCGGAAGTGTGCGGAGCCGCGACGAAGCCGTAGTCCTCGAGGTCCGCCATGACGTTGCGGATCGTGGCCGGGCTCAGGTTCATGCCGCTGGCCCGCGCCAGGGTCCGCGAGCCGACCGGCTGGCCGTCGCGGATGTACTGGGCGACGAGCGCCCTGAGGATCTGCGCCGACCGTTCCGTCGGCGTGCTGGCACTGCGTTCACTCATGGGGTTGCGTCCGGGCGGCTGCGCCACGGTCAGTGTCGATGAAACCGAACCTAACAACGGGATTCGAGCAGTGTCAAGATCGCCGGGGTCAGGCACACTGCGGTCCCGGACGGACGCTTGCCGCATTGTTCCGGGCACCTGTAAATTGGCGCCATCCGGTCCGTCGTGGGGTGGCATCGGTGCGAACGATGCCCCAGCGCGTGCCGCGGAGTACCCATCGTGTCCCGAACGCAATTCGCCGCTGTCGCGCTGATGGGCAACCCGGCCGATGCCGGTGTCCTGGAGTCGCTGCGCACCCTCGCCACCCATCTTCTGGCGCGTGGCATCGAGGTCGTCGCCGCGGATACCATCGGGGCCACCGCCCTGCCGGCTGCGGTCGTGCACCTGCCGGAACCGGAACTGGTGCGTCGCACCGGACTGCTGGTGGTGGTCGGCGGCGACGGCAGCATGCTGTACGCGGCCCGGCGCGTGGCCGGCTCCGGGGTTGCCCTCCTCGGCATCAATCGCGGCCGTCTCGGCTTTCTCGCCGATGTCGGCCCGGCCGAGATGCTTGGGCGGCTCGACGAAGTGCTGCGCGGCGACTACGAGAGCGACCACCGGCTGCTGCTGCGTGCCGAGATCCTCGACGGCCGGCGCGTCGTCGGCAGCGGGCTGGCGCTGAACGACATCGCCGTCAACCGGCACGATCCGGGGCGGATGCTCGAGATCCGCACCTCCATCGACGGACGCTACGTCAACACGCACCGCGGTGACGGGTTCATCGTCGCCACCGCCACCGGCTCGACCGCCTACTCGCTCAGCTGCGGAGGGCCGATCGTCTCGCCGGCGCTCGAGGCCATCGTCCTCGTGCCGATCTGCCCGCACACCCTCAGCGAACGGCCGATCATCGTGCCGGCCACCACGGTGACCGAGATCACGCTGAGCGAAGACCACCCCCGACGGGCCGACGTGAGCTGCGACGGCGAGGTGACCGGCGAGCTGCTGCCCGGGCGCACGCTGCGGGTGCGCGCTGCCAGCGAACGCCTGCACCTGGTACACCCGCGCGGCTACGACTATTTCCAGATCCTGCGCAGCAAGCTGCACTGGGGACGACATCACCACTTCGATGGCTCGCAGGGCCACTGAGCCGCCCGTGCTCTCGCGCCTGCACATCCGCAACCTGGCGGTACTCGACGAAGTGGAGACCGAATTGCGCGCCGGATTCAACGCGCTGACCGGGGAAACCGGCGCCGGCAAGTCCATGCTCGTCGATGCGCTGGCGCTCGCCCTCGGCAGCCGTGCCGACAGCGGTGCCGTGCGCTCCGGCGCGGAGAAGGCCGAGGTCACGGCCGTCTTCGACCTCGACGCAGCGCACGACGTGCGCGCCTGGCTCTGCGCACGCGACCTCGACGGCGAGGACGAATGCCAGTTGCGCCGCGTGATCACGGCGGAAGGCCGCTCGCGCGGCTATATCAACGGCCAGCCCGTACCCCTCGAGCAGCTGCGCGAGCTCGGCAGCCGGCTCGTGGAAATCTGCGGACAGCACGCCCACCAGTCGCTGCTGGCCCGTGCCGCACAACGCGACGTGCTCGATGCGCATGGCCGGCACGGCCAGCTCGTCGCCGAGGTGGCCGACGCCTGGGCCCGCTGGCAGGCGCTCGAGACCGAGCGCCGCACCCTGCTCGAGGCCCAGGCCGACCGGCTTGCCCGCCGCGAACTGCTCGCCTACCAGATCGGCGAACTGCGTGCCCTGGCCCTGCAGCCCGGGGAAATCGAAGCCCTCGAGCAGGAACAGGTCGTGCTGGCCAATGCCGGACGAATCCGCGCCGGAGTCGGCCAGGCGCTCGACCGCATCTACGACGCCGACGAGGGCTCCGCCCACGCCCTGCTCGGTTCCGCCGCGCGCGAGATCACGGCGCTCGCCCACCTGGACCCGGCGCTGGCACAGCCCGCGGCAGCCCTGGCGCAGGTGCTCGTCCAAGTGGCCGACACTGCGAACGAACTGCGGCACCGGCTCGAGGCCCTGGAGCACGACCCGGGACGACAGGACGCCGTCGAGTCGCGGCTGGCAGCAGCACAGGAGCTCGCCCGTCGCCAGCGCTCGACGCCCGAGGCCCTGTGGCAGCGTCTCGCTGCGGCCGAGTCCGAGCTGGGCACCATCGATGCCAGCGATGAGCGGCTGGGGCAGATCGCCGCCGAAGCCGCACGCCAGGCCGACGTCTTCGCCGAAGCCTCCGGACGCCTGCACCGTGCGCGCTGCCAGGCGGCTGATTCACTGGCGACGGCCGTGACGGCGAACCTGCGCGAACTCGGCATGCCGGGGGCGACGTTCCGAATCCATGTCGAAGCCCTGGCCCCCGGGCAGGCCGGACCGTCGGGGGCAGACCTGGTGGAGTTCCAGGTGACCACCGGCGCCGGGCAGCCGCCGGGGCCGATGGCCCGCATCGCCTCGGGCGGCGAACTCTCGCGGCTGAGCCTGGCCATCCAGGCCGTGGCGATGGCCGCCCACGGAGCGCCCACCCTGGTCTTCGACGAGGTCGATGCCGGCATCGGCGGCGGGGTCGCCGAGATCGTCGGGCAATCGCTGCGCCGGCTCAGCACCGGGCGCCAGGTCCTGTGCGTGACCCACCTGGCACAGGTGGCGAGCCAGGCCGACCACCACTTCGCCGTGTCCAAGGTTTCCGGGACACGCTCGACCCGCACCGGGATTCGCGAACTGAAGGGCAACGACCGTGTCGAGGAAATCGCCCGCATGCTGGGCGGCGTGACGCTCACCGAGCGCACCCGGGCACATGCGCGAGAGATGCTGGCGAGCGCCCGACCGCGGCAGGCCGGCTGAACGGCCGTCCGGTGCGGTGATCGCCATGCTGGCATCGATTATGATGGCGCCGTAACCCACGCCACCCTCTCACACCTTCCAGCGCATGACCGACGCCCGCTTCAGCCGCCGCACGCTGCTCACCACCATCGCCACGCTCGTCGCCGGCTGCGTTTACCGCGTCGACGTACAGCAGGGCAACCTCCTCGATGACGTGGATGTCGAAGGCGTCAAGCCCGGCATGACCCGCAGCCAGGTCCGCTTCCTCCTCGGGACCCCGGTGGTACAGGATCCCTTCCACAAAGATCGCTGGGACTATGTCTATTACTTCCGCCGCGGCGGCAGCCGCCGCGAGGAGAAGCGCTGGCTGATCGTGACGTTCACGGATGACAAGGTCACCGGAATCCGCACCGACGTGCCCTTCGACCGCCCGGGCTGAGCCCTGGTGCTCAACGGACGTTATCGCGCGCGCGCCTGACGAAGGCGTCCACCAGCCGGTTGCAGATCGACTCGAAGAACGGCCCAAGCAGCAGCTCGGTGGCGCCATTGCGGAACGCGAACTGCAGGCGCAACGAGACCTTGCAGCCCGCATCGCCGAGTGAACGGAATTCCCACGCGCCCTCGAGCGTGCGGAACGGTCCATCGAGCAGCGTCATGCCGATGCGCGCGGGCCGGTCGAGTTCGTTGCGTGTACTGAATTCGAGGCTGAGCGGTCCCTGGGCCAGCACCATGGTGCCGATGACGCAGTCCCCGTCACCGGGACGCACCCGCGACGCAGTGCACCCGGGCAGGAACTCGGGGTAGGAACCGACGTCGGCCACCAGATCGAACATGGCTTCCGCCGGATACGGAACGAGTGCGCTACGCTCAACCTGCCGCATGCGTTTCTGCCCGCCGGCGCGGCGCACAACCCTGCGCAGCCGCGGCCCGGCGTAAGATGCCGGAATTGTGAAACAACGGTATCGCCTCCTCAACCGCCGCGCATGAAGCCACGCTCCACGAAACCACGCGAAGCCGGGCGCAAGGTCATCGCCGAGAACCGCAAGGCACGCCACGACTTCTTCATCGAAGAACAGCTCGAAGCCGGCCTGGCCCTGCACGGCTGGGAGGTGAAAAGCCTGCGTGAGGGGCGCGCCAACCTGGCCGAGGGCTACGGCATCATCCGCGATGACGAGGCCTGGCTGATCGGCGTCAACGTCTCGCCGCTGGCCTCGGCCTCGACTCACGTCGAGGCGCAACCGGTTCGCCCACGCAAGCTGCTGCTCCACCGCCGCGAACTCGACCGGCTCATCGGCGCCGTCGAGCGCGAGGGTTACACGCTCGTGCCACTCACCCTGTACTGGAAGAACGGCCGGGCGAAGCTTGCCCTCGGCCTCGCCAAGGGCAAGAAGCAACACGACAAGCGCGCCAGCATCAAGGCCCGCGACTGGGAGCGGCAGCGCCAGCGGCTGGTCCGCAAGTCCGGGTGAAAGCCGGCGCCACCGGACCGGTGGCGGCACAGCCTGCGACGGCGGTCATTGTGGCCGACGGTGGCCCAAGCCTAAACTATTCGCGGTCATCGTGGTCATACCCGGTGACCATGGGGGCGACCTGGTTTCGACGTGGGTCGCGAAACCCTGGGTGCATGCCGAGGTGCAGATCACCTCGTTAAACCATCTGCAAACCAATAGTTGCGAACGACGACAACTACGCTCTCGCTGCCTAAAAAACAGTCTTGAGCCCTCGGGCTGAGTCCGTGCTTGTGCGGAAGCAGATGCCGGGGTTATCAATCACAAGATCGCGCCAGGGCTCGTCCGGGGTCCGAACGCTAAAACCCACACCGGACTGGCTGTCGGTCTTCCCTGTCCGTCGGGTAGCCGCCAGCGAGAACAAAGGCGGAATAAGCATGTAGAGCTCATGGCGTAGGGCTTGCGGACGCGGGTTCGATTCCCGCCGCCTCCACCAATACCCAAAATCCCAACCCTTATCGGTTGGGATTTTTTTTGCCCGTTCCCCCAGTGTTGGCGCGGGTTTGGGCCGCGCTGCGACGGACGCCGCCGCACCCGCCCCAGCATTGACGCGGATTTCCGGCTCCTCGTTCGTCGCGCAAACCGCCTTGGCGCGGGCGACCCGGCACCGCTTCAGCTCGTGGCCTCAAACGCCGGGTGGTAGGTGACGATGCCGCGCGGGGTCGCGGTGCCGAGATGCAGCGCTTGAAAATACTCGTGCGGCACGCCCGGGAGAACCAGATCCGGAGTGGCGCGAAAACCAAAGCGGCCGTAGTAGCTCGGCTCACCCAGAAGCACACACCCCTCGGCGCGGTGCTGCCGCAGGGCCGCCAGCGCCGCCACCATCAGCGCGGAACCGACTCCGTGGCCCTGGTGCGCGGGAAGCACCGAGATCGGGCCCAGGCCGAACCACTGCGTGCTGCCGTCGCTGATGCTCACCGGCGACAAGGCGATGTGGCCGACCAGCACGCCGTCCAGCTCGGCGACCAAGGAAATCGTCAGCACACCAGAGCGTCGCAGTGCATTGACGATGTGCTGTTCGGTATGGCTGCTGTGCGGTGCGTTCAAGAAGGCCGCAGCCGTGATGGCTCCAATGGATGGGACATCCGCTGGCACTTCCTCCCGAACAATCGGCTGCATGAACATTTCCTTGGGGTCAGCGGCTCGATTTGAGACTACTCGTTCACGATGGGCCGGACATCCCAGACGACGGGAGTCTCTGGCCTGTAGTGGGTCCTTCTTGGCCGGATTTGTTTGCGGGGGGGGCGCGAGCGCGCTGCGCGTCTACCGTCAGGGTGCAAACCGAGGTTTGCAGGGTTTGCGGTTTGCACTGGCCATGTTCCGAAGTGGGGAGCCTCCCCGCCGACCGGGCCAGCAAGGCATATAAATGGGGTATTTACATAGCGAAATACCCTTTTCTACGGTACGATTACCCTATTTACACAGCGTGCGATGAGCCCATGCACTCACTCTCGCCCGACTACCTTGCCAGACTGCGCTTCGATGCCCAGCAATTGGCGACACTGCGCGCCATTGGGGAGTACAGGGGCAAGCAGCGCCTGTACGTCGTCCAGTCGCCAGAGGTGCTGAGCGATCTGCGGCAGGTCGCCGTGGTCGAGTCCACCGAGTCATCCAACCGGCTCGAAGGGGTGGTGGTCGCAGCCGCCAGGCTGAAGTCACTCGTGCTGAAAAACGCGGCGCCCAAGAGCCGTTCCGAGCAGGAGGTGGCTGGCTATCGCGACGCGCTGGGGCTGATCCATGAAAGTGGCGACCAGATGCCCTTCTCCGAGGGCACGGTTCTCCAACTGCACGGCATCCTGTACCGCTATATGCCGCAACCCGGAGGGCACTGGAAGTCCACCAACAACGACATCGTCGAACGCCACCCGGACGGCAGCTCGCGCATCCGCTTCCGCCCGGTGGCCGCGCATCTCACACCGATGGCGATGACGGATCTTGTCGTGCGTTATCGCGCCGCGCTGGATCAGCATTTGGCCGACCCGCTGGTGCTGGTGCCGCTGGCCATACTCGACTTCCTGTGCATCCACCCCTTCCCGGACGGCAACGGCCGCATGGCGCGACTGCTCACCCTGCAACTGCTTTACCACTTCGACTACGCCGTGGGCCGCTTCATCAGTCTGGAACGCATCTTTGAGGAATCGAAGGAGAGCTATTACGAAACCCTGCAAGCCAGCTCACAGGGCTGGCACGAGGCCACACACGACATCGCGCCCTGGCTGGACTACTTCTGGGGCGCGCTGTTGCGCGCCTACAAGGAGTTTGAAGAACGCGTCGGCACGATCGAACGCGGACGCGGTGCCAAGGGCGACCGGGTACGCGCCGAAATTCTCAAACGCAACCTGCCGTTTTCGATCTCCGAGATCGAGGAGGCCTGCCCCGGTGTCAGCCGCGACATGGTACGGCTGGTTCTGCGCGCGATGAAAAAGGAAGGCTTGATCGCACCGACCGGTAAGGGGCGCGGTGCCAAGTGGATCGGCCTCGGACAACGACCGCCAACACAAGAATAGAAGCGCTTACCGGAATCGCGCATGCCTTCATCAACGAGCGTCACCGCCCGAACATCGTCGTGCTACCCGAGAAAACAACGTGGCAGATGACGGGCATCGAGTCTTTTGATCCCGTCGATACCACACTCACGCGGATGCAGCATGTGCTGGTCATCGAGTTGAAGAAGGGTGGATTCGAGCTCATGCGGAAGGAGATCAATCAGGCCGGTGGCTATGTGCAGGACATCGCCGCTTCCGGCGCGCTGTCAGGCAGCCCGTTCATTTGCGCGTGGGTGGTCGGGCAGAGGATCGCTGCGGGTGTCGAGCGCGACAAGCAGCTCGGCAATCCGGCTTACGGGCGCATCAGGGCAGCAACCTTTGGTTCATTGGTGGATACAGCCAATGCGCGTCTGCTGAAGCTGCGCACCGTCCTGGCGGATCGGTACGGCGGTTCATCGACGGATGAGCTGCTGAACCGCGTGTTCTCGCAGCCGATCCAAGATGGACTGGAAATCTGACAATGAAAGGCCGCAGTAAGCCCAGCTGGTCCGACGTGAAGGGCAATCTCGCCGACCTCGACCGCCAGGGCCTGACCGGCCTACTGCAGGACCTGTACGCGGCCAGCAAGGACAACCGGACCCTTCTCCACGCTCGCTTCGCGCTGGGCGACGACGTGCTGAGGCCATACAAGGCCACCATAGACCGCTGGCTCTGGCCGGATGTGTTCAAGAACCAGGACACCTCGGTGTCCAAGGCCAAGAAAGCCATCTCGGACTACAAGAAGGCCATCGGCCAGCCGGAGGGGTTGGCCGAACTCATGGTGTCCTACTGCGAGCGTGCAGCCGGTTTCAGCAACGATGTCGGCTTGCAGGACGAAGGCTACTTTGACGCGCTGGTACGGATGTTCGGGCAGGCGCTGAAGGCCATCGATGCGTTGCCTGACGATGGCCGACCCGCACTGGTGGCGCGTCTGGATGCCGTGCGCCGCATCAGTCACAACTTCGGCTATGGCGTCGGTGACGACATGGACGATCTCTTCGCAGAGTACGGATTCGATGATCGATCGCGATGAACTGGCTGAACTGCGAGCCGAGAACACGCGCCTGATAGCGTTGCTCGAATCGCGGGGCATTGAATGGCGCTTACCGTCACGGCCAGAACCTCCACCCGAACCGTCCAGGCTGTCCACCGAGGAAAAGGTAGCGCTGTTTCGCCGTCTGTTTCGCGGGCGCACGGATGTTTATCCAGTCCGCTGGGAGGGTAAAACCTCCGGCAAGTCGGGCTACGCGCCAGCCTGCGCCAACGAATGGCGCGCCGGCGTCTGCGAAAAGCCGCGTATCAAGTGCGCGGACTGCAGCAACCGCGTGCTGATCCCACTATCCGAGGCGGTGATCTACAAGCATCTGGCCGGTGATCACACGATTGGCGTGTATCCGTTGCTGGAGGACGACAGTTGCTACCTCCTGGCCGTCGATTTCGACGAGGCGGAATGGCGCGACGATGCGCAGGCGTTTATGCAGTCCTGCGACGAGCTCGGTGTACCGGCAGCGCTGGAAATCTCGCGCTCCGGGAAAGGCGCGCACGCGTGGATTTTCTTCGCCAGCCGCGTTTCCGCCCGTAATGCCCGGCGCCTGGGCACGGCCATCATCAGCCATACGTGTTCGCGCACCCGGCAATTGCGGCTGGAATCCTACGACCGGCTGTTCCCAAACCAGGACACGATGCCCAAAGGTGGGTTCGGAAATCTCATTGCCTTGCCGCTGCAGAAGGCGCCGAGGGAGATGGGTTTCAGCGTGTTCGTCGATAGCTATCTGTCACCGTACCCGGATCAATGGTCGTTCCTGGCTTCCATCCAGCCGATGGCCGCACACGACATCGAGCCGACCATTCTGCGGGCCACGGGCGGCGTCCATCCCCTGGACGTGACCTTTATCGACGATGAGGATCTGGCGACGCCGTGGAAGCGCGAGGGCACTTCGAACAGGAAACTGGCAGGACCAATACCAAAGTCGCTTCGCGTGACACTGGCCAACCTGGTCTACTTCGAGAAGGCGCAGCTGCCGCAGGCGCTCGCGAACCGCCTGGTCCGCCTGGCCGCTTTCCAGAACCCCGAGTTCTACAAGGCGCAGGCGATGCGGATGTCGGTGTGGGACAAGCCGCGCGTCATCGGCTGCGCCGAGAACTATCCGCAGCACATCGCACTGCCGCGCGGCTGTCTCGACGCCGCCCTGTCATTGCTCCGCGACAACGGCATCGCCTGCGATCTGAAAGACGAGCGTTTCTCGGGCACACCTCTGGCCGTCGCCTTCGTCGGCACATTGCGTATCGACCAGGAGACTGCCGTCTCGGCGACGCTGCAACACGATGCCGGCGTGCTCTGCGCGCCGACCGCATTCGGCAAGACGGTCACCGCCGCCGCGATGATTGCCCGGCGGGGCGTGAACACCCTGGTGCTGGTGCACCGCACGGAACTGCTCAAACAGTGGCAGGAACGCCTGCAGGCCTTCCTTGGCGCCGGCAAGGGAGTGGTCGGCACCATCGGCGGCGGCAAGGCGAAGCCTACCGGCAAGATCGACATCGCGGTGATGCAGTCCTTGTCCCGCCGGGGCGAAGTAAACCCGCTGGTCGAAGACTACGGACAGATCATCGTCGACGAGTGCCATCACGTCGGCGCGGTGTCGTTCGACGCCATCCTGAAACAGGCAAAGGCGAAATACGTGCTCGGCCTGACGGCGACACCTATCCGCCGCGATGGCCAGCAACAGATCATCTTCATGCAGTGCGGGCCGATCCGCCACACGGCGCCTACGCCAGCCAGTGCGCCCCAGGATCTGGAGGTCGTGCCACGCTCACGCTTCGCACGGATCGATCTGCCATCCGAAGCCGGCATTCAGGATGTGTTCCGCCACCTGGCCAATGACCCGGAACGTACCGGCGCTATCGCAGCCGAAATCGAGAGCGCCTGCGCGCAAGGCCGCAAGGTGCTGGTGCTGACCGAGCGGACCGAACACCTCGACGCCATTCACGCCGCGCTGGATGGGCATGAGCCGGTGCCGTTCGTGCTGCATGGGCGAATATCGAAGAAGCAGCGAAGCGTCCTCATTGCCGAGCTGAATGCCATGCCACCCGACGCGCCGCGCATTCTGCTGGCGACCGGCAAAATGGTCGGTGAGGGCTTCGACCATCCCCCTCTCGATACCCTGGTACTGGCGATGCCGGTTTCCTGGAAGGGAACGCTGCAACAGTACGCCGGCCGCCTGCACCGGAAGCATGCATCCAAGACCGGGGTCCGGATCATCGATTTCGTCGATACCGGCCATCCGGCATTGCTCAGGATGTGGGACAAGCGCCAGCGCGGGTACCGAGCGATGGGTTACCGGATCGCTGCGGAAGTGGGCGGTTCATGAACCGGTCTTGGCGATTATCCGCAGGCATTTGCACCGGTCCGAATCGGCTGACCGAGAACCCAGTTCTGCGGTCAACCATCCCACCACCATATACAAGGGCCCGGATACTCTCCGGGCCCTTTTTCTTGCCTGAAATCCCCGCGCCACACGAGGCTCCGGCCATCTGTGTTGCGGGTGCCGACCTGCCGAAATGTCACACCCCGATACCACCACTCCAAAGACCGGACCAGCGTCAGCGCTGCGCTCCCTGCTCGTGCGCCGGCCGGACGGCACGAAAGCTGCGGTACAGGAGCAGGTCGTAGGCGATCTTGAGGGTGCCTGCCACCACGAGGGGCAGGCCCGCCCAGGATGCGCTGCCGGCAAGGACGATCGTCACGGGTGGCGACAGCGCAGCGCCGATCGAGCGGGCAACGCCCGTGAGACCGCCCGCCGCCGCACGTTCTTCCGGACTGACCACGGCGAGGAGATAGGCCTGCCGTGTCGGTACGTCCATCTGGGTGACGAGCGAGCGGACCAGCAGCAAGGCTGAGGCCGCAGCCAAGCCGGGAGCGAGCGGCAGCAGGAGCAGCAGCACGTTGGCTGGCAGGTGCGTGAACACCATGGTGTTCAGCAGCCCGATGCGACGCGCCAGCGAGCCGGCTGCCAGCGCGGACAACGCCGACAGGAGATTCGTGCACAGAAACAGCGTGCCGAGCTCCGCTGGCGTCGCACCGAAACGCCGTTCGAGCCAGTAGGCCATGGCTGTCTGCACCACAAATCCGCCACCGAAGGCATCGAGCGCGAAGAGCCCCGACAGCCGCATCACGATGCCGCGTGACCGATGCAAGCCCAGGCGCCCGAGGCCGGCGGCAGCGACTGCCCCGTCAGGCGCCTCGACCGTGGCACTGAGCCTGCCGAAACCCAGCACCAGCGCCAGGCCGAGGATGGCGTAGAGCCACATCACGGGCGTGTACGCCGCAGCACCGGCAAGACCTGTGCCCTGCGCGACCGATACCAGGGTGCCACCGCACAGCGAGCCGAGCGCCGTGCCGGCCGCACCGGTGAGGTGATACCAGGCCAGCGTGCCGGTGCGCCGCTCCGCCGTGACGAACTGGGCGAGCGCGGCCTGCTCGATCGGCAGGAATGCCCCCGCTTCGGCACCGCTCGGACTGATCACGCCGAACGCCAGGCCGACCAGCAGGATGGGGTACGGTGCCCCAGCGATGAGCAGCGCCCCGGCAAGCACCATCAGCCAGGCGCTCCAGCGCAGGACGCGCACCCGCCCCAAACGGTCGGCCCGCGTTGTGAGCAGCAGCGCGACGACGGTGTCGCCGCAGAGCGTGACGACCAGCAGCAGGCCGATGGCAGCCGGAGTGGTGCCGAGTGCCCCCAGGTAGAGCGCGAGCACGACCGACAACAGGCCGAAGGCGAACAGGCGCAGGAAGCGCGTGAAAAACAGCAGCCGAACATTGCCCGGCCAGCTGATGTGCGATGCCGCGGCAGTCACGGGCGCACGGCCAGCGGAGTGCACCGGCATCCTACGCAGACACGCAGCTCGGGCCCCTCATGGCAGGTGCGCCTGGATGGCCTCAGGCTCCTGGCCGACGAGGTCCTTCGGAACCACCGCGACGATCGCACCCATCGGCGTACTCCAGCCGTGATCTCCCCCTCCTAAGTCTATGCGTACGCGAGCCGGCGACAACGCCCCGCCGCGGGCCCGGCACCTCGACGACTTACGCAACGGCCCTCTTGGCGGGCGGCGCTCTTTGCAACTAGCATGCCGGGCGGAAGGGCACCACCATGGTATCGAACCGACATCCGGATTCCCGACGACGTGCATGGCTGGTGCGCTCGGCCACCTATGCATCGATGGGTGTGGCGGTGGTCCTCGTCGGCGCCAAGGCCTGGGCCTGGCTCGCAACCGACTCGGTGTCGATGCTGTCCTCACTGGCCGATTCGCTGCTTGACCTGTTCGCTTCGGCACTGACGTTCTGGGCCGTGCGCTACTCGCTGGCACCGGCCGATGCCGAGCACCGCTTCGGTCACGGCAAGTCGGAAGGGCTGGCGGCACTGGTGCAGGCGCTGATCATCGGCGCCTCGGGCCTGTTCGTCTGCCGCGAAGCGATCCAGCGCTTCGTCGAGCCCCAGCCGATCATGCGCCCGGAGGTGGGTCTGCTGGTCGTGCTCGCGGCGACGCTGGCGACAGTACTGCTGGTCGGGTACCAGCGTTATGTCAGCAAGAGCACCGGCTCGATTGCGATTGGCGCCGACGCGATGCACTACACCACCGACATTCTCGTGAACCTGAGTGTCGGCGTTGCCGTGGTGCTCACCGCCTGGACGGGCTGGCGGCTGATGGACCCGCTGGTCGGGCTGGGCGTGGCAGCCTACATCCTCTTCGGCGCATGCCGCATGGCGGCCCAGGCACTGGACATCCTCCTCGACCGGGAGATCCCCGAAGCCGACCGCCAGCGCATCAAGGTCATCGCACTCACCCATCCGGAAGTGCTCGGCCTGCACGACATGCGCACCCGCCACGGCGGCTCGAATTACATCGTGCAGTTCCACCTGGACTTCCCGCGCGAGATCTCGCTGTGGCGCAGTCACGAAGTCATGGACGAGGTGGAGGATCAGATCCGGGCCGAGTTTCCCGGCTGCGAGATCATCATTCACGCTGATCCGCTCGGCATCGCCGAGTCGAAGGACAGGTTCGAGGCGCCGCTCGGCGCTGCGCCCGGCCCGACCGCATCACCGCACTCGAAAGCGCGCTGATTCGCCGACCACTGCCGCCCACCTTGCCAGCAGCGGCAAGGCTTCGTAGATTGGCGGGCATGCGCTTGCGCGGGAAATCGACGGACGCAACCGGGACACCGGCCGTTGTCCACCTGCCACGAAGCGTCGCGGTGGCACTGCTGGCGCTGCTCGGCAGCGGATGCGCCGCGTCGGTGGCCGTCGAACAGGCATTTCCGCCGCCGTTGATCGAGCCTCTGCCGCTGCGCATGGCCGTGTATTATCCGGAGAGCCTCGCCGGTTTCACTTATCGGGAGAAGGCAGGCGCCGATCGCGACTGGACGGTGCAACTTGGCCCGGCTAACGTCAGCATGTTCGATTCGGTGTTCAGCCGCCTGTTCCGCGAGGCGCAACGGGTCGGCAACATGCAGAACGCAGCACAGGAGATGACGGCGCCCGATGGCATCGTGTCTCCGGCCGTCGACGCCTTCGAGTTTTCCCTTCCCGGACAGGCCGCCGACGGCCAGATGGGGGTCTGGATTCGCTACAATGTGGATGTCTACGCTGCCGACGGCCAGCTCATCGTGCGCTGGCCCGTCACGGCGTACGGACAGAGCGGGACGGACGGTGCCAGCGACGAGGAGGCCATGAAACGGGCCATCGTCCTGGCGATGCGGGACGCCGCCGCGACCATCGCGGTCGGCTTTGCCACCCAGCCGAAGATTCGTGAGAGGCTGTTGCATGAACCCCCCACCGGGACTCCCTGAACGGCATGTCATGGTGTCGTGGCCGATGGCCCTCCTCGCCGTGGCCACGCTCACCTTGCCCATGACCGGCTGCATGACCTCGCGGGTCGAGGAATCCAAGAACTCGGCCACCGGCATCGGTGCAGGCGAGTCGGTGGTCATCCTCGCCGCCAGCTATCACCGCGGTACCGCTGCCGAGGAGGACTTCGTCAGCTGTGTCGCCGAGGAGGTGCAGGAGGGCCGGGACGGCGTACCTGTGATCCCGGAGCGGCAGTTCACGGATGCACTGTTCCCGTGGTTCGAGCCGCGCACGGCACCACGTTCGGCGGCAGCACTGCCGGAACTGCTGGCACGTCCCGGCGTGGCCGAACGCATCGAGGAGCACGGCATCCGCTACGTCGTCTGGCTCGACGGCAACACCGAGCGCACCAACGGCGGGGGCAGCCTGAGCTGCGCCATCGGGCCCGGCGGTGGCGGTTGCTTCGGTCTGACCTGGTGGGAAGACGACGCCTCCTACGATGCTGCCGTATGGGACCTGAAGCAGCAGTCGGACGCCGGCACCGTCAGCGCCGATGTGCACGGCACCTCGATGATCCCGGCGCTGCTCATCCCGGTGCCGCTGATCGCGCGCACGCAGTCGGCGGCCTGCAAGGACCTGGCGCGGGAATTGCGCGGCTTCATCACCGGCGCCGGACCCCTGACCTGACACAGCGACCGCGCAGAGGCGGGCCGCAGCCCGCTGCCAGGCGGCCGTTCGACCAACCGCTGCGCTGGCTGCTGGCCCTTACCGGCGGTCTGCTGCTGGCGATTCCGACCGGTAATGCCAACGCAGCGCCGGCTTTTCGCGCGCAGTTCCTGCTGGCTATCGCGCCGGATGAGGCAAATCCGCAGGCGCGGATCCGCATCACCCAGGCGAGTTCCCAGCTCAAGCGCCTGCGCCTGCGCATGCCAGCGGCGCATTTCACCGCCATCAGCGCCGACGGCGACACCGTCCGCCATGGCGATACCCTGACCTGGACCATTCCACCCCGCGGTGGCGAGCTGCGCTACCGCGTCACCGTGACCCATGCGCGCAGCCGCGGCGGATACGACGCCTACATCGGCCGCAGCTGGGCGCTCTTCCGCGCTGAGGACGCGTTTCCATCGGCAGCAGCCACGCTGCGTGCCGGCGCACGCGGCGAGGGTGAACTGCGCCTGGACCTGCCGCCTGGCTGGTCACTGCAGACACCCTACCTGCCGGACTCGGCCAATCGCCTGCGCATCACGCCGCGCGGGCGCAGTTACGAGCGTCCCGTCGGATGGATCCTCGCCGGCGACATCGGCTCGCGCATGGACGTCATCGGCAAGACCACCGTGCGTGTCGCTGCACCCACCGAGCGCCCTGCCCCTCGCCTGCCGTCGCTGACGCTGTTGCGCTGGACGCTCCCGCTGCTGCAGGCCGAGATCGACCTGCCGGTGTCGTACCTGCTGGTGGCACTCGCCGGAGAACCGATGTGGCGGGGAGGGCTGTCCGCTCCGAACTCGTTTTTCCTGCACGCGGACCGGCCGTTGATCAGCGAGAACGGCACCAGTCCGCTCCTTCACGAGTTGCTCCATGTGATGGCACCGGTCGCGGCCGCCGCGGACCACGACTGGATCGACGAGGGACTCGCCGAATACCTGGGAATGGTGCTGCTGGCGCGCTCGGGGACGATATCCGCGGAGCGCTTCGATCACACCGTCGACGTCTTCAGGCGGCGCAGTGCCCGGGTGTCCGACATCGTTACCCGCCAGGCCCACGGCGAGGTGACAGCACGTGCGGTCGTCATCTTCAGTGAGATCGACCGTGAGCTGCAGGCCCGCTCCGCTGGCCGGCTCGACATCTTCGACCTGCTGCGTCGCCTGCTGACCGACCCCGGGCCGGTAGACCTGGACCGGCTGCGGGAGCTGGCGACTGCGGTCAATGGCCGCCCGCTGGCGGCACTCGCGCCAGCCCGCGTACCCGTCGGACCCACGAGGACCAAGTCCGCGACGATGTGAGAGTAAGCACGGACGGCGTGTCGACCCTGCTGCATGATGGTGGGATGCCGTCCCCGCCCTCACCCGGTCAGGCCAGCCACGTGCTGTCGGCGGAGTCACCGGGCCGTGGCTCGCTGCGCCGGATCCTGCTGCTGCCAGTCTGGCTTCCGGCATGGCTGTATCGTGCCGTGCCATGGATTTACCTGGGCAACGGCGCAACCTGCCTCGCCGGCGGGTTGTTCCTCCCGGACCCTGGCTGGATGCTGCCATACGCGGTGCTCATCGGTACCGGCTCCATCCATGCGGCAGTGCGTATCGCACGCGCCCGGCACCGCCCGTCAGCGCAGCGGCAGGCGACGCCCCGGGGTGCAGCAGTCCCGGAAGCGGTGCCAGAATAGCCGCCCTGTCATCGAGACGCGGAGCGGTCCCATGAAAACATCACGCTGGCTGGTAGCGGGTATCGCCGCGGCGGGCGGTGCGCTCGTGCTGCCGGTCGTGGCCTATGTTGCCGGCGGACAGATCGTCGGTCCCTATGCCGGACCGCGTGGCCTGGCTTCCTACCTCGGCGGTATCTATGGCGACGCGCTCGGCGGTCATCCGCTGGCGTTGGCTCTGGTACTCACCCCGGCGCTCGTCATGCTCATCTGGCTGGCACGCGCCTGGCTGCACGGCCGCTGGAGGTCAATGGCGGCCATGCAGCATGACAACTCAACAAAATCAGCTACCTAAGCGCTATTTCGCAAGACTAGCCGAGATTTATGTCAGGTCGCCGCACCCGGCCCTATGGCAGCCGGCTACGATTCGGCCAGGGACGGCGACCCGCAGCAGGTTCGTCCGGCGCCCGCCTACGACGGCCAGTAATAAGAACCGGCGAGGAACAACCCCGCCCACAACAAGGTCAGCAACCCGTAGCGCCACCGTTGGCCGCGAACCGTACCGAAGAATGCCAGGCCAGATACCAGAGCCAGAATCGAGAAGATGAGCGCCCCTCGAGCGAGTTCCGGGAATTCGGCAGCGAACTGCGGATGTTCATCGCGCAGGATCCAGAACACCAAGAGTACGACGCACAGGCCGAAGGCCAGTGACAGGAGACTCCCCGAGATGATGCCGAGAACCGCAGTGAACGGACGCATGCCGCGATGCTCCCCCGACACCCTTACGCACCACAGCGACGGATGCTTGCTATGATTTGCCGCGAACCGATGCAGAAATTGAACCTCAAACACGCGCCCGCCGCAAACCGTCTCGCCTCCGCAGCCTGGGTGGGTGCGGTGCTGGTGCCCGTGCTCCTCGCCATATGGCTGACTCTGGCGCCTTGGTCGAGCGTCTCGGCTGCAGCCAATGCGGCGCCACGCCAGGAATCGGTTCCGGGCATCCTGCAGGCCAGCGACCGCCAGCGGCAGGTGGCGCGCATGACGACCAAGTTCGTCGAGCGCTTTCACTACGCACGCCAGCCGATCGACGACCGGCTGTCCGAGCAGGTGCTGAAGAACTACATCGAGGCGCTCGACGGGAACCGCCAGTATTTCCTCGAGCCGGACATCGTCTATTTCTCCCGCTACCGGCACGAACTCGACGACGTACTGCAGACCGGCGACGTCGAACCGATCTTCGACATCTTCCGCCTCTATCGGTTGCGGGCCCAGCAGCACCTCGATTTTGCCCTGTCGCAGCTCGACCACGAACCGGATCTCACGATCGACGAGTCGTTCGAGTTCGATCGTACCAAGGCGCCGTGGATCGCCACGCCACAGTCCATGCAGGACAACTGGCGCAAGCGCGTCAAGAACGATGCGCTGGGACTCATCCTGGCCGAGAAGACCTGGCCCGAGGCGGAAAAGGTTCTGCGCAAACGCTACGAGCGCGTGCTTTCCCGCATCAACACCCTCGACAGCGACGAGGTCTTCGAGACGTTCATGAACGCCTTCGCGCGGACCCTCGACCCCCACTCGAGCTACCTGTCGCCACGCCAGTCCGAGGAATACCGGATCCAGATGAGCCTGTCATACCAGGGAATCGGCGCCTCGTTGCAGCTCGAAGACGACATCGTCAAGGTGCTCAACGTCATCCCCGGTGGTCCGGCGGCAATCGACGGGCGACTGAAGGCGAACGACCGCATCGTCGGTGTCAGCCAGGGTGCCACGGGGGAGTTCGTCGACGTCGTCGGTTGGGAACTGGACGATGTCGTGCAACTGATACGCGGGCCGCAGGGCTCGGTGGTACGGCTGCAGGTGGTCCCCGCCGATGCGCCACCAGGTGCCCCTGATCAGGTCCTCAACCTGACGCGCGACAAGATCAAGCTCGAGGAACAGGCGGCCAGGAGCGAGGTGCGCGAGGTCCAGCGCAACGGGCGCAGCGTCAAGATCGGCGTCATCACCGTGCCGAGCTTCTACCAGGACTTCGACGCCCGCAGCCGCGGCGAGGACGACTACGTCAGTACCACCCGCGACGTGCAGCGCCTGATCGTCGACCTGGAGAAGGCCGGCGTCGAGGGCCTGGTGATGGACCTGCGGGGTAACGGCGGCGGACACCTGTCGGAGGCAACTGCGCTCACCGGCCTGTTCATCGACTCGGGTCCGATCGTGCAGCTTCGCGACACGAACGGCCGGGTGGAGGTCCTGCCGGATCCCGTGCCCGCCACGGTCTACGGTGGTCCGCTGGTGGTCCTGGTGGATCGTTTCAGCGCCTCGGCGTCCGAGATCTTCACCGCCGCCATCCAGGACTACCGCCGCGGCATCGTCATTGGCCAACAGACTTTCGGCAAGGGTACGGTGCAGAACCTCTACCCGCTCGACCAGTACGCACGTCGGGCGGTGGAACCAGGTCTCGGCCAGTTGACGCTGACGATCGGCAAGTATTACCGCATCACCGGCGGTAGCACCCAGAACAAGGGCGTATTGCCCGACATCGCCTTGCCATCACGGGTGGACCCGGACGAGATCGGCGAAAACAGCCGGGAAGGCGCCCTGCCCTGGGACCAGATCGATGCCACGCGTTTCAGGGCGAGCAGCCCGCTCGATTCGGCGATCGCCTACCTGACCCAGCACGAGGTCGAGCGCATGCAGGGAGATCCCGACATGCACTACCTCCTGTCCGATATCCAGGCCACCGCTGAGCGGCGCACCCAGACCTCGATTTCGCTGAACATGAAGGCGCGACTGGTCGAGCGCGAAAAGCTGCAGCAGGACCAGCTGAAACGCGAGAATGCACGGCGCTCGGCCCTGCATCTGCCAACGGTCGCCGCGCTCGAGAACATCAAAGTCGAAGACGTGCCCGACGTGCTGCTGAAACAGGCTTCCCAGGTGCTGGCCGATTACGTGGCGATGGGTGATCCGGACAAGGCGCTCGCCCGCAACGTGAACGACCCCTGAGCTGCCCACCGCCTCAGGTCAGCAGGGACGCGTAGATATCCCAGTACTCGTCGGCCAGGACGTTGACCTGGATCTGGTGTGCATCGGCTGACACCGGCTCTCCCTCATCAGGCACCAGCACCGGGATCGATCCGAGCAGACCGGCGACCGGCACCACGTCTGCGTCGCGACGGTATTGGGCACGCCGGCGCAGGTATTCCGTGCGCTGACGGATCTGCCCGTTCAGGGTTTCGCCATTCTCGAGGCGCCGCTGCACGGCTGCGATGTTGCGGCTCAGCGCACGGCACTCGGCCAGGCTGCCGTACACCACTTCGGCCAGCGGCCGGATGGAAGCCTCCCGGGCGAGGCCGGCGACATTGTGCTCGGCAAGCTCGACCAGCAGCTGTTGCGCCAGTGCGATCACGGCAAGATTGATGTTGCGGCGCCCTTCGATACTGAGTCCGCCGAAGTTCGGCGCCGACTCCAGTTCCCGCTCGCGGCGTTCGGCGACCAGACGGTCGACCTGCGCGTGCACGCCCTCGAGCGCAGCCCGAATCGCCTCGCCCTGATCGTCGGCGCGCCGCCGCCGGAAGTAGTTCCAGAATCCACGCAGACGCTGGCGCTCGCCACCTGCCGCCCGCAGGTCAGATTCCATGGCACGGACCCGGCCTGCGAGGTCGGCGATCTTTTCATCGAGGCTGCCGATTTCGCCGTCGCGCAGTCGCTCGAACAGCCGTTGCGCGTGTCCCTCCTCGCGATCCTGCTGGCGATCGGCGAGTTCGCGCGCCAGTCGCTGCAGACGGCGGCGGCCGAGCGACCAGACCCCACGCAGCTGGTAGTAGACAGCGGCATTATTTGCCTGCAGCGGATCGGCAAGCAGGTTCTCGAGCTGTTCCAGGCGCTGCTGGGCACGGAGGTTGACGCCCTCCTGCTGCCGCAGCTGGTCAATGAGCTTCTCCCGCTCACGCCGCAGCCGCGCCAGTTCCTTTTTCAGTTCCGCCCGGTTCCAGAACAGCCTGAGCAGCTGTTCTTCATCTGGCTCCTTGCGTTGCTGGAGCCAGGGCGAGGCGCGAACCGCCATCGGGATGAGGCGCATGACCGGGCGATGCCACGTGCGGGACCTGGGTCCGCATATCCTAGGCAGGTGACGCTCCGCCGATCCTTGAAGCAATCGACAGTTCGCGGCGGCCTACCGTGCAGCGGTCACACCCACGGCCAGCCGATCGAAGGCGTGGCCATTGTCGAGCAGGTAATCGAGCCATTTGCTGAGCACCATGTTGCAGGCCCAGCGCCGATCGATCTCCCGCTCATACTGGCGGGCGAGCGCCGCGAGTTGTTCGTGGCGGTGGCTGTCGGTCCAGGCGATCGCTTCCGCGACGCGCGCGTCGAGGTAGAGCCGCACGGCGAGATCGGGCTCTGCCACCGGCACACCATCGTCGAAGAGGTAGGTGAGGCGCAGCAGGCGCGTGTAGCGCGATCCCTCCTCGATGCTCAGGTGCAGGTCGAGATCGCGCCGACTGCAGGAAACCAGCTGCCCCGAAGCGCGCTGCACGTCCCCGAGCAAAGCCGCCAGCTTGATGAAATTGCCTTCGTACAGCGAGATCAGTCCGCCCAGTGTCCCCGGACACACCCAGCACTCGGTTACCATGTTGACGTCGCTGGACATATTTTTGACTATAGCACAGCCATTCCGGGCACCTTTGAAGGACCGCCGTCACGAAATGCGGCGGCATCTGAGCGGACGCCATGAACACGGAATCGACCTCGCTGCGGACCAGGACCGTTGCCTGCACGCCATACGCTGATCAGCGCATGGGCACAGCCGGCCTGCGCCGCAAGGTGGCGGTACTGCGCCAGCCGCATTATCTCGAGTCGTTCATCCAGGCCGTCCTCGACACACTGTCACTGCGCCAAGGCGCATCCCTGGTGATCGGCGGCGACGGACGCTTTTTCAACGACGTCGCCATCCAGACGATCATTCGCATGGCTGCCGCCGCCGGCGCCACGCACCTGATCGTCGGTCGCGACGGGCTGCTGTCGACGCCCGCTGCCTCGAACCTGATCCGTACACGACGCGCTGACGGTGGCTTCCTGCTGACAGCGAGCCATAACCCAGGTGGGCCGTCAGGCGACTTCGGGGTCAAGTTCAACATGCCAACCGGCGGACAGGCGCCGGAGCAGGTGACCGACGCCGTATTCGAGGCGACGAAGCGCATTCACGCCTACCACCTCGCAGATCTGCCACTCCTCGATCTCGCGCGCACGGGCGTCCAGCGCCACGGTCAGCTCACCGTCGAGATCGTGGATCCCGTGGACGCTTACCAGCAACTGATGGAAAAGCTGTTCGACTTCGAGCGCATCGCCCACTGGATCCGCAGCGGCCATCGCGTGGTCTTCGATGGCATGCACGGCATCACCGGGCCGTATGCCCAGCGCATCCTCGGCGAAGCCCTCGGGGTATCACCCGAGGGGCTGATGCACACCCGACCGCTTCCCGACTTCGGTGGACTGCACCCGGATCCGAATCCGGTGGATTGCCGCCATCTCGTGGACCTCTGTGCCCTGCCAACAGCACCCGACCTGGCGGCAGCCTCCGACGGCGACGGCGACCGCAACATGATCCTCGGTCCCGCATTCATGCTGTCGCCAGGCGACAGTGTGGCGATGCTGCTCGCCAACGCGAGGCTGGCACCCGGCTATCGCTACGGCGTGCCAGGCGTGGCCCGCTCGATGCCGACCAGCCGGGCCGTCGACCGCGTCGCCGCACAGCTCGGCATTCCCTGCTTCGAGACGCCGACGGGCTGGCGTTACTTCTGCAACCTGCTCGAAGCCAATCGCATCGGCCTGTGCGGAGAGGAGAGCTTCGGCACCGGATCGTCCCACACCCGCGAGAAGGACGGACTCTGGGCGGTGCTGTTCTGGATGAACGTACTCGCGGCACGGGAGATCTCGCTCCCGGCGCTGGCGGCGTCGCACTGGCGTGAACACGGCCGCCATTACTACCAGCGGCACGACTACGAGATCCCCGATGCAGCGCGCGGGGCGGCCCTCATGGAGGAACTGCGGCGGACGGCGCCACAACTGGTCGGGCGCAGGGCCGGGGATGCCTGCATCAGCTGGGCCGACGACTTCTGCTATCGCGATCCCGTGGATGGCAGCGAGTCAGCGCACCAGGGCGTTCGCGTCGTTCTCGACGACGACAGCCGGATCGTCTTTCGACTCTCCGGCACTGGCACCGCCGGTGCGACGCTGCGGGTCTACCTCGAGCGCTACGAGCCCGACCCGGCGCGGCACGCGCTGGACACCACCGCGGTGCTCGCCGCGCTCGGCCGGGAGGCGGCGAGTCTCGCCAGAATCACCGCTCATGCGGGCCCGGCGGCGCCCACCATGATCGTCTGACCAACCTCTCCGCGGCCCCGGATCAGGGACGCGTGCGTCGCTCAATGCCGGTGCCGCTGAGGATCGTACTGGCGATCTCCTCGACGGAGAACGACGTCGTGTCCACGCAGGGAATCTGGTAGCGGCGGAACAAGGCCTCGGCGCTGCGCAACTCGAAACGCACCTGCTCGGCGCTTGAGTAACGGCCGACCGGGCGACGCTCGCGCCGTATCTGCTGCAGCCGTTCCGGCGAGATGGTCAGGCCGTAGAGTTTGTCGCGGAAAGGCTCGATGAGCTTCGGCAGCTGGCCTGACTCCAGGTCGTCGTCCGACAGCGGATAGTTGGCGGCGAATACGCCATACGCAAGCGCCAGGTACAGGCAGGTTGGTGTCTTGCCCGTACGTGACACCCCGACGAGGATCACATCGGCCGTTTCGTAATCGCCGGTACGCGCACCATCGTCGTTGCGCAGGGCAAAGTTGGTGGCCTCGATACGCCGATCATAGGCGCCGGAGTCCTTCATCCCATGCGCCCGTCCGATGGTGTGCGAGGAACGCGTCTGGAGTTCGCGCTCGAGCGGAGAGAGAAACGCCTCGAAGAAGTCGAGGAACAGCCCGGAAACCGGAATGAACCGTTCCCGCAATTCGTCCTGCACCAGCGTGCTGAATACCAGCGGTCGTGTCCCCTGCTCCAACGCCGCGGCGTTGATCCGGCGTACGACTTCGTCTGCCTTGTCAAGCGTATCGATAAATGGCACAGTCACCTGGTCAAAATCGTGGCCCTCGAACTGGGTCAGCAGGCTGCGCCCCAGGGTCTCGGCAGTGACGCCGGTCTGGTCCGAGACAAAAAAAACGGTACGACGGTTGCTCATGGTCACCTTCGAGTCGTGCCCTGCCGGCATCGATTGTCCACTTCCAATGCCCCAGCACAAGGGAGCCTGAGTTGGAACCTTACATCATCGCCTTCGACCAGCTCGGCATGGCCGACCTCGAGACCGTCGGCGGCAAGAACGCCTCGCTCGGCGAGATGATCGCCAATCTGTCACGACTCGGCGTACGGGTGCCCGGCGGGTTCGCCACCACCGCGCAGGCTTACCGGAAGTTCCTCGACCAGGACGGCCTGGCAGACCGGATCAGGGCGGCACTCGACGGCCTCGACGTCGACGACGTCGGCAAACTGACCGCGGCGGGCCAGCAGATCCGCAGCTGGATCATGGCCACCCCGCTGCCGCCACGACTGACCAGCGAGATCAGCCACGCCTGGGCGGCAATGGCTGCCGCCGGTGGCGGCGACCTCGCCGTGGCGGTGCGTTCGTCCGCGACCGCGGAAGACCTGCCCGATGCGTCCTTCGCCGGGCAGCAGGAAACATTCCTGAACGTCCGCGGGATCGACGCGGTCATCCGCGCCGTCCACGAGGTCTACGCCTCGCTCTACAACGACCGCGCCATCGCCTACCGGGTCCACAAGGGGTTCGACCACGGTGCTGTCGCCCTCTCCGTGGGCGTGCAGCACATGGTGCGCAGCGATGTCGGTGCCAGCGGTGTACTGTTCACGCTCGACACCGAGTCCGGGTTCCGCGACGTGGTCTTCATCACCGCCTCCTATGGTCTCGGTGAGACTGTCGTGCAGGGCGCCGTCAACCCCGACGAGTTCTACGTCTACAAACCGGCGCTCCAGGCCGGACGACGCAGCATCATCCGCCGCAAGCTCGGCTCGAAGGCCATCAAGATGGTCTACGCCGCCTCAGGCGAAGGTCGCCGGGTGGCGACCGTCGATGTCGACCCGCAGCAGGCGCGGTCCTTCTCGATCAGCGACACCGATGTCGAGACGCTCGCCCGCTACGCGCTGCTCGTCGAGACGCACTACGACCGGCCCATGGATATCGAGTGGGGCAAGGATGGGCTGACCGGCCAGATCTACCTGCTGCAGGCGCGCCCGGAAACGGTGCAGAGCCGCAAGGGCCAGACCATCCAGCGCTATCGCCTGCGCCAGAAGTCGCGGGTGCTGGCCAAGGGTCGCAGCATTGGCCACCGGATCGGCGCCGGCGTTGCCCGTGTCGTCCGCGGCATCGAGGACATGCATCGCATCCAGCCGGGTGACGTCCTGGTCGCCGACATGACCGATCCCGATTGGGAACCGGTGATGAAAAAGGCAGCAGCGATCGTCACCAACCGTGGTGGCCGCACCTGCCACGCTGCGATCATCGCCCGTGAGCTCGGCATACCCGCGGTCGTCGGCTGCGGCGATGCGACGACACTGATCGCCGACGGCACCCCGGTCACCGCATCCTGCGCCGAAGGCGACGAAGGTTTCATCTACGAAGGCCAGCTGGCCTACGACGAGCAGCGCGTCGAACTCGACAACCTGCCCGACCCCCCGGTCAAGATCATGATGAATGTCGGCAATCCGGACCGGGCCTTCGACTTCTCCGCAATTCCCAATCACGGCGTCGGGCTGGCCCGCCTCGAATTCATCGTCAACCGCATGATCGGCGTGCACCCCAGGGCACTGCTCGAGTTCGACCGGCTGCGCCCTGACCTGAAGGAAGTCGTCCGCGAACAGATGGCCGGCTATGAGAATCCGGTCGAGTTCTTCGTCGCCCGGCTGGCCGAAGGCATCGCCTCGATTGCCGCTGCGTTCGCGCCGCGTCCGGTCATCGTCCGGATGTCTGACTTCAAGACGAACGAGTACGCGAACCTGATCGGGGGGCAGCAGTACGAGCCCGAGGAAGAGAATCCGATGCTCGGTTTTCGCGGCGCCTCGCGCTACGTCGCGCCGTCCTTCCGGCCCTGTTTCGAACTGGAATGCCGTGCTCTCAGGCGGGTTCGCGACGAGATGGGGCTCACCAACGTCGAGGTCATGATCCCGTTCGTGCGTACCGTCGCCGAAGCACGCAGCGTGATCGAGCTGCTCGCAGAGAACGGCCTGCGCCGCGGCGACAACGGGCTGCGGGTGATCATGATGTGCGAGGTGCCGACCAATGCGTTGCTCGCCGCACAGTACCTGGAACATTTCGACGGCATGTCGATCGGTTCCAATGACATGACTCAGCTTGCCCTCGGCCTCGACCGTGATTCAGGCCTCATCGCCCACCTGTTCGACGAACGCGACGAGGCCGTCAAAGCCCTGCTGAGCATGGCGATCCGGGCCTGCCGCACAGCCGGCAAATACATCGGTATCTGCGGTCAGGGCCCATCGGATCACGCCGATTTTGCCCGCTGGCTCGTCGACGAGGGCATCGACAGCATCTCGCTGAATCCCGACACGGTGGTCGAGACCTGGCTGTTCCTGGCCGGGCAAAAGGCCGCGTAGGCAAAATATTTGTTTATTCAGTTTCGATTAAAATAGTTTATCTAACTGATTTTTAATAAGTTTATTTAAAATACCCTGGCCTGCTCAACTCCCGGACGCCGGATCGTCGGCGCTGCCCGCCACCGGCCCGGAGCGCAGGAAGGTCGCCCGGTAATGACGCATTTCGGCGATCGAATCGCGGATGTCCTCGAGCGCAAGGTGCGACGAGTTCTTGTTCACGCCGGCCAGCACGTCCGGCGCCCACAGGCCAGCCAGAATTTTCAGGGTACTGACATCGAGATTGCGGTAGTGGAAAAATGCCTCGAGCCCGGGCATCTCCCGGGCGAGGAAGCGACGGTCCTGGCAGATGCTGTTGCCACACATCGGTGAGGCTTTTGCCGTCACATGGCTCGCCAGGAACTGCAGCGTCAGCCGCTCGGCTTCGGCTGTGCCGATGCAACTCGCCGCAACGCGCTGCGTGAGACCCGAGCGCCCATGCTGCCGGGTATTCCACTCGTCCATCCGGCCCATGATCTCGTCAGGCTGGTGGATGGCGATGACGGGTCCCTCGGCAATCACGTCCAGATTGGCATCGGTAACGATCGTCGCGATCTCGATGATCGAATCCCGCGTGCTGTCGAGGCCGGTCATTTCCAGGTCGATCCAGACCAGCCGCCCGTCCGTTGCATTCATGCGTAGCTTTCCCTCCGACGCGTCGCGCGCCTGCGAATTCTAGCAAAGCGATGTCCGGATCCATGCGGGCCGCCGGTCGCCACCAGTCCCCGACCGACGGGCGCACCAGCGACGGCCTCGTGGTGGCGGCCCATGGCCGCCGCGGGATACTCGATCTTTCCGGCAGGCGCCACCCGTTCCAGATCCAGGGTCGCCGCCTGCGACCCGTCTGCGGCGACCTGGTCAGTGCCGAGGCGCGTCCGGGTTCCGAGACACTCATCGTCACGGGGATCGTGCCACGACGCAACCAGCTCGCCCGCGAGCCCGAGCGCCCTGGCCATCCGGACGTGCTGGCCGCCAACCTCACCCGCATCGTCGTCGTGTGCGCCCCGCGCCCGCCGCCCGACCTCATGCTCCTCGATCGCTACCTCTGTGCCGCAGAGCTGATGGGCTGCGAGCCGGCGGTCATCTGGAACAAGAGCGACCTGGAGCCGCCCCCCCGCGACCTGGCGGACGAAGTCCGCCGACTCGGCTATCCATTCCTCGCCCTGTCGGCCCGCGGGTCCGCGCAGCCCGATGGACTACCGGCCCTGCTGCGCGGCCATACCAGCATCCTGGTGGGGCAATCCGGCGCCGGCAAGTCATCGCTGGTCAACGCGCTGGTGCCCACGGCAGGCGCCGACGTCGGTGATCTGTCCGGGCGCTCGGGAACCGGCACCCATACCACCACCGCCGTCCTGATGTATCGGCTCACGTGCGGCGGCTGGCTGGTCGATGCACCCGGTGTGCGCAGCTTCGTCCCGGCCATCGACAGCGGTGCACGCGTGGCCGATGGTTTCGTGGACGTTCGCGGACAGGCACAGAGCTGCCGCTTCGCCGACTGCCGGCACGTCGAGGAGCCCGGTTGCGCCGTGAAGGCCGCCGTCGCTGCCGGCACGCTCGGACGCCGCCGCTATGCCAGCTATTGCGAGCTGTTGGCCGCCACGACCCGGACCGGAGCGGTCCACCCGGCACGCTGAATCAGCGCGGAGTCTCCGGATCCGTGTCGCCTACGGCCACCCGCCCGGCGATCGCGCGGGCCAGCGTGGTCCCGTCGACGTACTCGAGTTCGCCGCCGATCGGGACACCGTGCGCAATTCGCGTGGCCCTCAGGCCACAGGCACGGGCGACCGCGGCCACGTACGCCGCCGTCGCTTCACCCTCGACCGTGGCACTGGTCGCAATGATGACCTCACGGAATTCGCCCGAGCCAAGCCGCCCGGCCAGGCCATCCAGGCCGAGTTCCGCCGGCCCGATGCCATCGAGGGGTGAGAGCCGGCCGTGCAGCACGAAGTACAACCCCCGATAACTGGCCGATTCCTCCACGGCGCCGACGTCGGCCGGTGACTCCACCACACAGACCGTCGTGCGATCGCGGCCGGCTGCGGTGCACAGGGAGCACAACTCGCCTTCGGCGAGCATGCGGCAACTGCGGCAACGCCCGATGTACTGCAGGGCGCCCTGCAGGGCGGCAGCGAGCGCGCCCGCCCCTTCCCGATCGCGCTCCAGCAGGTGGAATGCCATGCGCTGGGCCGTCTTCGGTCCGACACCTGGCAGGCGGCGCAACGTCTGCAGGAGTTGCTCGAGTCGCGGCGGAAACCTCATGGACACCAGCCGGAGGAGTCAGAACGGCAGCTTCAGCCCGGCCGGGAGGCCCATGCCCTGGGTCAGGCCGGAATAGCGTTCCTGTACCGTGCGTTCGACCCGGCGCAGGGCGTCGTTGAACGCGGCCACCAGCACATCCTCGAGCAACTCACGATCCCCGGCGAGCAGCGTCGGGTCGATGGCAATGGCTTTCACCTGCTGGTTGCAGCTCATGGTCAGGCGCACCAGGCCACCACCGGCCTCACCCTGGACGTCGATCGAGGCCAGCTCGGCCTGCGCCTTCTGCATCTCGGCCTGCATGCGCTGGGCCTGTTTGAGCATCTGTCCGATATCAGCTTTCATTGACGGGTCTTCCTGGCAATCTTTCCCACGCCGGCGGCTGCATCGTCCCCGGCCCGGGCGCCGGCCGGCTGTACGGAGTCCGGCAACAGCTCCGCATCGAAGAGTTCCGCCATGTCGCGCACGTTCGGATCGGACTCGATGGCCGCCCGCGCCTGCTGCAGCACCTCGCCCCGCTGCTGCTTCTCGCGTGACGCTGCGGTGTCCGTGGCCAGATCGCGCATGTCAAGGCGCAACAGCACGGCCTGGCCCAACCGGGCCCGCACGGCCTCCTGCAGGCGGTTACGCTGCTGGTCCGTGACGAGATGTGCATTGCTGCGATCGATGGTGAGGTGCAGCGTCTGGGACGAAACCGATTCACAGGCCGTGTGCAGTGCGAGCTGGCGCGCGGCCCCGTCTAGCGGCAGCCCGCGCACGAAACCCGCCCAGTCGCCCGGCTGTCGCAGGGTGTCGCCGACCGGCGTTGCAGCCTCGGTCTTCGGCTGGGCCGATGGACGACCGGCAACGCCACCCGGCGCGGGGGCTGCGGCGGGCACGGGCAACCCCGGCGCGAACGCCAGCAGGCGCAGGAGCGTCATCTCGAAACCGGTGCGCGGATCCGGCGCCAGCGGCAGGTCGCGCCGCCCGGTCACGGCGATCTGGTAATACAGCTGCACCGTCTCGGCATCGAGGCTGGCGGCGATCGCTGTGAGTTCTGCCAGTCCTTCCGTATTCGCCAGGGCATCGGCACCGGCAAGCTGCAGCACCGCAACCTGCTGCAGCGTCGTCGCGATGTCGTCGAGCAGGCCCAGATAATCCGGCACCAGTTCATCGAGTTCGCGGGCACGACGTAACAGTTCGGTAGCATCGCCCTGCACGACCGCCCCGAGAAGTGCGAATATCCGTGCACAGTCGAGGCTGCCGAGCATCTCGGCGACATCCGCCTCCCGCAGCGTGTCGTTGCCAAAGGCGAGCGCCTGGTCGAGCAGACTGAGACCGTCGCGCATGCTGCCGCCGGCGGCCCGGGCCAGGCGCGCGATCGCGCCAGCCTCCGTGGTGACGCCCTCCGCCTGACAGATGGTCCCCATGCGCTCTGCGATGAGCGTTGCCGGCAGGCGCTTCAGGTTGAACTGCAGGCAGCGCGACAGCACCGTCACCGGCAGTTTCTGCGGATCGGTGGTCGCGAACAGGAACTTCACGTGCGGCGGCGGCTCTTCGAGGGTCTTCAGCAGGGCGTTGAAGGCCGCCTTGCTGAGCATGTGCACCTCGTCGACGAGATAGACCTTGAACCGGCCCGCCGTGGGCGTGTACTGGACGTTGTCGAGGAGTTCGCGGATGTCGTCGATGCCGGTGCGGGAAGCCGCATCCACCTCGATCAGGTCGACGAAGCGGCCTTCCTCGATGGCCGTGCAGGCGCGACACTCCCCGCAGGGCGTTGCCGTGACCCCTCGTTCGCAGTTCAGGCAGCGGGCAAAGATCCGCGCCACGGTCGTCTTGCCGACGCCGCGTGTACCCGCGAACAGGAAAGCATGGTGCACGCGCCCGCCGGCGAGCCCGTTGGCAAGGGCCCGAACGACGTGGGGCTGGCCCACGACATCGGCGAAACTACGGGGCCGCCACTTGCGCGCCAGGGCCAGGTAGGTCATGAGTGGATGAAGCCGTGGCTGTCCCGGCGGTTGCAGAAAAATTCGAGTGAGCCCGCGCCAGCCCTGCCCCGGCGCCCGGCATCACCGCTACCGCTGCTCCCTTCCGGGCCTGACGGGGTTTGCGGCTGGCCGTCGCGAGGGGACCGACGCGGACCCGGAGCAAGCGTATGCGTCCCGCCCGTCTTCGGCAAGGACTTGCAACGGCGTGCCGCCCGTGCTTGCGACCGGAAAAACGACGATGAAATAATGCGCAACAGGCACAGTGGAGAAAGCGACGTGGTCTGGAACAGCCTCGCGGATGCAGCAGGTCGGGCGATACCTCGCGTGGTGCTCGCTACGCTGGTACTGGCGGGCATCACCGCCTGCGGCAGTGGTGTCAGTGTCACGGGTGCCTGGCAGGACGCATCGCCCCGACCGGTGGCCTTCGAGCGCGTGCTGGTCGTCGGCATCTCGCCCAACTCGCGCCTGCGGCGCAACTTCGAGCTCGCTCTCGGCGATGCCATCGCCGCACGCGGTACACAGGCCTTTGCGGCCGTGCAGACCGCGCAATGGAAGCCCAAACTCGACCGCGAGATCGTCACGAGCATGGTCCAGGCAACGGGCGCCGATGCCGTGCTGGTGACCCGGCTCGCGAGTCGCAAGGTGACCGCAACCGAGTCCGCGCCCCGCACGGGCGTGAAGACGCGCCAGCCCACGAACCTCCATGGCGGCACCGGACTGGTCGAGTTCTTCAGCCTGGAGTACCAGGAATACGAGGAGCCCGCCGAACTATCGGCACAGTCGACAGCCATCGTCGAGACGGCCGTCTACGATGCCAGGGACGGTGGCCGCCTGATCTATACGGTCACCACCACGGCCAGCTTCCGTGACGATCAGGACGACGTCGTCGATG
>CAUJIY010000055.1 GCA_963205295.1 Pseudomonadota bacterium
CGGGGGTACCCACCACGTCGCCCTGCAGATCGATGATGGTTCCGGCGATGTTGAGCCCCGCCGGCCCCACGCCGACACCCTTGCGGGAAGCCGGAGGCAGACTTGCACGGTCCGGTTGGCGCCAACTCCCACCCGATCCGCACTGCCTCGCCTGAGGTCATTTTCGACGGGGCGGTACACCGCTGTCCTCACCCAAATGGGTGAACTTTCGCGATCCGGGGCCGCTTTCGTACCGGGCAGCCGCCCTGGTGACCGCTGTACGGACCTGCTGGCGCAGACCAGCCGGGGCGAGCACCTCGACATCCTCTCCATATTTGAGGATGTCCATGACCAGTTCGCGCCCATCGCTGAATGGCACCCGCAGGATCCAGGCGCCGTCGAGTTCGAAGTGCCCCTCCTGGCGCGGGTGCCAGTTCTCACGCGAGACCCAGCGGGCGCGCGCCGGTTCGAAGCGCAGCACCGCAGTCTGGGCCGGAGCCCCGGCAAAGATGCCGTAACCGCCGGTGAAGGTGGCGTCGAGAGTCGCCTCGTCGACGTCGCGCGCCGCGCGCGGCAGGATGCGCGCCTCCTCGATGGCGTCGACAGCGAAGGTGCGCAGCGCCCGGCGCTTGTGGCACCAGGCATCGAGGTACCAGTTGTCGCGGTAATGCACGAGCCGCTGCGGCGAAACCTGGCGCTCCAGCATTTCATCCGCAGCGCGGCGATGGTGGCGGATCTGCAGCCGCCGGCGCGACAGCAGCGCCGAGGCTATCGCCTGGAAATGCGCCGGCGCCACGGTGCGCGCCCCCATCGGCAGGATGCGGATGCGCCGCGTCACTTCCTCGGCGGCATAGTCCCCGGTGCCGAGGATGTGCCGGATGCGCTCACGCAGCGGGCGCACCTGCTGGGCCAGCAGGCCTGGTTGCAGCCGCTCGAGCAGCTGCTCCATGGTCAGCAGCGCGTGGACCTCCTCGGCCGAAAACCACAGCCCTGGCAGCTGCCAGGCGCGCTGCCCGCCCGGATCGGCATCCAGAAAATAGCCGCCTCGCGTGCGATCCCACTCGATCGGGACCCGCATGCGGTCGCGCAGGTAGGCGAGGTCGCGTTTCAGCGTGGCGCGCGACACGCCGAGATCCTCGAGCAGCAGGGCGCGGCTCACCGAGCGACGGCTCTCGAGCAGGCGCTGGATCCGGTAGAAACGCTCGGTACGGTCCATGGCTGGCGGGCGCGCGGGCCTACTAACCTACCCGCTGCGTGGCGCGCTGTCGACGGGCCTTGCCTACAGGTGCCGCCCGACTGCGGCGGCGATCCTGGCGCTGCTCGTACCGTAGGGAATCATCTCGAGGATCGAGTCGTCGGCGCCGAGCAGGAACAGCGTCGCCGTATGGTTGACCATGTAGCTGCCGTCCGCCTCCGGCGGCAGTGACTCGTAGTAGACCCCGAACGCCTTGGCGGCCGCGGCGACACCGGCGGGATCGCCCGTGTAGGCCGCGAGGCGCGGACCGAAGCGCGCTGCGTACGCGCCGATCACCGGCGGGGTGTCGCGCTGCGGATCGACCGAGATCAGCACGAGGCCGACGCCCGCACCGGCCTCGCCCAGACCGGCGAGCGCTTGCGTGGCGTTGGTCAGGGTCAGCGGACAGGCTTCCGGGCAACTGGTGAAGCCGAAGAAGACCAGTTGCAGCCGCCGGTCGATGGTGCTCCAGCTTACCGGCTGGCCGGCTGAATCGAGCAGGGTGAAATCGCCCTCGATGCGCGGGCGCGACGGCGGCGCTGAACCCACCGGTGCCGCGAGGCGGGCGAGATACCAGGCCGCACCACTGCCGGCGCAGAAGGCCAGCACCACCAGTACCAGCGCCCGCGAGCGGATGACCCCGCTCACGATCCGAGCAACCGCGCGACCGCCGAGCGCAACTCACGTTTCACCGCGACCCGGCTGCCGCGGCGGATCACCCGGGTTGCACCCGTGTGAACCATGTTGGCGATCATCGCAGCGACCGGGATCGGGTCGCGCCGCGTGCCGGCGAGCACGGTCTTCACGGCGCGCTCCAGCACCTCGTTGGGCGCCTGGTGGAGTTGCAGCAACTGCTGGCGCAGTTCCGGTGCGCCGGTGCGTATCTCGCTGATCATGCCCATCGTGGCGTGCGCGGGGCTGGCCGCGGCGTCGATCAGCATGTCGATCCAGGCATCGATGCGCACGCGCGCCTCGGGGTGCGTGTCCTCGAGTGCACGGACGCGTCCGAGCACGGGCTCCATGTCGTGCCGCACGCAGGCAACGAAGAGATGCGCCTTGTCGGGGTAGTAGCGGTACAGGGAGTTGCGCGCCAGGCCGACGGCTGTGGCGATGGCACCCATGTCCGTGCCGTACAGGCCGCGCTCGCGGAACAGGCGGCCGGCCGCATCGAGCACACGCCCGGTCTGGTTGCGCACATGCTCGGCGATGGTGGGGGCGGCGATCCTCGGCATGCTGCGCAAGGTGCCAACACGCCGGCAGGCCGTCAACCTGCTGCGACGATCGACCGCGCCGTGGCAGCCGTCCCGGTCGCCCGCTATGCTGCGCGCGGACAGACGGCGGCAGGTACCGGGCATGAAGAAGTGGCTCAAGGCAGCAGGGTACGCAGTTGCGGTGCTGCTCGCCGTGGGCACGACGCTGGCCGGTGGCGCCCTGTGGATCTACCGCGACGTGCCCGCCGCACGGCTCGAGGCGCAGTACGCCACACCAGCCACGCGCTTCGTGCACATCGACGGCGTGCGCATCCATTATCGCGACGAGGGTCGCGGCCCTGCCATCCTGCTGCTGCACGCCAACTTCAGCAACCTGCTCGCCTGGGATCCCTGGGTGGAGGCCCTCAAGGACCACTATCGCGTGGTGCGCTTCGACTTCACCGGCTTCGGGCTCACCGGTCCGGATCCGTCCGGCGACTACTCCAACGCCCGCACGCTCGAGTTGACCGAGCGATTCGCCGACGCGCTCGGCCTGCGTCGCTTCACGATCGCCGGCGCCTCGCTCGGCGGCAGCATCGCCATCCGCTACGCCGCACGCCACCCGGACCGTATCGAGCGCCTGATCCTGCTCAACCCTGGCATCCTCGAGGGCCGCGCCATGGCCCGGTCCGGCACGCGCCTGCCCGAAGCAGCCAACGTGCTGAAGTACATCACGCCACGTGTGCTCGCCGCCTACATGCTGCGCTCGCGTGCCGGCGACCCGGCGAAGATCACCGAGGAGCAGATCGACCGCTGGTACGACGGCTGGATGCGCGCCGGCAACCGCGGCGCGATCCTTGCGCGGCTGCGCGCTTACGACAGCAGCGACGCCAGCGCGGTGATCGGCCAGGTCCGCGCGCCAGTGCTGGTCCTCTGGGGTGAGGCCAATCCGCAGACGCCTATCGAACAGGCCGGCGAACTGGCGGCGATGCTCGCGGCCGCGCCGTCGGTGCGCCTCATCACCTATCCCGGCGTCGGCCACCCCGCGCTCGAGGAGGCCGGTGCCCTCATTGCCCGCGACGTGCGCGCCTGGCTCGACGGCACGTTGCCGGAAGACGGCGAACCCGCCCGCTAGAGGAAAACCCTTATAGCCCGGTGGACCCGGCCCGGCTAAGAAGACCGGGACATGAACGATCCGAAGCCCGCCGGCGGCCACAGCCACGCTGCCACCACGCCCCTCGACCTTGGCCGCTCACGCTGTCGCAGCTGCCTGCAGCGTGAACGCTGCCTGCCCGGCACGCTCAACGCCAGCCAGTCGCAGCACTTCGAAGCGATGGTGCAGCGCCGCCGCCCGCTGGTCGCGGGCGAACACCTGTTCCGCGTCGGCGACGGCTTCCGCCACATGTACGCCGTGCAGTCCGGCTGCCTCAAGACCTACACCATCGACGCCGAGGGCCGCGAGCATGTCATGGCCTTCCACTTTCCCGGCGAGATCATCGGCCTCGATGCGGTGTTCCCGGAGCGCCACCTGACCAGTTGCGTGGCACTCGCCGGCAGCCAGGCCTGTCAGCTGCCCTTCGCTGCACTGACCACGCTCGCCCACGAGATGCCCGAGCTGCAGGCGCAGCTGCTGCGCATGGTCAGTCGCGACATGCTCGGCGCAGCGAGTATCGCCGGTGACTTCACCGCCAACGAGCGGCTCGCCGGTTTCCTCGTCATGGTCGCTGCACGTGTGCACCGGCACGAGGCACCGCCGACCGCACTGGACCTGGCGATGTCGCGGCAGGACATCGCCAACTACCTGCGGCTGGCACCCGAGACCGTGAGCCGCATCCTCGCCCGGTTCCAGAAGGACGGGCTCGTCAAGGCCGACCGCAAGCGCATCGGGCTGCTCAATCTCAACGGCCTGGCGGACATCGCCGCCTGCATGAACCCCTACGCCCGCTTCGGCGGACAGGCACTGCAGCGCAACGCCGCATCCTGAATCACGCCCCCGCCGTGACCGGCGTCCTGCGGGAACCCTGGCCTGCGCTGCTAGACTCGTCGGCGTGAACCTCACGGCTCAGCTCAGGTGGTGACGCCACCGACACGCCCCGCGACCCGGCGCGCACGCCTCGCCCTGGCCGCCGCTGTGGCGCTCGCCGCCCCGCTGGCAGCCGGCGACCCACCCGCGCCAGCCGCACCGGCGACGGATCCGGGCGCCTGGCGCGCGCGCACGGCACCGCCTGCGGCCACGGCGCCGGCGCCCCCGCCGACGAGCGTGAAGGTGAGGGTCTACGAGAACTTCGACGGCCACGGCGCATCAGGCAGCGATACGCCGCTCGCGCTCGACGCCGACGTCGGGCTGGTCAGGTGCAGCGATGGCAACCTGCAGGCGAGCGGCGTGACCATCGGTGGCGCGACCAGCGAACCCGACAGCAGCTGCGCCGCCAGCCGCGGTACGGTGCGCTACGAGGACGGCGTGCCGCGTGAACCGGGCGCCAACACCGGCCCGCCCGCAACGGCCCAGCCATCGGCACCGCGCTGCGACGCCGCGGCATGGCGCTGCGCAGACCCCGCACCCGCCAGTCCGCCGGACGCACCCTGACACTGCCGCACCGCGCTGCGCACAGGCGCAAGTGCCTGCTATCCTTCGGGCTCCCGTTCATCCCGCCGAAGGAGTCCCGTAGATGTGCCGTTCCCTCACGCTGGCCACCATCCTGCTGCTCACCACGACCCTCGCCGGAGCGGCTACGCCGGAAGATGCGATCAAGTACCGGCAGGCGGTGATGACGACCCTGGCCGGCAACGTCAGTGCCATCAACCTGATCTTCAGCGGTAAAGTCGAGCACCAGGACGCACTGCTCGGCCACGCCGAGGCACTGGCCGCGGCAGCCGGGCGGCTCGGCAGCCTGTTTCCGGCCGGCAGCGGCACCGGCAAGACCGACGCACTGCCGCTCATCTGGGAGGAACCCGAGCGCTTCCAGAAGGCGATCGAGACCGGCCGCACAGCGACGGCGGCGCTGCGTGATGCCGTGCGCTCCGGCGACCGGGCGGCAACCGCGCGCGCGTTGAAACCCGTCTTCGATGCCTGCAAAGGCTGCCACGACCGCTACCAGAAGCCGGAATGACGGGTCGTCGCGCCGGCGCCGGCGCGCTGCTCGCCAGCCTGCTGGCCACGACCGCAGCCGCGGAGTCGGCCGTCGAGCGTGGCCGCTACCTGGCGGCGGCAGCCGGCTGTGCGAGTTGCCACACGGCGGACACCGAGGACGCGGCGCCATTCGCCGGCGGACGCGCGCTGGTCTCGGACTTCGGCACGTTCTACGCGCCCAACATCACGCCCGACCGCGCCACTGGTATCGGGACCTGGAGCGACACGGACTTCCTGGCGGCGCTGCATGCCGGGCGCAGCCCGGACGGGGGCGCCTACTTTCCCGCCTTTCCCTATCCCGCCTACACGGGCATGAGCGCTGGCGACGCCCTCGCCATCAAGGCCTTCCTGTTCTCGCTGCCCGCCGTGCGCCAGGCGAACCGGCCCCACGAGCTGCCGTGGTACCTCCGGTTCGTGCCTGCGGCGCGTGGCTGGCAATGGCTGTTTTTCCAGCCCGGCCGCTACGTGCCCGATCCGGACCGGTCAACGCCATGGAATCGCGGCGCCTACCTGGTCCGCCACCTCGGCCACTGCGGTGAATGCCACACGCCGCGCACGGCCCTCGGCGTGTTGCGTGCGGACGAGGAACTCGCCGGCAATCCGCAGGGACCGGAGCAGCGACGCGTACCGAACATCACGCCGCATGACACCGATGGGATCGGCGCGTGGTCAGGCAGCGACATCGCCACGCTCCTCGAGATCGGCATGTTGCCGGATGGCGATTTTGCCGGTGCCGGCATGGGCCAGGTCATCGACGACAATACCTCGCAGCTCACCCCGGCCGATCGCCAGGCCATCGTGGTGTACCTGCAGTCGCTGCCGCCGCGGCCTGCACCAGGCGCAAAACCCTGACGGGATCGACGCTTCAGATGCCAAGCTTGGCCAGGGCGTCGCCGAGCTGGCCGAGTGCGCCGGCCAGGCGTGGGTGCCCGGCTTCGAGGCGCAGGGCGGCGTCCTGGAGCTGGGCGGCCGGACCTGCCGCCGCCAGCCCGCCACCCGCTGCCGGGTCGAGGGCACGCAGGTCGGCCAGCACCTGCTCGAGCATCCGGCGCGAGTCGGCGTCGAGCGAGCCGGCAGCCGCGAGTTCGCGGTGCAGCTCGGACAGCAGCTGCTGCAACCTGGTCTGGTTCATGGCGATCCGGTGATAGCTGGATGCCCCATTATCGCTACGGCCGGCCGTCGGGGTCCACCACGGGGGCCCGGGCCGGGCATAATGCTGGTCGGGCACGACGTCCGCGCAGCACGTCACAGATCCTGCAAACGGTGGTTGTTACAGTCTTCCCACAAATAACGATAACGAGAACACCATGGGTCCGTTACCGGCCCAGCAGCTCATCACCGTCCCGAGCGAAGCGCTCGCACCCGGCATGTTCGTCGCCGAGCTCGATCGTTCGTGGCTGCACACGCCGTTCCCGGCGACCGGTTTCCTGATCAGCTCGCCGGCGCAGCTCGAGCAGCTGCGCCACTTGTGCCGCTACGTCTACGTCGACCCCGCACTCAGCGACAGCGCCGACACCGACCCGCGCGGCGGCTCGCAGGCCCGCACCACGCGGGTGCCGCAGCCCGCCAGCGCCGCTGCCACGCTGGCCGCCGTGCTGCAGGGCGTGGCAGGGGTGGTGCGCGGCGCGCGGCGCCAGGGCATCGTCGACCTCGAGCGGGTTGCCGAGTGCTCCCGGCGGCTCGTCGCACAGCTCCTGCACGATGCCGATGCCCTGCACTGGTGCCTGCGTGTCGACGCCCACGGCAGCTTCCTGTACCGGCGCGCCGCCGGCACCGCGACGGTGGCGACTACCCTCGCCCTGCGCCTCGGCTGCGACCTCGATACCCTGCTGGCCGTCGCCAGCGGCGGCCTGCTGCTCGACATTGGCAAGATCGCCGTGCCGGTGCCGATTCTCGCCAAGCCCGGTGCCCTCGGCGCGATCGAGCAGCACTATGTGCGCCGCCACGTGGAACGCGGGGTCGAACTCGTCGCCGGACACGATGTCGCGGAACGCACGCTCGAGATGATCGCCGGGCACCACGAGCGGGTCGACGGCAGCGGCTACCCGCTGCGGCTGCAGGGCACGCACATTCCGCTGTTCGGGCGCCTGGCCGCCATCGCCGACGCCTTCGACGCCATGACGCTCGACCGTCGTTACGCGGCCGCGCTGTCACCCTATGTCGCGCTGCGCCGGATCGAGGACCTGCGCGACCGCGACTTCGACGCTGCGCTCGTGGCCGAACTCGGCCAGGCCCTCGGACCCTGGCCGGTCGGCACGGTGGTGGAGCTGGCGAGCGGCGAAATCGGCGTGGTCTGCCGGCTGCGCCCTGCGCAGCCGCTGCATCCGCGCGTCATCCTGACCCACGACCGCGAGCGCACGACGCTCGCGACCCCACGGCTGGTGCCGGAGGACGGACCCGGCATCCGCCGCGCGCTGGCGCCGAACCACGTGGCGCTCGACCCGCAACGCCTGCTGCCCGTCTGCGCTGCTGCACGCTGAGCACTGCCGATCGCGGCGGCTGCAGCCGCGCGCGCACCGTCGCCGCATCTCACCCGTGCCCTTATGTCACCTCACGCCCCACGCGATTCGTGACCGCGCTCCTCGCGCCGGCGGCATGCCAGCACTTATCGTGCGGGCGCCGGATCGGGAGTCCGGCGCGTTGCATCCCGATACTCATGCTGCCGATCACCACGGCCCTGCTCCTCTGCGCCGGTGCGCTCGCGACCGGTGCGCTCGCCGCCTGGGCGTTGCTGCGCCTGCGCTTTGGCAGCGACTTCGTCAGCGCCGAAGCGCATCGGGGTGAGCTGGCGACGCTGCGGCGCCGCTATCGCCGCCGGCAGCGCGTCCTGCGCGATGCCCTGCGCCAGCTGAAGCTCGCGGTGGAAGAACTGCGCGAGGACCTGCGTGTCGCAACGGCCCGGCACGAAACCCAGCAGACGCTGCTCGCCGCGGCCCGCGCCGAAGCCGACCGCCTGCGTGAGGAACTCGCACGCGAGACCGCAGCCGCCGCCCGCCAGCTCGCCGAACTCGGCACGGCGACCGCCCAGGTGGCGACGCTCGGCCGGCAGCTCGCCGAGGCCCGGGACCGCATCGCGCAACACGAGCGCGACCAGGGCCTGCAGCGCATCGAGCACGACGAACTCGTGGCTCGCACCCAGCGCCTGCGCGCGCTCAGCGCGCCGGCCAGCGCCGTCGAGACGGTGCCGTGCAGCGAGAACGGCATCGCCGCTCCCGCCAGGGAGGCGTCACGCACCCTGCTGGCCGCGCGCAATGCCCGCATCCACGAGCTCGAGTGCCAGCTGCGCGAGAACGAGTCGCGCCTGGGCGAACTGCAATCGAGCCTCGACACCTGGAAGTACCGCATCGCCCCGCTCACCCTGCACCTGCAACGGCAGCGCGAGAAGCGCAACGGCCGGCAGGCACCGGCGGCGGCCCCGCCCGCCCCGGCGACACCTGCCGTCGCCCCCGATGACCTGCAGCGCATCCGTGGTATCGGCCGCGGCCTGCACCGGAAGCTGCGCGAACAGGGGATCGAGCGCTTCCAGCAACTTGCGCACATGGGACCGGCCGAACTCGCCAATCTCGCCACGGCGATCGGCGTAGCCACATCACGGCCGCAGCGCGACCGCTGGGTCGAGCAGGCCCGCGCACTGGCGGCGACGGCGCAACAGCCTTCCGTATAATTCCCTATGGCCCCGCGCCGGCGGGGTCGGGCATGTTCAACTCCACGATGGACGGGCGGGCCCGGGTACGACCTGCGGCTGGTCCAGCCGGCTTGCCGAGGGGATTTCCGATGCTGCAGATCAACGCCCGCACCCGTGTCGCCGAGCTCATGCAGGGCCCGCCGGGCCTGATGACGGCCCTCAAGTCGACGGGCATCTTCCGCGACGGGGATGACCCCGACGTCATGCTCGGCGAGCTGTGCTGGAACTTCGGTTTCAACGCCGGGATCCTGGTGATGATGCTGCAGGCGGCCGACGTCCCCGAGGAAACGCCGCCGCTCGACATCACCCCCTACCTCACGATGCCGCTCGGTGAACTCGTCGCGCATATCGAGGACGTACACCACGGCTACCTGCGCCGCGAACTGCCACGGCTGACGGCGCTCGCCGCGGCCGTCGCCGCCGGGCACGCGCCCGACGCGCGCTGCGGCGAACTGCGTGACGAGGTCACCGATCTCGCCGGCGAACTCGAGGCGCACCTGCGCCACGAGGAGGAGGCGCTGTTCCCGATGGCGCGCAATCTCGGCGCAGGCCAGGCGATCGCCCCGACCCGCTGCGGCGACTCGATCGGCGGTCCGATCGCCTGCATGGAGAACGAACACGAGGACGCCACGCGCACCCTGCGCAAGCTGCGCGAACTCACCGCCAACTACACCGCACCGGCCGGTGCCGACACGCAGCTGTGCGACCTGATGGCCGCACTCGCCGCCTTCGACCGCGATCTGTGCGAGCACATGTACAAGGAAGACAAGGCGCTGTTCCCGCGCGCCATCGAAGCGCAGCGCAGCCGGCGCGTGGCCGCCGCCGGCTGACGCGATCCGGCGCACGCCGTGGCGCGCGTGTAGACTGCGCGCCCATGACCGATACGGGCGAACCGACACCGCTGCCCGAGCTGCGCCTGAAGCGCGGCGAGGAGCGGCGCATCGAAGGCGGGCACCTCTGGATCTTCTCCAACGAGGTCGACACCGACGCCACGCCGCTCACGGCATTCACACCCGGCGCCCCTGCCCGGGTGATGTCGGCGCGTGACAAGTTCCTCGGCTACGCCTGCGTCAGCCCGCACGCGCTCATTTGTGCGCGCCTGCTCGGGCGCGACCCGCGCCACCCGCCGTCACGCTCGCTGCTGGTGCATCGGCTGCAGGTTGCGCTCGCCCTGCGCGAGCGGCTGTACGCGCGCCCGTACTACCGGCTCGCCTATGGCGAATCCGACGGCCTGCCCGGCCTGGTGCTCGACCGCTACGACGACCTCGTCGTCGGCCAGGCCACCACCGCCGGCATGGAAGCGCTGCGCGCGGAGGTGGTAGCCGCCGTGCGCCGGGTGCTGCCGGTGACGCAGTTCGTGTGGAAGAACGACGGCGGCGCACGTGAACTCGAGGGGCTGCCGGCGGAAGTCGTCGCCGACGACGGTACCGTGCCCGAGGATATCGTCGTCGAGGAAAACGGCCTGCGCTGCCACGCTCCGCTCGCCCGCGGCCAGAAAACCGGCTGGTTCTACGACCAGGCCGCCAACCGGCGCGCGCTCGGCCGGTACGTCGCCGGCAGGCGCGTACTCGATGTCTTCAGCTACGTCGGCGCCTGGGGACTCGCCGCCAGCGCCGCCGGCGCGGGCGAGGTCGTCTGCGTCGACGCCTCCGCGACGGCGCTCGCCGCCGCCACCCGCTCCGCCGCCGACAACGGCCTGCAACTCGCCACCCTCGAAGGCGATGCCTTCGACGTGCTCACCCGCCTGCACGCGGCAGGCGAGCGCTTCGACGTGGTGGTGCTCGACCCGCCGGCGTTCATCAAGCGGCGCAAGCAGATCCCGAAGGGCGAGGCGGCCTACCGGCGCCTGAACCAGCTCGGGCTGCAGCTGCTCGCGCGCGACGGCATCCTCGTCTCCTGCTCCTGCTCCTGGCATCTCGCGCCCGAGTCGCTGCTCGCCGCCATCCAGAAGGCCGCACGCCATACCGGCCGCTTCGTGCAGGTGCTCGAGGCCGGCGGCCAGGCGCCCGATCACCCGGTGCACCCGGCGATTCCGGAGACGCGCTATCTCAAGGCGTACTTCTGCCGCGCCGTACAGGAGTAAGCACCGCTACTCCTCGGCCCGCGGCCGGTAGGCGTCGACGAGTTCCTTCTGCACCGCGGGTGGCACCGTGGCGTAGTGGTCGAAGCGCGTGGTGAAGCTGCCGCGCCCGCCGGTCAGCGACTTCAGCCGTGTCTGGTACTCGCGCAGTTCCGCCTCGGGCACCTCGGCGCTGATCGTGACCTGGCTGCCGCTCGCCATCTGGTTGCCGTTGATGCGGCCACGATGCCCGGTGAGGTGGCCGGAGATGTCACCGACGCATTCGGCCGGAGTCGTGATCTCGACCTTCGCCACCGGCTCGAGCACGATCGGTGCTGCCTTCGCCACCGCGTCGAGGAAGGCCTTGCGGCCGGCCGCGATGAAGGCGACCTCCTTCGAGTCCACGGAGTGGTGCTTGCCGTCCCAGACCACCACGCGCAGGTCCTCGATCGGATAGCCGGCGATGGCGCCTTCACCGAGCACCTGGCGCACGCCCTTCTCCACCGCCGGGATGTACTGCCCCGGGATTGCCCCGCCGACCACCTCGTCGACGAACTCGAATCCGGCGCCGCGCGGCAGCGGCTCGACCCGCAGGTACACCTCGCCGAACTGGCCGGCGCCACCGGTCTGCTTCTTGTGCCGGCTGTGGCCCTCGGCGCGACGCGTGATGGTCTCGCGGTAGGCGATGCGCGGGACGCGCGTGTGCACGGCGAGCGCGAACTCGTCCCGGATGCGCTCGAGCACGAGGCGCAGGTGCAGTTCGCCGATGCCGCGCAGCACGGTCTCGTTGGCCCGCGCGTCGAACTCCAGGCGCAGGCTCGGGTCCTCGGCGGTCACCTTGTGCAGGGCATCGGAGAGTTTCTTCTCGTCGCCGGGCCGCGCCGGCTCGAGCGCCACGCCGTGCATCGGCACGGGCAACCCGAGCGGGCGCAGGTGGAACTGGTCCTCGTCGTGGCTCGTGTGCAGCACGGCGTCGAAATGCAGGTCCTCGACCTTGGACACCGCCGCGATGTCACCGGGCACCGCTTGGGCGATCTCGCTCGTCTGCGCACCCTGCAGCCGGTACAGGTGTGCAACCTTGAACGACTTGCGTCGCTCGCCGACGAAAACCGCATCGCCGGGCCGGACCACACCCTGGTGCACGCGGAACACGCCGAGCCGGCCGACATACGGATCGACCTTCACCTTGAACACGTGGCCGATGAAATGCGCCGCCGGGTCGGGACTGACGACCACCGCCCGCGCCGCCGCACCCTCGCCCTGCAGGAACTGCGGCGGATTGCCCTCGGTCGGGTCGGGCATGAGGCGCGCCAGGATCTCCAGCAGCTCGTCGAGCCCGACCCCGGTCTGGGCCGACACGAAGCACACCGGCACCAGGTGCCCGGCGCGCAGTGCGCCCTCGAACGGATCGTGCAGCTGCTCGACAGAAAGCTCTTCACCCTGCTCCAGGTAGACCCGCATCAACCCTTCGTCGAGCTCGACGACCTGATCGACGATCGCGGTATGCGCCGCGGCCACGCTCGAGAAATCGGGCCGGCGATCGGACAGCCTGAAGAAGCAGTCGGCCACCGAGCGCCCGCGGTCGGCCGGCAGGTTGAGCGGCAGGCACTCGCGCCCGAAGGCCGCCTGCACCTGGCCGAGCACGGCTTGGAGGTGTTCACCGTCGGCGTCGATGCGGTTGACGACCACCAGCCGGCACAGCTGGCGCTCGGCGGCGAATGCCATGAGCTGGCGCGTGACGGTATCGACGCCGGCCTGCGCGTTGATCACCACCGCAGCCGTCTCCACCGCCGGCAGCACGCTCATCGCCCGTGCGACGAGATCCGGATTGCCGGGCGTGTCGAGGATGTTCATGAACACGCCCGCGTGCTCGAGGTGGCACACGGCGGTGTCGAGCGAGTGGCCGAGGCGCTTTTCCTGCGGCGAGAAATCCGAGACCGTGGTGCCGCGGGCGAGACTGCCCGCTTCGCGGATGGTGCCGGTGCGGGCCAGCAGCGCCTCGAGCAGCATGGTCTTGCCCGCGCCCGTGGGGCCGACCAGGGCGACGTTGCGCACCTGCCGCGTCTCGTGAATCTTCTGGGATGCTGCCACGGCGACCCCCTGTTGTTCTTGCCCGGGCCGCGGGTGACACCAGCCGCCGCGCGGCGCCTCGATCCACGGAGCCAATATAGCAGCGGCTGGTGCCGGGGCGAAGGTTTCGAAGGTTTCGCGCCCCATGGTGCCGGGCAGGGGCCGGCGACAGGGCGTCTCAGCGCCTGGATTTCGGCTTGCGCCGCGATGTCGGCTCGGCATCTGCCAGCCGGATTGCCAGCAGTTGTCCCCTGACTTTGACCTGCCCGATGCGTTCCAGTGTCTCCGGCGCCAGCCCCGCGGGGAGCCGCACGAAGGTCGCGTCGCGCTGGATGTCCACGCCGTTGATGTCCGAGCCCTGGATGCCCCCGACGTTGGCGATGGCGCCGACGATGTTGCCGACCTTGATGCCATGGCTGCGCCCGACGGCGAGCCGGTAGAGCAGCTGTTCGCCGTGGCGCGGTCCCCGCGGCCGGCGCGGGGCGTCGCGGTCGCGCTCCCGGCGTGCCTGCCGATCCGCACTGGCTGCCGGCTCCGGCTGCTCGCGTGGCACGGCCGCCGGGTCCTCGGTGCGCTTCGCCAGCAGCAGCGGCGTGCGCCCCTGGGCGAGGCTCGCCAGCGCGGCGGCCAGGTCGGCGGCGTCGGCGCCGCTCTCCCTGACCAGCTCGTCGATGATTCCGCGGTACGGCGTGGCATCGCCCCGGCCCAGCGTCTCGATGATGCGGGCCTTGAACTTCGCCACGCGCCTGGCATTCACGTCGCCCAGGGTTGGCACCCGCAGGGGCTCGAGCTGCTGGCGCGTGTGCTGCTCGATCAGCCGCAGCATGTTGCGCTCCCGCGGGGCCACGAACAGGATGGCCTCGCCGCTGCGCCCCGCGCGGCCGGTGCGGCCGATGCGGTGGATGTAGGACTCCACGTCGTAGGGCATGTCGAAGTTGACCACATGGCCGATGCGCTCCACGTCGATGCCGCGGGCTGCCACGTCGGTGGCCACCACGATGTCGATCTGCCCCGCCTTGAGCTGTGCAACGGTGCGCTCGCGCTGGGCTTGCACCATGTCGCCGTTCAGCGCCGCGGCAGCGAAGCCGCGGGCCTCGAGCTTCCCGGCGAGCTCCGTGGTGGCCAGCTTGGTGCGCGCGAACACCAGCATCGCGTCGAAGGGCTCCACCTCGAGGATACGTGTCAGCGCATCGAGCTTGTGCAGACCGTCCACCAGCCAGTAGCGCTGGCGGGTCCGGGCCGCCGTGCCGGTCTTCGCGCGGATGGTGATCTCCTGCGGGTCGCGCAGGTGCTTCCTGGCGATCCTGCGGATCGGCGCCGGCATGGTGGCCGAGAACAGCACCACCTGGCGCTGCGGCGGAGCCTGGTTCAGGATTTCCTCGATGGCATCGACAAAACCCATCTGCAGCATCTCGTCGGCCTCGTCGAGGACCACCGTGCGTACCGCAGCCAGGTTCAGCGTGTTGCGCTTCAGGTGGTCGATCAGCCGCCCGGGTGTGCCGACGATGACGTGGGCACCACGCCGGAGCGCGGCGAGCTGCGGCTCGTAGCTCTGGCCGCCATAGACCGGAACGACGTGAAAGCCCGGCAGCCGGGCCGCGTATTTCCGGAAGGCCTCGGCCACCTGGATGGCCAGTTCCCGTGTCGGCACCACGACCAGCACCTGCGGCTGACGCCGCGCGAGATCGAGCAGCGACAGCGCCGGCAGCGCGAACGCCGCGGTCTTGCCCGTGCCCGTCTGGGCCTGGCCAACGATATCGGCACCCGTGAGCAGCACCGGAATCGTCGCCGCCTGGATCGGCGACGGCGCCTCGTAGCCGACTTCGGCCAGCGCCTCGAGCAGCGGTGGCGCGAGGCCCATGCCGGCAAACGACGCAGCCGGCCCGGCAACGGCGGCCGAAATCCCGGTCACGAGCTGCGCCTGGCTGCGGGCGTCACGTCGACGTCGACATCGTCACGCACCCGCAGCACCTCCAGCGGTGCGACCGGCAGGCGCAGGACGAAACCCGTGGCAGTGAGCGGTTCGCGCAACGCCGGCGGCACCGGCTGCGGCGCCTCCCCGCGCGGCGGCATCGCGCCGCCAGCGAGGAGCAACAGGAGTGGCCAGGGGAAGCTGTGCATGCGGATATTCTCCCGGACCTGAAGCCGGCGCGAAACAGTTTTGCGTTCCAGCCCGGTTACCCGGTCTCTGCCCCGGAGTTTCCTCGTTAACAATGTCGTATACCATGGTCCCATTCCCGCCATGCGGATCGTTCTCCGGCATCGAGGGTTTCGCGTGGAATCCCACGCGCGACGACCGCTGCATCGCATAGTCAGGTGTCTTGTCAGGCGGCTACGCGGGAAACTCGCAAGTCCTTACGACGCTTTTCGGCATGCCAGAGTCGGGCTGGTGCCTGGCTCGCGCGCCGAGGCCGACGCCTCACGCTCTGGCCATCCCGGGGTTGGCCGGTGCGGGCACGGAGCGCCGGGCCGCGAATTGCAGGTACAGCGCCGGCAGGACGAGCAGCGACAGCGCGGTCGCTGAGACGATGCCACCGATCACCACCGTCGCCAGCGGGCGCTGCACTTCCGCGCCGGTGCCGGTGTTCAGCGCCATCGGCAGGAAGCCGAGGCTCGCAACGAGCGCGATCATCAGCACGGGGCGCAGCTTCTGCAGGGCGCCCTCGACGACCGCGGTCAGCGGGTCGTCGCCCTGTTCCAGCCGCTCGCGAAAGCAGCTCACCATCACGATGCCGGTGAGCACCGCAACGCCCGACAGCGTGATGAAGCCGACACCGGCGGACACCGACAGGGGAATGCCCCGCAGCCACAGCGCTGCAACGCCGCCCGTCAGCGCGAGCGGCACGCCGCTGAACACGATGACGGCGTCGCGGCCGTTGCCGAACGCGAGGAACAGCAGGCCCAGAATCAGCACCAGCGAGAGCGGAATCAGCAACTGCAGGCGTTGCGTGGCAGACGCCAGTTGCTCGAAGGTTCCGCCGAATTCCACCCAGTAGCCTTCAGGCAGGATCAGCCCGGTATCGAGTCGTGCCCTGACGTCCTCGACCATCGAGCCGAGGTCGCGACCGCGGGCATTGGCGCTTACGACCGAGCGCCGCTTGCCATTCTCGCGGGTCACCTGGTTTGGCCCGGGTGCGATGTTCAGGCTGGCGATCTCGCCGAGAGGCACGTACAGATGGCCGGAGTCACCATCGGCGTGCGGGACCGGGATGGGCAGCCGGTTCAGGAAGTCGAGGTCGGTGCGCAGCGACTCGGGCAGGCGCACGATGATGTCGAAGCGCCGGTCGCCCTCGAAGATGTACCCCGCGTGACGGCCGCCGAGCGCCGTCTCGACGACGGCCTGTACGTCGGCGGTCGCGAGGCCGTAGCGGAACAGGGCGTTACGGTCCAGTTCCACCGTGAGCATGGGCAGTCCGGTGATCTGTTCGACCTTGACGTCGGCCGCGCCGGCAACTGGCTCGATCAGCTCGGCGACCTGCTGGCCGAGCTCGCGCAGCACGTCGATGTCGTCGCCGTAGATCTTCACGGCGAGGTCGCTGCGCACTCCCGAGATCAGCTCGTTGAAGCGCATCTGGATCGGTTGCGTGAATTCGTAGTTGTTGCCGGGTATCTCCCGGGCGGCGGCGGCGAGCTCGGCGACGAGCTCGTCCCGGCTCTTGCCGGGGTTGGGCCATGCGTTGCGGTCGTGGAGCATGATGAACATGTCGGCGACACTCGGCGGCATCGGGTCCGTGGCGACCTCTGCCGTGCCGATCTTGGTGAAGATGCGCTTGACCTCCGGGAACTCCAGCAGCCGGGCTTCGAGCTGAGCCTGCATGCGCACGGCCTGGTCGAGCCCCGTTCCCGGAATGCGCATGGCGTGCATGGCAATGTCGCCTTCGTTGAGGCTCGGCACGAACTCGGCGCCCATGCGCAGTGCGAGGGCGAGACTCAGGGCCACCAGGACCCCGGCTCCGGCGAAGACCGCCGGGCCGTGCGCCAGAGCGGCCGTCAGCACGGGACGGTAGGCGCGCTCGGCAGCCGCAACCACGGCGTTGGATTCCTCGGTCATGCGGCCTTTCATCGTCAGGGCCAGCGCCGCCGGGACGAAGGTGAAGGAGAGGACCAATGCCCCAACCAGCGCCATGATCACGGTGATGGCCATCGGCTGGAACATCTTGCCTTCCACGCCGGTCAGCGCGAGGATCGGGATGTTGACGATGATCACGATGAGCACGCTGACGAGGCTCGGCACGAAGACCTCGCGCGTGGCGTGATAGACGGTGTGGAACCGTTCGGAGCGCTCGAGCAGGCGGCCGAGGCGGCGCTGCTCGTGCCCGAGCCTGCGCATGCAGTTCTCGACGATGATCACCGAGCCATCGATGATCAGTCCGAAGTCCAGGGCACCGAGGCTCATGAGGTTGGCGCTCACCCGGTTCGACACCATGCCGGTGACGAGCAGGAGCATCGACAGCGGAATCACCAGCGCCGTGACGATCGCTGCCCGCACGTTGCCGAGCATCAGCAGCAGGACGGCCACGACCAGCAGTGCGCCTTCCGCCAGGTTGATGGCGACGGTGGTGATGGTGCGATTGACCAGCACGGTGCGGTCGTAGACCGGCACTGCGCGTACGCCCTCCGGCAACGAGCGGTTCACGTCGTCGAGTGCCGCAGCGACGCGCTGCGAGACGGTGCGGCTGTTCTCACCCATCAGCATGAAGGCGGTGCCGAGGACGACCTCGGCGCCATTCTCGGTGGCCGCACCGGTGCGCAGTTCCCTGCCGAATCCGATGTCGGCCACGTCGCCGACGGCGATCGGGACGCCGTTCCTGACGGCAACGACGATGCGCTGCAGATCCCCGACGCTGCCGACCTGGCCCGGAACGCGAATCAGGTTCTGTTCGCCGCGGTCCTCGATGTAGCCGGCGCCGACGCTGGCGTTGTTGCGCCCGATGGCATCGATGACATCGCCGAGCGTCAGGTTGAACGCGAGCAACCGGGCGGGGTTCGGCGTGACGTGGAACTGTCGTACGTAGCCGCCGATGGTGTTGATCTCCGTGATTCCCGGGACGCGCCGCAGCTGCGGGCGCACGACCCAGTCCTGGTAGGTGCGCAGATCCGTGGCGCTGTAGGGCGTGCCGTCTGCCTTGCGCGCCGACTCGTCGGCCTCCACCGTGTACATGAAGATCTCGCCGAGGCCCGTGGCGATCGGGCCCATTTCGGGCGTGATGCCCTCCGGCATCTGTTCGCGCGCGCCCTGGATGCGCTCGTTGACGAGCTGGCGGGCCCAGTAGATGTCCGTGCCGTCGCGAAACACCACCGTGACCTGCGACAGGCCGTAGCGCGACAGCGAGCGCGTGTACTCGAGGGCCGGCAGACCCGCCATGGCGGTCTCAATAGGCAGCGTGATGCGCTGTTCGGCTTCCACCGGCGAGAAGCCGGGGGCCTCCGCGTTGACCTGCACCTGGACGTTGGTGATGTCCGGTACCGCGTCGATGGGCAGGCGCTGGAAGTTGTACAGGCCGATCGCGACGAGACCGGCCACGATGGCCATGATCGACCAGCGATGCTCGATCGAGAATCTGATGATGTAGTCGATCATGGACCGGGCACCCGCTCAGTGTTCGTGGCCGGCGGCGGACTTGCCGATCTCGGCCTTGATCAGGAAGCTGTTGTCCTTTACGTACCGCTCGCCGGCAGCGAGTCCCGCCTTCACCTCGGCGTGGTCGCGATCGGTGCGGCCGAGCTGCAGCTGGCGCGGTTCGTAGTGATCGCCCTCGTTGATGAAAACCACGTCGGAGTCGCCCAGTCGCTGCAGGGCCGAGCGCGCGACCGCCACCGCCACCTCGGTCGCAGCGACCTCGACCTCGGCCGTCACGAACATGCCGGGTTGCCAGCGGCCGTCGCGATTGTCGAGCATCACCCGCAGCTTGACGCTCTGGCTCTCGCCCGACCCGATCGGTGAAATGAAGTTGACCGGGCCGCTGCCGCCGACATCGCCGTCATCCGAGCGCACGTCGACCGCCTGGCCGACCCGCAGCCTCGCCAGGTCGCGACGGAACACCGCCAGTTCGGCGACGACGGTGGAGAGATCCGCAATTGTGAAAATGGTCTCGCCGGCCACGTTCTCGCCCGGGTTGACGTTGCGGCTGATGACCACGCCGCCGATCGGCGAACGCACCGGGTAGTTCTGCAGGCTCTCGTTGCTTTCCACCAGCGCCAGCGTCTCGTTCGCGACGACCCGGTCGCCCAGGTTGCGGTGAACTGCGCGGGCAATGCCCGGGAAGCGTGCGCCCACGGCGCGGATGCGCCGCTCGTCGGTGATGATCGCTCCATACAGTGGCAACATTTCGCGGATCCGGGCCGGCCCCGCCTGGGCCGTGACGAGGCCCGCGTCACGGGCGATGCGCGGTGCGATTTCGATGCGTGACCCGCGCTCCTCATCGTGCTCGTCCGCGTGATCTTCCTCGTTTTCGTGCCCGCTCCCGGCGGCAGCCGGCGGCTCGGTGCGCATGATGCCGAACATGCCTGCCACTCCGAGCAGGACGATGCCAGCGATGATCGGTATTTTCCTGGTCATGTCGATTCCCGTCGTGTCCGGGTGGGGTGCGTCAGGAGCGGCCGGGGCCGAAGACCCCGGTGCCGGTCAGGGCTTCCAGCTCGGTCAGCAGTTGGTGGAACTCGGCGGCGAGTTCGAGTCGCTCGAGCTGGGCGTCGAGTGACTCCCGTGCCGCCTGGGCGTACTCGCTGTACCCGAGTCGACCCAGCCGATAGCCGCGGTCGATCTGCTCGAGTGCCGCGGCGGTCGCCGGCAGGATCTGCGTTTCCAGCACCTGCAACGCCTCGCGTCGCAACTCGATCTGCCGGTGCAGGCTCATCACCATGCTGGTGATGGCCAGGCGGTCCGCCGCTGTCTGATGTTGTGACAACTGCAGGGCCGCCTCGGCGGCCTGCGCCCGTGCCCGGCCGCGCGCACGGGTGCCGAGTGGCACGGCGACACCAGCCACCAGGGCCGTATCGCCCGGCTCGGCCAGGTGGCGCACGCCGAACGAAAACGTCAGATCGGGTTTCGATTCCGTCTCGGCCAGCCGCAGTTCGGCGATGCGCAACCGCTCGACGGTGGCGAGACTGGCGAGTCGAGGCGATTGCTCCACGCGCCGGAGGAACTCGTCGATCGGCTCGAGCGGCGGGATCCCGAACAGATCGCCGGCAGCCGCGGGAACCGGGCTGCCCGGCTCGCCCCAGGACGCCGCGAGCGCCCGGCGCGCGAGGTCGAGCTCGGCCTGGGACCGCGCCACGAACAACTGCTGCCGGCCCACCTCGGCGCGGGCACGATGGAGTTCGGCACTCAGGCCCAGGCCGGCGTCGACACGACGCTCGGCCTGGACCTGGATTGCCCTGGCGAGTTCGAGAAACCGGCTGGCGGCCTGCAACTGCTCCTGGGCGCCGAGAACCGTGACGAACCGGCGCGCCGTATCGCCCGCGAGTTCCACGGCGCTTACTTCCAGCGATGCGAGTGCCGATGCTTCCCCGGCGCGGGCGGCAGCGACAGCGGCAGCGCGCTTGCCACCGGGTTCCAGCGCGCGACTGAGTTGCAGCGTGGTCTCCAGCGCATCGGTACCGCTGGTCTCACCGGAACCGGCGAAGTTTTCCAGTTCCAGGCCGGCTTCGAACGCCGGGCCCAACTGCGCCTCGCGCACCTGCGCGGCCGCAACTTCGACGCCGGCACGGGCGACCGCCAGACCGGGGTGGGCGGACAGCGAGCGATCCAGCGCCTCGCGCAGCGTCAGGGACTGGCCGTCATCACCACGCGCAGCTGCCGGAAATGTCGCCAGCAACAGGCACAGGGTCGTCGCGGCCTGTTTCAGCGGGTGCCGCGGCGTGGTGGTAGCGGCTGCGTCCAATCGTCGACGCAACGATTCGTGCATGGTTGCAGGTTCCGGCAGGAAATGGCCAATGAAGCCCCCCGGAGCACGCGCTGTCACCAGCGAGCGCCCGGAGCTCGGATCAGCGCCGCAGCTGGGCGGCCGGAACTAGGCGATGGGAGGTTGCGTCGGCGGGTGCGGTATCCAGGCACCCGGAGGCGGCATCTGCCACGGGCTGTCGGCCGCGGGTGGCATGCGAACGTCGGCCGGAGAGGCCATGGCGACACCAATCAGGTGCACGCCGCCGAAATGACAGATGTCGCAGCCGATCTGATGCTCCGCGGGGTCATGACCGTCATTCGAGTCGTGTCCGCTGGGCATGGCCGCCAGGTCGGTGCCCTCGAACACATCGCTGTAGTCGCTGGCGAACTCCAGGCCAGTACTCAGCAGCGTGACGACGAGGCATATGGCGACGAGGCGTTTCACGGCCAGCATGCTACTGCATGCGTTGCGGCCCTTACAATGCCGGCCGGGTTGTGGGCGGCGATCACTGCAGGTCACGTCGGGACCGGCAGAGTCGGCTGTGGTGAATTGCCGCATCGTGGAGCGCTGCGCGGTCCGAACGATGGTCAACTGTTGAATTGCTGCGCCGGGGACTGGTAGATTGCCACGCTCTTTTCGAGGAGCCGGCGCTTGTTCCGTTCCTTTTCTGCCCGCGCCGTGCAGCTCGCCTGCCTTGTATTCCTTGCGCATTCGCCCGCGCTGCTGGCCCAGACGGCCACGCCTGCCATCACCTTCTACGGCATCTACACGGGCGAACCCATCAGCAACCTGTCAGGGGGCGTGCAGACCGGCGGCACCTACCTCGACAACCTGGACCTGATCATCACGGCCGATCGCGGCAGCATTTTCGGCATCGCTGGCCTCTCGGGCCTGCTCTACGGCCTGTACAACAATGCCAATGAGTTCAGCAGCGAGTACGTGGGCGACAGCCACATCATCAGCAACATCGACGCTCCCCGTTCCGCACTGATCTACGAGGCCTGGCTCGACTGGGCCCGGCAGGACGACACCTTCTCCGCCCGCCTGGGGCTCTACGACCTCAACTCCGAATTCGATGCCATCGAAACCGGCGGCCTCTTCCTGAACTCGGCCCATGGCGTCGGCACGAATCTCGGCCAGACGGGCCTGAACGGCCCTTCCATCTTTCCGGTGACCTCCCTCGCTGTGCGCCTGCGCTCGGCCTGGGGTACGGGAGGCTACGCGCAGTTCGCGGTCCTCGATGGCGTACCTGGCGACCTCGACGACCCGGGCAGCACGGCGATCGACCTGTCTGACGAGGACGGCGCGCTGGTCATCGCCGAGGTGGGCTGGTCGGACAACGACTGGCGGAAACTGGCGGTCGGCGCCTGGACCTACACGGCGGACTTCGAGCCGCTCACCGCACCCGGCGGTCCGCAGGACGATGGCAACGAGGGCTGGTACGCCATTGCCGACCGGACCGTCTGGCGCGGAGAGAACGCCGAGCTCGGTGCCTTCCTGCGGCTCGGCGAAGCCGAGGAACGCTACAACCCCATCTCCGGCTACATCGGTTTCGGCGCCAGCCTCACCGGTTTCGTTCACGCGCGGCCGTACGATCAACTCGGCCTGGCGGTGGCCATTGGCCTGGCGGGCGACGACTTCCAGGCCAGCCGAGCGCTCGAGGCTCTGTCGACCGACAGCCACGAGACCACACTGGAACTCACCTACCGGGCGCCCATCACCGACTGGCTGACGCTGCAGCCGGACCTCCAGTACGTGATCAATCCGGGGACGGACCCGACGCTCGACGACGCGGTGGTGGTAGCCCTGCGTTTCGAGCTCGCCTACTCGAGGCTGTTGTCCGGTCGCTAGCAGGCAATGCGGCGCGCAGGCTCGCCACCACGTGGTCCTGGAAGCGGCGCCAGTCCTTCGTGCCGAGCAGCGCCTGGTTGAGCTCGAACTCGACGCCGAGGTAACGGCTCCGGGGATGGCGCTTGCGCAACCATGTCGTCAGCCCGTCGGCGGCGCCGCGGTACGGGCAATTGAACCTGAGCCGCAGGTCGGGATCGAGCTCGCCGAGCGCTGCGGCCCAGCGGCGGCAGAACTGCGCTTCGCGCCGGCGCGCGCTGTCGTACAGGAAGCCGGCGTCGGCGTTGCGGACCTCGCCATCGAGCTCGGGCGTGAAGCTGTGCACGGCCACGTGCACGACGCGCCGGCCGCGCGCGATCTCCGCTGCGACGGTCTGCTCGACGGCCTCGCGGTGCGGCTGCCACCAGCGCGCGAGAATCCGGTCGCGTTCCGGCTGCGGCAGGTCCTGCGTGTAACTCGACCAGATCCGCCGGTTCGTCGGTGTGCGATTCGCCTCGACGAACAAGCGGCTCCACGTGACCGCGTGCAGCGGCCGGTCGAGTTCGTGCGCGAGCCGCCGTGCGAGCACCAGCGCCCCGGGATCCCAGCCGCGGTGGCTCGCCAGGACGCTGGCCGCGCCGCGAAACAGGTGCGCGTACCGGGAAGGAATCCGGTTGCCGCCATGCTCGCAGGTCAGGACCAGCACATCGCCGGCTGCGCGTGCGCCGGTCATGCGCCCACGCCCGGCTTTTTCCAGCCTTTCGGTCTGATCACGAGCAGGTTGCCGTCGTCCGTGCCGACGCCGAGGAAGATGGCGCCGAGCAGCCGGAAAACGCTCGCACGGTAATACTTCGTGCCGTGCGCCGGGTTGTCGAGCAGTGGATCGGCGATCGCTACGGTCTGATCGCCGGCGCGATAGCCGCACAACACGATGAAGTGCCCGAAGGCGTCGCCACGCACGTCGTCGGGGCCTGCGTCGGTCTCGCGCGCGCACTGATACAGATACGTGCCGTTCGTGCCCGTCAGGATCGGCAGGCCGTCGCCGAGCGTCTT
>CAUJIY010000056.1 GCA_963205295.1 Pseudomonadota bacterium
GCCGCGCGCCGGGTCCGGGCCCGCGCCCCCCCCCCCCCCCCCCCCCCCGCGGCCCGGGGGGGGCGCGCCCCCTGCCCCGACACCTTACCCCGCGCTGCCCACCACCGGCCCCGGCACCCGTCGCGCCAGCACGATCCCGCCGAGCCCCAGCAGCAGCACCGCGAAGCGGGCGAGTCCACCGAAAACAGGCACGTCGCCGGCGAACGCCAGGACCAATAGCACGAGGAACAGCGCAAAAAGGCGCTGCACCGCTGTCGGCGCGCGTCCGGATCGGGCGGCGACCAGGGCGCGATCGCCGAGATACAGCGCGCCCACCACGTAGGCGACGATCAGCATCGCGGCATAGAGCAGCAGCACGATCAGCGCGAGCGGGATGCCGACCAGCGACACGAACAGCACCACCGCCAGCGCCGGGATGCACACCAGCGCCACGAAGCCGATGGCGAGACCGCGCCACGGTCGCGTACCGAGTGCAGCCGTCGCCCGCCGCGAGAGGTCCGGGAGCGCGAACGCGAGCAGCGCCCCGACGACGACGAGGCCGAGCAAGCCGATCCAGCCGATGCCTTCGGCCGCGTCCGCCCCGCTCCAGGCCGGCGCTGCACTGTCGGCCGGCGCTTCCTCGCGCACCACTCCGCCGCCGACGGTAACGTCCGGCGGCAGGGTCACGGGCTCGGCCGTGCGGTAGACGAGCGCGCCGCCGATGTGCGTCCCCGGCACGACGACCAGACGGCGCGCATAGACGCGCACGTCGCCGGCCACGTCACCGCCGAGCGTCACTTCGCCGCCGGCGATGGTGAGATACCCGCCGTAGTGCCCGTGCGCCGCCACCGTACCACCCGCGATGGCGACACCACCCTCGAGCCGCGACTCGGGTGCGATCGTGACGCTGCCGCCGGCGAGCCGGGTGGCACCGCCGACCAGCGCGTCGACCTCGACGCTGCCGCCAGCCGCATACAAGTCCTCGCCGACGGTGGCCCGGATCGCGACCTGCCCGCCAGCCACGGTCGCATCGCCACCGATCGAGGCATCGCTGTCGACACGGCCGCCGGCGAGGAGCGCATCGCCGGTCACCGGCTCGTCGAGCTCGACCTGCGCACCGGCGAGGAAGCGATCAGTGCCGCTGTCGCCCGCCGGCGCACCGGGTGCCGCGGCGAGTGCCGCGGTGCCAGCCAGTGCCAGCCAGCCGGCGAGCAGGGAGCAACCCGTCCGCGTGCCTGTTGCGTTTCGTCTCATGGCCCGACCCTCCGCTGCGACGCCAGGTGTCGTCAGTAGGTGAGCACCGTGCGGATCGACTCGCCCCGGTGCATCAGCTCGAACGCCCGATTGACCTCGCGGTGCGGCAGCGTGTGCGTGATCAGTTCGTCGATGCGGATCCTGCCGTCCATGTACCAGTCGACGATCTTCGGCACGTCGGTGCGGCCGCGTGCGCCACCGAAGGCACTGCCCTTCCACACGCGGCCCGTGACCAGCTGGAATGGCCGGGTGCGGATCTCCTGGCCGGCACCGGCAACACCGATGATCACCGACACGCCCCAGCCGCGGTGGCAGCACTCGAGTGCCTGGCGCATGAGGTCGACGTTGCCGACGCACTCGAAGCTGTAGTCGGCGCCGCCATCGGTCAGCGACACCAGGTGCGGCACGAGTTCACTGCCGGCCTCGGTCGCATCGACGAAGTGCGTCATGCCGAACTGCTCGGCGAGCGCGCGGCGTGCCGGATGGCGGTCGACGCCGACGATCTGCGCCGCGCCCGCCAGACGTGCGCCCTGCACCACGTTGAGACCGATGCCGCCGAGCCCGAACACCACCACCCGGGCGCCGGGCTCCACCTGCGCCGTGTTAATCACGGCGCCGATCCCCGTGGTGACGCCGCAGCCGATGTAGCAGACCTTGTCGAACGGCGCATCCTCACGGATCTTCGCTACCGCGATCTCTGGCAGGACGGTGTGGTTGGCGAAGGTCGAGCAGCCCATGTAGTGGTGCAGCATCGTGCCACCGCGCGCGAAGCGGCTGGTGCCGTCGGGCATGACGCCGCGGCCCTGCGTGGCGCGGATCGCCGTGCAGAGATTGGTCTTGCGCGAGGTGCAGGACTTGCACTCGCGGCACTCCGGCGTGTAGAGCGGGATGACGTGGTCGCCCGGGCGCACCGACTTCACCCCGGCGCCGGCCTCGACGACCACCCCGGCGCCCTCGTGGCCGAAGATCGCCGGGAACAAGCCCTCGGGGTCGGCACCCGAGCGGGTGAATTCATCGGTGTGGCACACGCCGGTGGCACGGATCTCCACCAGCACCTCGCCGGCGCGTGGTCCCTCGAGGTCGACGGTGTCGAGTTCGAGCGGCGCGCCGGCACTCCAGGCAATCGCTGCGCGGGTCTTCATCGGGTGCTGCTCCTCGGTCGCACCCGGCCAGTGTGCTACACGCGCCCGCCTTGCGCCACGGTGCCGCCCCGGTGCTGCGTCAGCGGGCCAGGCGGAAGCGGATCACCCCGTCGCCGTCGGTGCTGGCGCACAGGTCGCCGCGGGCGACGAGGTAGTTCAGGTGCGCAATCGCCTCACCCATCGCAAAGTTCACCTGCTGGGCGTCGAGCTGGCGCCGGAACAGCACCGGCAGCAGATCCGCCGCGGTGTGCGGTGCGTCGGCACAGGCCGCGAGGACCTCGGCGAGGCGCGCCGCGTGGTGCGCCTCGAGTTCGCCGATGCGCTGCTGCAGCCCGACGAACGGCCGGCCGTGCGACGGCAGCACCAGGGTCTGCGGCGGCAGCACCCGCAGGCGTGCGATCGACTCAAGGTACAGCCGCAGGGGATTGGCGAGCGGCTCGCTCGAGGTCACGCTGACGTTGGTGCTGATCCGCGGCAGCACCATGTCGCCGGAGATCATCACGCCGCTGGCCTCGGCGTGGAGCGAGATGTGCTCGGGTGCATGCCCGTAGCCGACGATGCAACGCCAGGTGACGCCACCGATATCGAGCTCCTGGCCGTCCATCAGCCGGCGCACGCTGGTCGGCACGGCCGGCACCAGGGTCGGGTAATAGCGGCCGCGACCACGCGCGTCGGGGGCGAGCGCCGGCTCGGTGCGGCCGTGGCGCGCGAACAGGCGTACGGCGGCGCCGGAATCGATGCCGGAACCAGCCGCCGAATACAGGCGTGCCCCGAACCAGTCGGTGGCACTCATCCACAGCTCGCACTCCCGGCCGTCCTCGCTCCAGCGCCGGGTCAGCCAGTCGGCCAGGCCGACGTGGTCCGGGTGCAGGTGCGTGACGATCACGCGCAGCACCGGCAGGCCGTCGAGAGCGCTCGCGAAAATCGCTTCCCAGGCAGCACGCGTCGCATCGGTGGCCACGCCGCAGTCGACGATCGCCCAGCCCTCGCGTCCGTCGAGACGGTCGCGCAGCAACCAGAGATTGATGTGGTCGAGCGCGAACGGCAGCGGCATGCGCACCCAGCGCACGCCGGGCGCGACCTCCAGCACCGTGCCCGTCTCCGGCAGGCGCTCGCCGAACGGAAAGTGCAGCGCGCTCACCGGCTGCGAGCGCGCTGGCCGGACCGGCCGTCGCGATGCCGGCCTCCGCCGCGCCGCTGCTGGGCACCCGGGTGGCGCCCCTGCGGATGCCCGCCAGGCGGGGTGCGGGCGCCGTCGTGACGCGAAGCGACCGCGGTGCGCTCGGGTTCCACCGGGATTTCGAACTGCGGCAGCGCCGCCACCGGAATCGCCCGGCGCAACAGCCGCTCGATGTCACGCAGGAGCGGCGCCTCGTCGGGCGCCACCAGCGAGACCGCGCGCCCGTCCATGCCGGCGCGCGCGGTGCGCCCGATGCGGTGCACGTAGTCCTCGGGGACGTTCGGCAACTCGAAGTTGACCACCACCGGCAGCTCCTTGATGTCGAGCCCGCGCGCTGCGACTTCGGTGGCCACGAGCGCGGTGATGCGTCCCTGCTTGAAATCGGCGAGAGCGCGGGTACGCGCCGCCTGGCTCTTGTTGCCGTGGATAGCGGCAGTGGCGATACCCGCACGCTCGAGCTGCTGGGCAAGGCGGTTGGCGCCGTGCTTGGTGCGGGTGAACACCAGCGCCTGGGTCCAGCCCTGTGACCTGACGAGGTGCGCGAGCAGGTGGCGCTTGTGGTCCTTCGGCACGCGGTAGGCGCATTGCTCGACGCGGTCCGCGGTGGCGTTGCGCGGTGCCACCTCGATCGCGAGCGGTTCGCGCAGCAGGCGGGCTGCAAGCGCACGGATGTCGTCGCTGTAGGTCGCCGAGAACATCAGGTTCTGGCGCACCTCGGGCAGCAGCTTCAGCACGCGGCGGATGTCGTGGATGAAGCCCATGTCGAGCATGCGGTCGGCCTCGTCGAGCACCAGCACCTCGACCGCGCGCAGGTCGACCGCGCGCTGCCCGGCGAGGTCGAGCAGGCGCCCCGGCGTGGCCACGAGGATGTCGCAGCCGCGGCGCAGGCCGTCGATCTGCGGATTGATGCCGACGCCGCCGAACACGACCTGCGTGCGCAGCGCCAGGTGGCGGCCATAGTCGCGGGCGCTGTCGGCAACCTGAGCCGCGAGTTCACGCGTCGGCGTCAGCACGAGAGCGCGTGGCGTGCGGCTGCTGGCGCTGCGGTGCAGTCGCTGCAGGATCGGCAGCACGAAACCGGCGGTCTTGCCGGTGCCCGTCTGGGCTCCTGCCAGCACGTCGCGGCCGGCGAGGATGGCCGGAATGGCCTGTTGCTGGATGGGGGTCGGCGCATCGTAGCCCTTGTCGGCCACGGCACGCAGCAATTCGGGCAGGAGCCCGAGATCGGCGAATGACATTTGCAAATTGTTCCTGGCAAATCCCGTCCGGGCCGGAGCAGGCTCCGGTGCGGTCACGGGCGGGAATCTGAAAGTTCCGAAGCGCGTCAGGAGTATCGAGACGAACCGCGTGCCTGGGCGGCGCTGACCGCGCACGTGCCCGAACGGCGGAACGCACTGTACAGGGTTCGGGAAGCGCCGTCCAATGCCGGGGCCTGTAGGAGCGACGCGAGTCGCGACTTCCAGCCGGTCGGGGCTTGCGCCCCTCCCACAGCAGACGGGTGAGGTGCGCTGTAGGAGCGACGCGAGGCGCGACTTCCGGCCGGTCGGGGCTTGCGCCCCTCCTACAGCAGACGGGTGAGGCACGCTGTGGGAGCGACGCGAGTCGCGACCTCCGGCCGGTCGGGGCTTGCGCCCCTCCCACAGCAGACGGGTGAGGCACCCTGTGGGAGCGACGCAAGTCGCGACCCGGACAACCTGCCCCTACCCCAGCGCGCTTCGCGCCGCCTCCGCGTCGGCCCGGGCCTCGCGATACAACTCCTCGAACGGCTTGCCGTCGAGACGCAGCCGCGCCAGCGCCTCTTCGGCCGCCGGCTCGGCCGCCGCCTGGGGCCGGCGCAGGCGCAGGTGCAGCTTGGCGCCACAGAGCACGCGCGTCAGCGGCGTCAGATCCTTGTTGTCGACGTCGAAGATCGCGTTCTGGTTCTCGACCGCCTCGGCCACACGCGCCGGGATCTTCCAGTGATCCATGATGGTGCGGGCGATGGTGCAATGCCACTCGTTGAGCGCCTGCTCCCAGTCGGCGATGGCGGCCGGGTCGATGCTCTCCTGGCGGGCGCGGGCGAACAGGTACAGCTTGCCGATCAGGTGAAACAGGCCGGCCGACATCGCCTCATCGGCAGCCACGCCGGACACGCGCCGGCCGATGGCGAAGCACAGCGCAGCGACACCGTTGCTGGTCTTCCAGATCTCGGCCAGCACGGGCCGGATCGGCCGCAGCCACTCCTGCTGCTCCATCTGGCGCATGGCGAACGCCGTCGCCTGGCTGCGCACCACGTTGAAGCCGAGGTTGCTGATCGCCGCCTTGAGGTCGCTCACCTCGCGGCCCGACTTGTTGAAGGCTGCGGAGTTCGCGAGCTGCAGCAGGCGCGCGGCCAGCACCGGCTCGCTCGCCACCAGCTTGACGACGTCCTTAGCCGAGGTGGCCTCGTCGGCCAGCACCCGCTGGATGCGCGCCACGATGTCCGGGAAACCTGGCAGCTCGAGGCGGTCGGTGTTCAGCTCGCGCGCCAGGCCCATGACGATCTGCGCCGCGTTGACCTCGCGGCCGCTGCCAACCTGGATGCTCGGGTCGACGTGCGGAACCGTGAGCCGCTCCTCGCGGCGCAGCAGTTCACCTGCGACCTGCAGATCGTCCAGCATCGCCACGTCCCTGTCCCCGTCCCGCCGGACGACCGCCACACCCGGGGCGCGACTATACCGGCCGGCTGCGGCGGTGGACTGTGCGGCAGTGCGCAGATGGCAATCCTGCGCGGGGAAACCATGCCGGCCGGTCGGGGCTTGTGCCCCTCCCACAGCAGCCGCAGGCCGCTGCTACGCGTCCCCTTCGGGGCGGAAGACGCGGGCGAGGTAGTCGCGCTCGTCGCTGCCGGGATCGGTGCCCGACTCGGGCACGATGCCGGCGAGAAGCTGCGCCAGGCTCTTGCGGAACCCAAGCTGCATGGCGCGTGCGATCTGGATGCGCTGCGCCTGTGGCGACCCGGCGCCGTGCATCGATTCGGTGAGATAGCCGACGGCGTTGCGGCCCATGGTCATGTTCTCGATCAGCCGCAGGATGCGCAGCCGGTCCTCGACGGCAACTTCCGCCCGCCCCTGCAGGTACTTGCGCACCAGTGCGCCGATCTCCGGGCTGTGCACGTCGGCGTGCGCCGGCATGGTCACCACCAGCCCGCCGGCGAGATCCTGCGCGAGGCGCCCGATCTCGTAGGGCAGCTTCGTCACGTGGTGCTTGCAGACGTTGGCGAGCATGTCGTCGGCGAGCCAGGCGCCGGACTGCTGTCGCGAGGCCTGGTGGCTCGCGGCGATGCCGGTACCGTAGATGGTCTCGTTGAGGTGCGTCATCTCGACCAGCTTGTCGCGCACGTGGCCCGCCTGCGCCACGCCGTTGTAGTCGGCCACCGTGGCCGCTGCACCGATCAGCACGTCGCCGACGCCGGTCTTGCACACGTAGCTGCGCCGGTGGTAGCAGGTGAAGCGGTCGACGAGCATGGCGGCGAAGTCGTATTCGCCGTCCATGAAGATCCGCTCGGTGGGGATGAACACGTCCTCGAAGATGATCAGCGCTTCCTGACCGGCGAAGCGCTGGTTGCCGGCATCGATGCCCGCCTCGAGCGCACGCGTGTCGCAGCTCTGGCGGCCGTAGACGTAGGTGATCCCCGGGGCATCGACCGGGATTGCACCGACGATGGCGTAGTCGCGATCGGCAGCCGCGAGCCGCTGCGTCGGCATCACGATCAGCCAGTGCGAGTTGATGCAGCCGGTCTGGTGCGCCTTGGCGCCGGAGACGTACACGCCAGCGTCCGTGCGGCGCGTGACGTGCAGGAACAGGTCCGGGTCGGCCTGCTCGTGGGGCGCCTTGCCGCGGTCGCCCTTCGCGTCCGTCATGGCGCCGCCCACGACGAGGTTGCGCCGCTGCATGTCGGTGAGAAAGCGCAGCAGGCGCGGGTGGTACACCGTGCCGTGGCGCGCATCGATCTCCCAGGTCACCGAGTGCAGCGCATTGAAGGCATCCATGCCGACGCAGCGCTGGAAGCAGGTGCCGGTGAGCTGGCCGAGGCGCCGCTGCAGCTTGTTCTGCATCACCAGGTCGGCAGGCGAGCCGGCCACGTGCAGGAAGCGATTGACGCGCTCCCCGGTCAGCGGCGACACGGCGGTCGCCAGCTCCGGGTTGCGCAGCGCCAGGTCGTAGGTCTCGGCCACGGCGTTGATCGACGGACGGATGATCGGGTGATCGACCGGCTCCGCGACCAGTTCACCGGACAGGAACACCCGCAGGCCCCGCCCGCGCAACGACTCGATGTATTGCGCACCGCTGGCGAGCGGCTGTGGGGCTTGCTGATCCTGGTCGATGCGTGCTGCCATGGCGAAACTCCTCAGGCCAGCGCACGGCCGCGGGTCTCGATGACCCAGGGCATGAACAACAGGCCGACCAGCGGGATGAAGCCGACGTAGAACAGCACGTCGACCGCCGCACTCGTGCCACGCGCAGCGATGGCGCCCACCAGGAACGGACCGGTCGCGGCGACCACGCGGCCGATGTTGTAGCAGAAGCCGGCCCCAGTGCCGCGCAACCGTGTCGGGAACAGTTCCGGCAGGTAATAGGTGAAGCTGCCGAACACGCCGAAGACCGTCAGGCCGATGCCGAAATACAGGTACAGGCGCGTCTGGGGCGCAAGGTCCAGCCCGAAGGTCGCGAAGATCGCCGCCGCCGAGGCGACCCAGTAGATGGCGAACATGGCGCGCCGGCCGAGGAGCTTGGCCGCCGGGATCGTCAGCAGCGTGCCGATCAGCCCGCCGAGGTTGAACCAGCTCGTCGCCAGCGTCTTCCACTGTTCCACCAGGGCCAGCGTGGCGCTCGCGCCGAGTCCTTCGGCCTCGGCCGCAGCGCGCGCCAGCCCGCCGGACACCACGGGGATGAAGGCATTGCAGCTCCACCAGGTGAGCAGGGCAATCACCGCCATGAGGAAACCGGAGATCGTGCAGGAGCGCACCGCCGGCGTGAACAGTTCCCGCAGGCGCACGTCGCTGTGCTCACCGAGGCTGCGCCAGCGCTCCGGCTCCTTCACGAACAGCCGCACGATGAAAGCCGCTGCCGCCGGCAGCAGGCCGAACAGGAACACGTAGCGCCAGGACGTCTCCGGATCGTCGGCGAACCAGCGGCCCGCCACCTGCAGGTTGACGAAGGTGGCGAGGAACAGGCCCATCGGCGCGGCCGTGTAGAGCAGCGCACCGGCCTCGACGCGTTTTTCCTCGGGCATCGTCTCGGCCACCATCGCCGCTCCGGCAGCCCACTCCCCGCCGATGCCGAGCGAGGCGACCACGCGGAAGCACAGCAGCCACCAGATGTTCGGTGCGAACGCGCAGGCCGCGGTGCCAACCGCGTAGAGCAGCATGGTGATGAGCAGCGTGCGGGTGCGGCCGATGCGGTCGCAGACCAGGCCGAACAGCACGCCACCGGCCGCCCAGCCGAGCAGCAGCACCGAGGTCAGCAGGCCCGTCCAGTACAGCGTCGCCTGCTTCGCCGCGGGTGAACCGAGCGGCAGGCCAAGCAGCGTCGGCACGCAGTTCGGCGCCACATAGTTGAAGAGCAGGCCGTCGAAGACGTCGAAGCCCCAGCCGAGCCAGGCGGCGAACAGGACTGTCCACTGGTAGCGCGTGAAGTACCACATCGATGGCTGGTCCTGGCAACTGGCTGCGACGGCAGCGGCGATCGACCGCACCGGGCCGTGAATCCCCACCGTTATGATAATGTCACAACCCGTTGCCCGGAGAATACCGAGAATGACGACCGCCACAGAGCCGATGGTGCGCGCCGACGGCACTTACCCCGTCGCGAAGCTGCGCCAGGACGCCATCACCGCCGCCGTCGTGCAAACGCGGGTGCACGGCGTGAACGGCGCCAACCCCGCGCCCGACATCCGCCGCAACCTCGACTACTTCCTCGAGTGCATCGACATCGCCCAGGGCTACGGCGGCAGGAGCGACCTGCTGCTGTTCCACGAATTCCCGCTCACCGGCTTCGCCGAGTGGACGCGCGAGCAGCACTACCGGCTCGCCCTCGAGGTGCCCGGGCCGGAAGTCGAGGAAGTGGCGAAGAAAGCGCGCCAGTACAACTGTTACATCATCTTCGGCACGTACGCGCGCGACGAGCGCGACTGGCCGGGTCACATCCTGCACCTGATGGTCATGGTCCGGCCGGACGGCAGCGTGGTGAAGCACTGGAAGCAGCGCAACGTGCGCGGCATGTTCCCGGGCTCCGAGCAGTACACCTCGGTGATCTACGACGTCTACGACCGTTTCGTCGAGATGTACGGGCTCGATGCGGTCATCCCGGTTGAACGCACCGACATCGGCAACATTGCCATGTCGGCGGTGCAGTTCGAGCCGGAGCTGTTCCGCTGCTTCGCCCTGAAGGGCGCGGAACTCGTCTGCCGTGTCGCCACCGGCGGTTTCGAGGGTGAGGATATGCGGCTGACCTCGTACCACAACAGCGTGTACACGCTCATCGCGAACAACTCGGTCAGCACCCACGGACGCACCGCCGGCTTCTTCGAGGACGAGGCCTTCGGCGGCCCGGGCCGTTCGGCGATCTACGGGCCGCGCGGCGTGGAACTGGCGAAAGCCGGCGCCTTCGAGACGAAGCGCCTGGCGCGCATCCCGATCGCGGAATTCCGTGCCCGCCACCGCATCCCGGACCTGCACATGCAGCTGTACCGCCCGGTGCTCGAGCAGTACCGTGAACGCTACGACCACAGCCAGTACCTGAAGTACCTGCCGAAGGACAAGCGCGACGCCTTCCGCATCTTCCAGGAGCAGTCGCGCTGGACCCACTTCTGGTAGCACGGGCACTGGCTGCCGGCCGCTGAAGCGGAGGAGCGCCGATGCACATGAAGCCGCTGGGGCACTCGGGCCTGAAGGTATCCGCAGTCGGCATCGGCTGCATGAACTTCGGCGCGGTGTGCGACGCCGGCGCCACGCGCGCCGTCGTCGACGCCGCGCTCGACGCCGGCATCAACTTCTTCGACGTCGCCGACATCTACGGTGGCCCGAAGGGACAGGCCGAGACACTGCTCGGCCAGGCGCTCGGCCCCCGCCGCGCCGAAGTCATCCTCGCCACCAAGTTCGGCGCGAAAACCGGCGGTCGCGGCGGCGCTGTGGCGGGCGGCGGCACGGCTGCCTATATCCGCCAGGCCGTGGATGCGAGCCTCGGGCGCCTCGGCACCGACTACATCGACCTCTACCAGCACCACTTCCCCGATGCCGATACACCGCTCGAGGAGACCCTGCGCGCGCTCGAGGACCTGGTCACGCAGGGCAAGGTGCGCCACGTTGGCTGCTCGAACTACAGCAGTGCACAGCTGCGCGGGGCGGCCATCGCCGCACGCAGCCTCGGCGCACGCGGCTTCGTCAGCGCGCAGAACCGCTATAGCCTGCTCCACCGCGACATCGAGCACGACCTCGTGCCGATCGCCCAGGGCCAGCAGGTCGGCATCCTGCCGTACTTCCCGCTCGAGAGCGGGCTGCTCACCGGCAAGTACCGCGCCGGTGAGCCGCCACCACCCGACACGCGCTTCGCCCGGTGGGGCGGCGGCGGTACCTTCGCCACGCCGGAGCGCTGGGCCGCGATGGGGCACCTGCAGGCCTGTGCCGACGACCTCGGCCACAGTCTCCTCGACCTCGCCATCGGCTGGCTCGCCGCACAACCGTTCGTCGCCTCGGTCATCGCCGGCGTCACGAGCCCCGGGCAGGTGCACGCCAACGTCGCTGCCGCGAGCTGGGAACCGACCAGCGAGGAACTCACCCGCATCGGCAGCCTCGCCGCCAGCCCCGGCGCAGCCGCCTGATCCGGCACCGCCCACCGCTGCCGGAGTGGCTGGCGCCGCGACTATCTGTTCACGCTGACATCGACCACGCCAGTTCCCGCCATCACGTTGCACGCACCGGGCTGCCGTGAGCGCACCGGCGGCGGGCGTAGAGGGCCAGCGCAGCAGGATGCGTAGCGCCAGCCCGAGACGAGCGAGTGCAGGCCAAGGATGGCCGAAGCGAGCGTCCCGCCGCCGGTGCGCTCACGGCAGCAGGGCGATGGCGCGCAACCAGGCGATGACGACCAGCACGACGGCGAGCAGCGCGGCTGCAGCCTGCGTGCGCAGCCCCGCCCGCAGCAGCGCCGGACAGCGCTGCAGCAGCAACCCGCCGCCGCAGCCGGCGACGAAGCCTGTCAGGTGCGCGACGATGTCGGTCTGCGCATCGCCCGTGCCCGTGTACGCGAGCAGCGCCACCGCACCGACCACCGGCGACCAGCGCCGCGCCCAGGCGAGTGTGTAGCGGCGCGTGGCCGCCCAGACGCAGGCGGCCACCACGCCGAGTGCCGCGAACACCGCAGTCGATGCGCCGATGCTGCGGTGGTCCGGTGCCTGGATGAAGGCGTTCAGGACGTTGCCGGCCGCGCCGGTGACGATGATCGCGAGCCAGGCGACGCCCGAACCGAGGTACTGCCCGGCGAGGTAACCGAAGAAGCCGCCGAAGAGCATGTTGCCGACCACGTGAGCGGCATCGGCGTGCAGCGTCAGCGCCGTGACCGCGCGCCACCACGCGCCACGCTGCACCTCACCGGCGACGAGTTGCCCGGTGCCGGTCCAGTCGATGGCGAACAGGTAGTGCGCCTGCACCACGAAGGCGACAGCGATCATCACGGCGTAGAACAGCGCCCCGGCGGCACCCCGGGCGTGCGGCATGAGCGGCCAGGCCGGGCGCAGTTCACGGGGATTCTCCCGCCGGTACAGGCGCAGCTGCTCGGCTGCCGTGGCGGCAAGCGATTCCTCGACCAGCAGGTGGCAACCGTCCGGCTGCTCGCTGACGAGGTGCTCGATGCCCATGGCACCGAGCACCAGCGCCTGCTCCTGGCAGGGCGCGCGGGTCGCGGCGCGAAACACGCTCACCCAGCGCGGCTCAGGCATGCCGTGCATCTGGTCCAGGGGCGGCATCCGGTGATGGCTCCGATGTCGCCTTGTAGCGCCACCGCCCGCCGCCGGCAAGCGGCACCAGCTCAGTGAGCGGGTACCTCCGCTCCACGCAGCAGCGCGTTCTGCAACCGCATGACCAGGTCGCGGTCGACGTAGGGCTTGGTGAGGTAGTCGGCCACGCGATCACGCATGGCACGCACGGCCACGGCGACATCGCCGAGGCGGGTGAGGATCATGATCGGCGCCGCAACGTTGTTCTGGCGCAGCCGCGAGACGAGCTCGAGTCCCGTCATTCCCGGCAGCTCCACCTCGGCGATCACGCAGGCCGGCTCCGGGATCGCATTGAGCGACTGCAGCAGCGCTTCCCCGGAATCGTACGTGCGGGTGCGATAGCCGACACGCTCGAGCAATGCCGTCAGGTCCGCACAGATCTGCGGATCGCTGTCGACCACGAGGACGGTGTAATTGCTTGGCGTGAACGGGCTACCCATGGGCAATGACGCAATCTCGAGTGCAGCACCACCGGGCAATACATTCCCCGGCAATGGCACTCCGCAAGCGAGCATGCCCGCCCCTGCAGCCGGCGGCCTATTGGGGAAATTACCTAAAACCCGCGACGCCCCGCACGGCTGCGCGGCACGACAGCTGGCGCAAGCTCGGCATCCCGGACACCGATCACAACCGGGCCGGCCCGTTCAACGCTACACTGCAGCCAGCGCCTCCCGGTGAAGCATGGAAGCGCTGCGCGTCGGGGTCCTATCGAGAGAAGGTTGTCATCGATGTCCACAC
>CAUJIY010000057.1 GCA_963205295.1 Pseudomonadota bacterium
GCACGGGCCACTGAGAGCGCACTCGAGATGCCGGATATACGACTGCAGGCGATACCCGAACCGCCAGACCTATCGGTCAGTCTTCCGACTTGCGGGGGGAGTCCATATAAGTTGTTAGCTCTCATTGCAACTGACCCCGAATGTGATTGCACGCGACTTGAATGTGATCGGCTAGTTTGTCTAGGCCTTCCCAAGCATCACGTACGGTCAGATCGCGCGCAGATCTAAGGGACTCGAAGATTTCGTAAGCGGCACCGAGCTCGTTTGTTGGGACTTGCATCTCTAACCCGTCATGGCGCGCGGCATCGTGCTCCAACTTGAGGCACAGGCTGTGAGCTTTGCCCAGTGTGCGGAAAACATTGGCTGATACGCGCTGGTAAAGATTAAAGTCGTCGTATGGCAGGAACAGGCCATTACCTAGCCGAACGGCCGCTTTTTTGTAGCGGCCACAGTTTTCGAATATTTGCCGAATTGTTGATAGGTAATTCCGCACTTCGTACACCAAACTATCAATCTTGTTGATGTGCGCCAACACCCGACTGCGAGTTGTCGTCGGCAACGGCCGATGATGCGATTTAGCGTAGTTTAGGGACGCTACTGCTGCGCTATATACAGCCATCCCTGCCAGAAAGATGGTAATCGGCTCTGGGTCTATCCGTTGCTGACGTATCGCCATGACCTTCCCCAATGAGAGCGCCGCTCCCACAGCGCTTCTGAATCGTGCCTACACCGGGAACAGGCTGGCGATGGTGGACTGGATCGCTGTCGCGGCGGCGCGTGGATCGGCAGCATCGCGGATCGGGCGGCCGACGACAATATAATCCGCGCCGTCGCGGAATGCCTGTTCGACGGTGACCACGCGCTTCTGGTCGTCCACCGGCCGGTTGTCGACCGGCCGGATACCGGGGGTCACCACCAGCAGGCGGCCATCGACGGCCTTGCGGATGGCCGGCAACTCCAGGCCCGAGGCCACCACCCCGTCGCAGCCGGCCTCGAAGGCGCGGCGCGCGCGGGAGATCACCAGCTTCTCCACCTCGCAGGCGAAGCCGAGATCATCGAGATCGCCGCGGTCGAGGCTGGTGAGGACCGTGACAGCGAGGATCTTCACGTCACCCTTGGCCCGGGCGGCAGCCTCCATGATCCCCTGGTTGCCATGCACGGTGGCAAAGGTCACACCACGGCTCGAGAGCTGGCGCACGGCAGCGCCGACGGTGGCCGGCACGTCGAAAAACTTGAGGTCGGCGAACACCCGCTTGTCGCGCGCGACCATCCAGTCGATCAGCTCGAAATAGCCGCCCGACATCATCATCTCGAGGCCGAGCTTGTAGAAGCGAACGGCGTCGCCAAGTCGCTCAGCGAGCGCGCGTGCAGCGGCTGGATCGGCCACGTCCATGGCGAAGATCAGGCGGTCACGGCAGTCGATGGTCCTCAGGTCGGGCATACGTGCATCCTTGGTCCGCCCCGGGCAGTTTTCCGGGGTCGCTACTGTAACCGGTTTCTACCAGTCGAGACCCGGGTCGACGAGCCGGCGGTAGGCCGCAGCGGCGTAGCGATCAGTCATCCCGGCGATATAGTCGGCGACGGCGCGGGCGCGACCGTTTTCGCCCTGGTCGCGCTCCCACGCCAGGGCGCGGTCGGCGTGTTCCCGCGGCATCGCGCGCACGTCGTTCATGAAGCACTCGAACAGGGCCTGCAGCAGTGCCTGGGCCCGGCGGTTGCGGGCGAGCACGCGCTCGTGACGGTACAAATGCTGGCGCAGGAACACCTTGAGCTGCTGGTGGGCCGCGGCAACCGGCGGGCTGAGCCCGATCAGCGGACGGGCCTGAGCCCGCACCGCCTCGATGGAGGCCGGGCTGGACCGTTCAAGGCGCGCCCGGCTGGCCCCGATGAGATCGGTGACCACATGATCGAGCATGGCTCGCACGGCGGCGTGGATGCGCACGCGCCTGCTCAGACGAGCCCGCCCGCCGCGGGCCGGGCGGTCGTGGTCGCGGAACAGGCGCACCTCGGCGAGTTCTTCCACCGTGATGAGCCCGGCGCGCAGGCCGTCGTCGAGATCGTGATGGCTCCAGGCAATCTCGTCGGCAATGTTGGCGAGTTGCGCCTCGAGCCCGGGCTGGCGCCGCCGCAGGAACCGCTCGCCGAGGTCGCCGAGCCCGCGGGCGTGGCGTTTCGAGCAGTGCTTGAGGATGCCTTCGCGGGTCTCGTAGGTCAGGTTGAGCCCGGGAAACTGTGCATAGCGCTCCTCGAGCTCGTCCACCACACGCAGCGACTGCAGGTTGTGCTCGAAGCCACCCCAGCGCTTCATGCAATGGTCGAGTGCGTCCTGTCCGGCATGGCCGAATGGCGTGTGGCCGAGGTCGTGGGCGAGGCAGATGGCCTCGGTCAGCACCTCGTCGATTCCGAGGCTGGCAGCGACGGTGCGCGCGACCTGCGCCACTTCGAGCGAGTGCGTGAGGCGCGTGCGGTAGAGATCGCCCTCGTGGTTGATGAAGACCTGGGTCTTGTAGACCAGACGCCGGAAGGCGCTGGAGTGCAGCACCCGGTCGCGGTCGCGCTGGAAGGCGCTGCGGTAGGCGTGGGCGGGTTCCGGGTGGCGCCGGCCGCGACTGGTCAGCTCACACGCTGCCGCCGGGTGGAGTTGCCGAGCCGGTCGCCTTGTTTCCATGGGGCCAGCGCGTGGACGGTCGCCGACCGGATCAGGCGGCAAGTTCGGCGCGGACGAAAGCGCGCAGGTCGGCCAACGGGAACTCGGCGGTGACGACGGCGTGGCCTATGGTGCGCGGCAGGACGAGGCGCAGCTGCCCGCCGAGCACTTTCTTGTCGATGGCCATCGCGGCGAGGAACGGCTCGACTTCGACCCGCGGCGGCCTGACCGGAAGGCGCAGGGCAGCGAGCAGCGCCACGGTACGCCCGGCTTCCGCTGCCGCCAGCCAGCCGATCCGCTGGGAAAAGCGTGCTGCCATGGCCATGCCGGCACCGACCGCCTCACCGTGCAGCAGCGTGCCGTAGCCCGCGCAGACCTCGATGGCGTGGCCGAACGTATGCCCCAGGTTGAGCAGGGCGCGCCGGCCATGCTCGCGCTCGTCGCCCGCCACGACCTCGGCCTTCACCTCGCAGGCGCGGCGGATGACGTGGTTGAGTGCACCGGCGTCGCGGGCGAGGAGTGCCGCGGCATGCGCCTCGCACCAGGCGAAGAACTGCGCATCGGCGATGATGCCGCACTTGACCGCCTCCGCCAGACCGGCCGACAGCTCACGGTCCGGCAGCGTGTGCAGCGTCTCGGAATCGCTCAACACGCAGAGCGGCTGGTGAAAGGCGCCGACGAGGTTCTTGCCGCCGGGATGATTGATGCCGGTCTTGCCCCCGACCGCCGAATCGACCTGGGCCAGCAGCGTGGTCGGCACCTGGATGAAATCGATGCCGCGCTGGTAGATCGCCGCAGCAAAGCCGGCCATGTCGCCGACGACGCCGCCGCCGAGCGCGATCACCACGCCGTCGCGGCCGAGCCGGTGCTGGACCAGCGCGTCGAGGATGACGGCGGTGGTCGCGAGCGTCTTGTGCTCTTCCCCGTCCGGCAGCTCGACCGTGGAGACACGACCGTGCGCGATCATGCCGCGCATGCGGCCGAGGTACAGGGGTCCCACGGTCGTGTTGGTGACGATCAGCGCATCGCGCCCGCGCAGGTGCGCGTCGAGCAGGCCGGCGTGACCGAGCAGCCCACTGCCGATGTAGATCGGGTAACTGCGCGCGCCGAGGTCGACGGTGATCGTCATCATGGGCGTTCGAGCGCCTCCAGGCGCCGGCGGATCTCGCGCGTCACGGCCGTGACGCGGCGCCCGTCGGTTTCGACCACGACATCGGCGATCTCCCGGTACTGCGGATCGCGGATCGCCATGAGCGCCTCGAGGATCTCGCGCGGCTCGCCGCCCCGGAGCATCGGCCGCTCGCGTCCGCTGCGGGTTCGCTTGAGCTGCTGGTCGACGCTGGCGTGCAGGTATACGACCCGGCCGCGACCGGCGAGGTGACCGCGGTTCGCAGGGTCCTGCACCGCACCGCCACCGGTGGCGAGGACCGTGCCTGGCAGTTGCGTCAGCTCGTCGATCGCCTGTCGTTCCCGGACCCGAAACCCGTGTTCCCCTTCCCGCTCGAAGATGTACGGGATGTCGACGCCGGTGCGTTGCTCGATGACCTCGTCGCTGTCGACGAACTGCATCTGCAGCTCCTCGGCGAGCTTGCGCCCGACCGCGGACTTGCCGGCACCCATCGGACCGACGAGGAAGATGCTGTCATGGCCCTGCATAGGGGAATTGTAGCGCGGCGGCAGGATGGTGGTTCGCAGCGACGGCCACCCGCAAAACGAACGGGGCCGGCCTCGCGGCCGGCCCCGTCCCGGAAGCGGCTGGTCAATCGTTGACGGTGATGCTGGTCGTCGTCACGATCCCGCGCGGAGTTTCGACCTCGACGAACATCAGGCCTGTCGCTGTGGTGTTGGTGTCCTTATCCACGGTAAAGGGGTAACTCCAGGCACCGTTGTACGAGGTACAGGGCTGTGTGTAGCTCGTCGGCCCGATCAGCTTGCCGTTGGTCACCGAGACTTTGACCGTGGTGCCGGCAGGCATCGGCTGACCGCGGGCGTCGCTGATCATGAAGGTCACCGTATCTGGCGCATTCACGACCCCGCCGCGATTGTTCGTGATGACCGCACCGCTACCCGACATGATGATGATGTTGCTGGCGCTGATGCCGGTCTTGTCCGATGTGCCGCAGCGTCCGGTCGTGTCCTGGCACAACAGACCGTTGAACTTCCCGTCGCCGCTGCCGTAGGTCGAATCCTGGTCGAAGTCGAAGAAGAACTCGCCGGCATCGTGCGTGCCGTCCTCGTCGTCGTCGCGGAAAGCCTCGGCGAGGTCGCCGATGCGGTTCACGTTCGCCGGTACGGGGAATCCGTCCGGATCGTCGAAGACACCGTTGCCGTTGACGTCAGTGAACGTTTCCTCGCCGATGGCGGTGGCGACGATCGTCGCCCGCCCGTCGAGCGGGCGCGGGTTCGAGCTGATCCAGTTGACGGTGCAGACGCCGGACTCGCTGGCCGTGGTCGTCGTGACACAGCTGCCGGCGACATTGCCGCCCTCGGCGTTGAGTGTCACCGCCGTACCGTTCGGGACCGGGTTGTTGAACCGGTCCGACAGACGCACCGTGACCGCGTTGGTCACGCCATCGACGTCGAATGCCTCGACGTTTTGACAGGCGACTGCCAGCGAGAAGCTGTCCTGGTCCGGCAGGCCGGTCGTGACGACCAGCTGGCTCGACTGCGTCGAGATGTTCGGCATCACGCTGGTGACCGTCGCCGTGACCCGGACCGAGGTCGCCACGGTGCCCGACTTGACCACCGTCTGCACGTTGCCGTCGGCCCCGCTGACCGCCGTCGCCGGTGTGCGGGTGATGCCGCCGACGCTGGTGTCCAGGGCGAAGGCGACGTCGGCGCCGGGTACCGGGCCGCCAGTCGAGTCGACGACCCGGAATATGACCGTCGAGGTCTCCGGCAGGCCCACGCCACCGGTACCCTGCAGGCCGATCTTGGTCGGCGTCGCCGAGATGAACTGGATCGAACCCACGGCGGCAGAGGCCACCGTCACCGATCCGGTTGCCGTATAGGTATTGCCCTCGACCGTGGTCGTCGCCGTGATCACATCCGTGCCCGAGCAGCCCGTCGCGGCGTAAGTGACGGTTGCCGCTCCAGTGCTGGTCGTCTGCGGGTTCGGCGTGACGGTCGCCTGGTTGTTGGCGATGCAGTTCGAGGAAAACGTGATGCTGGCCTGCCCGGTGTAGAACGAGGAAGCGGCGGCCTGGTCGGTCTGGATGATGGCCACCGACAGGCTGGTGCTGCCGCCCGCGCCGAGAGTTGGCACCGCCACAGCGATCTGGCCCGCGCTGAAAGCGCCCGGCGCGCCACTGCCGAAGTTGTAGGTGAACGTCGAACCGCCGCCACCACCGCCGCCGCCACTGCCGGGGTCGAGGATGGTGTTGCCGCCCCCGCCGCCGCAGGCCGCCAGGGCGAGCGCTGCCGCCGTTACCAAAAGAATGCGCATGGTCTTCATGACTTCCTGATCCTTCTGCGATGCCCCTGCAGGACACCCACTCAATAAATGCTCGAGCCTTCTTTTAGTATTTTCGGCGTGACGAATATCAGCAGTTCCGACTTGTTCGACGTCCGGGTCGTGGAGCGGAACAGGTAACCGATGCCCGGAATGTCACCGAGGAAGGGCACCTTGCGATAGTCCTCGCCCTGCTCGGTTTCGTAGATACCACCGAGCACCACGGTCTGGCCGTTGTTCACCAGCACCTGGGTCTCGACCGAACGCGTGTCGATGCTCGGCACCTGGCCGCCACGCTCGTTGGTGATGACCTGGCCGACGCTATCCTTGGTCACCAGCAGGTCCATGACGATGCGGTCGTCCGGCGTAATCTGCGGCGTGACGGTCAGCGACAGCACCGCCTCCTTGAACTGGGTGGTCGTCGCACCGCTGCTCGAGGACTCCTGGTAAGGGATCTCGACACCCTGGCGGATCGAGGCCTCCTTCTGGTTGGCGGTGATCACGCGCGGGGAGGAAATCACCTCGCCGCGGCCTTCCGCCTGCAGCGCGGACAACTCGAGGTCGACCAGGAAGTCATCGTCGAGCAGGGCCACGGCCAGCCGCCCGGCGGGGCTCGCCACCGGCAGGTTGACGTTGAAACGATCGGCAAGGGCCGGCAGCTCGACCGGGAACGGATTGCCGTTATTGTTGATGTTGTCCACGGCCGAGTCGACGATCGTGCCGGTGCCGTTGGCGCCGCCGGTCGTGGCGATCAGGCCGTCGCTGTGGTCGCTCACCGCGGTCACGCCCCAGCGCACACCCAGGTCGCGGGTGAAGTCGTCACGCACCACCACGATGCGCGACTCGATCAGCACCTGGCGGACCGGGATGTCGAGCGTGGTCACGAGCCGGCGGATGTCACCGATGCGGTCGGCGGTGTCCTGCACCAGCAGCGTGTTGGTGCGCTCGTCGAGCGCGACCGAGCCGCGGCCCGACAGGAGCGAATTCTGGTTCTTGCCCTTGATCAGTTCGGCCAGGTCCTCGGCCTTGGCGTAGTTGACCTGCACGAACTCCGACACCAGGGGTTCGAGTTCCTGGATCTCCTTGCGCGACTCAAGGTCGGCCTTCTCACGCGCGGCGATCTCGTCGGAGGGCGCGATGATCATGACGTTGCCGTTCTGGCGCTTGTCGAGGCCCTTGGTCGCCAGCACGATGTCGAGCGCCTGGTCCCAGGGCACGCTCTGCAGGCGCAGCGTGACGTTGCCCTGCACGGTGTCGGCGACGACGATGTTGCGGCCGCTGACGTCGGCGAGGAGCTGCAGCACGGCGCGCGTCTCGATGTCCTGGAAGTTGAGCGTCAGGCGCTCGCCGCTGTACTGCTTGTCCGGGCTGAACAGGGTCGCCTTGCGCTCGACGGCCTCCTTGACCACGGGCTGGATCTCGACCGTGAAGACCTGGTCGGACTGGTAGGCGAGCTCGTCGAAGGCACCGTGCGCAGAGATCACCATGCGCGCGTTGTTGCCGACGCGCATGACGTCGATGGTATCCACCGGGGTCGCGAAATCGGTCACATCGAGGCGCTTCATCAGCGCATCAGGCAGCGTCGTGCCGGCGAAGTTGAGCACCACCTGGTTGCCCTCCTTGCGCACGTCCACGGGTGTGCCGACATCGGACAGATTGACCACCACGCGACCGCCACCGCGCTCACCGCGGCGGAAGTCGACGTTGCTGATGCTGCGCCCGGCAGCCTTGGCCGCAGCGGCCGGTGCCGCGGCGGGCGCCGTCGAGTCGGCGGCTGCGAAGGTCGTGCCGGCGGAAGCCGAGCCGGGGCTGCCGAGTGTCACGTAAACGCTGTTGCCTGCGGTCCGTGTCTCGTAGGGAACCATCGTGTCGAGATTCAGCACGACCCGCGTGCGGCCACCCGACTCGGCGGCGAGGACGGTGGCCAGGGCGCCGACACCGACGTCCTTGCGCCGTGTCGGCAGTGCAATGGCGGTATTCGGCAGGTCGAGGGCGATGCGCGCCGGATTCTCGATGGTGAACGCGAGCGGCTCTGGCGCGGTACCGGAGAGCTTGAGCTCGAGTTCGACCTTGTTGCCGGGCAGGGTCTGCACCTGCACGTCCTGCAGCTGCAGACCAGGCGCCTGGGCGGCTGCCGTCGCGGTCCAGAAGCCCGCCAGGACAACCGCTGCCGACGCCAGCGCGCGCCGTAGCCATCCGCCGGCCGCACCCGTGGTCGGGAACGCCGGAAACATTACTGCTGGCCTAGCCGTGCTCATCGTCACTTACTCCCACGCTCTCCCCCGGGGGGGCGTCAGTCGGCGAGGCCAATGGCCGCCGACCTCTTGTAGAAACCACCGATGCCATCGGGCACCAACTCCTCGACCTGGACCTCGCCGTCGGTGACGGTGACCACACGCCCGTCGTTCTGGCCGACGTAGTTGCCCGGCACCACGCGATGCACCAGACCGTCCTGGGTCTGCAGCAAGGCGTAACGGTTGTTGTCCCGCTGCAGCGTGCCGACCATCTTCAGGGTGTCGAGCGGGAACTGCTCGAGGTATTCCTTCGGGCGGTTCGCCTCGGGGCGCGGACCGGCAGCCGCACGGCCCTTGGGCGAGTCCGGCATGAACGGCGAGCGCAGCGCCTGCGCCTCGTATGCAAATGTCTCGTACGGCTTGATCTGCGGCAGTGGCTCGATACGCCCGCCGGGACGGGCCTTGATCTGATCGATGTACTCCAGCAGGTCGCCGTTGCCCCCGCCGCAGCCCGCAGCGCCCAGGGCGAACGCCACGACGGCGCCGAATCTCAGCCAGTGGATGGTGCGCAACTTCATGGCCTCGCTATGCCTTCTTCGGCGGACGCGCAGGCTTCTTGCCCGCGTCTGCCGGCTTCTTCACGGGGCGTGCACCCGCCTTGCCTTTGGCCGGCGCCGCTTCGGCTGCCGCAGCTGCCTCGTTCTCGTCGAGATAGCGGTAGGTCTTCGCGGTCACGTTGAGTAACAGCTCGTCCGGCACGGCGTCCTTCGTCGCCGGCGTGACCTCGATGTCGTGCAGGGTGACGATGCGGGGCAGGGCGGCGATGTCGCTCACGAAGCGCCCGAACTCGTGGTACGAACCGCGCAGGCGGATCTTGATGGGCTTTTCCGCGTAGAAGTCCTTGCGCACCTCGTCGAGCGGCTGGAACAGCTCTTCCTGCAGCCCGGCGCCGAGACCGGTCTGGGAAATGTCGACCAGCAGGTTCGGGATCTCCGTCTTTCCCGGCAGCTGGCGCAGCATGGTGCCGAAGGATCGCTCGATCTCCGCGAGTTGGGCCTTGTAGGCGGTGAAATTCGCGGCCTTGCGCTGCTTCTCCTCGAACGAGGAACGCAGCGCCCGCTCCTCCTGCTCAGCCTTCTCCAGGCGCGGCATCTGGTTCTGGTACACCAGCAGATAGAAACCGAGTATCGCAGCCAGGGCGAAGAACAGGCCGACGAAGAAGGCGTGGAACAGCCACGGCCAGCGGCCGATGTCGTTGAAGTCCAGCTGGCGCAGCTGCTGGAGGAAGTTGTTCACAGGTCATCCTCCCCCGCGCCGGCCGAGACCTGCTTGGCGATCACGGTGAACTCGCTGGCGCGCGGAGCCGCAGCATCGGTCTTGCCGGTGGCAGGCTTCACCTCGACCACTTCGAGGTCGGGTTCCTTGAGCCAGCCGGACTTGTCGATGTTGCGCATGAAAGCCGAAACGCGGGTATTGGACTCGGCCGCACCCTTCAGCTCGATGCTCGCCCCCTTCTGCTTGACGGACATCAGGTTGACGCCATCGGGCAGGGTGCGCACGAGCTGGTCGAAAACGTGCACGATCTCCGGGCGGCTGCGCTGCAGGCGCTCGATGATCTCCATGCGGGCGAGCAGGCTTTCCTTCTTGGCTTCGAGGTCGACGATTTCCTTGATGCGCTGGTCGAGGGCCGTGATCTCGGCCTGCAGCATCTCGTTGCGGCTGTGCTGGTTGTCGATGATCGCCCCCATGATCAGGTTGGCAAGCAGCACGACGATGCCGGCCGCCACGACCGCACCGCCCAGGCCCATGAAGAACTGGTTGCGACGCTGCTTGCGCAGCTCGGCACGCCACGGGAGCAGATTTATACGAGGCATGTCAGTCGAAACTCCGTAGCGCCAGACCGCAGGCCGTCAGCAGGGCGGTGGCATCCTTGCGGATGTTCTGCGCCTTTGCCCGCGAGGAGATCTTGATCTGCCCCAGCGGGTCGCCGATCTCGGTGGGAATACCGACCTTGCTCGAAATGACGTCGGCCACGCCCGGGATGTTGGCGCAGCCGCCGCATACCAGGATCTGGTCCGGCTGGCCGCGGTTCTCGCCGGAGGCGAGGAAGAACTGCAGCGACCGGCTGACCTGCTGCGTCATGTCGTCGATGAAGGGATCGAGCACCTCGGGACCGTAGTTGCTCGGCAGGCCGCCTTCCTTCTTGGCACGTCCGGCGTCCTCGAGCGACAAGCCGTAGGTGCGCATGATCTCCTCGGTGAGCTGCTGGCCCCCGAAGGAGAAGTCGCGGGTGTACTCGACCCGCATGTCCTGGAGCACGCTGAACGTGGTGTTGCTCGCCCCGAAGTCGACCACCGCGATCAGGTGGCCCATACCGCCGTCGGGCATCTGGTGCCCCATGAGCTGGCAGGCGTTCTCGAGCGCGAAGGCCTCGACGTCGACGACGCGCGGCACGAGCCCGGCCGCCTCGACAGCGGCACGACGCTGGTCGACGTTTTCAGTGCGCGTGGCGACCAGCAGCACGTCGAGCATGTCGGGGTCGGCTTTCGACGGGCCGACCACCTGGAAATCGTAGCTCACCTCTTCCATGGGGAAGGGGATGTACTGGTCGGCCTGGATCTCGACCTGCGCCTCGAGCTGGTTCGCACCGAGCGCCTTCGGCAGCTGGATCACCTTGGTGATGGCGGCGTCGCCGCTGATGCCGATGGCGACCTCGCGCGTCTTGGTGCCGGCACGCTTCACCGCGCGACGGATTGCCTCGCCGACCGCCGTCGCATCCACGATCGTCTTTTCGTTGATCGAGTTCGGCGGCGTCGCCTCGGCGGCATAGCATTCCGCGCGACAATTATTGATGGAACCCGACAGCTCGATCAGCTTGATCGAGGAGGTCGTTATGTCCAGTCCGATCAGGGCTTTCGACCGCGACGAAAACAGCACGTCTTTTCCCTTCTAACTCGGCAACTTGCGCGAGAAAAATCGGGCCCCACCTCAGAAACCCAATTTAACCATATATCAAGGCCGTTACAAACCGTCGTGATGCACTTCACAGCCCTGGCACCCGGCGGTAGCAAACCGGCACCCTCCCGGCCCCCGGGCACTCGGGGCCCGGCGACTGGCGGATCTTCAGGCAGACGGCAGCGGGAAGGCAGACGACGGTGCCTGCATCGAAGGCAGGCGAACTCCGCAGTCCGGCAACCCCGCTATCGTAGGGCCGTGCCACGCTCGCGCGCGTCCGGCAACCCGTAGACCGGTGGCTTTGCGTCCCCGCCTTTCGGCGGGTTTGCCCAAAGTCCGCGGACAGGATGCATAATCGCCACCCCCGGAGCAAGGCAACCGCGATATTTTGCGATGCAGTTCGTACTTCGCCTGCTGACCGCGGCCGTGGCGCTCGTATTTACCGTTGCGCTCGTCATCCTCGCCGCCGGCGCCGCCGGGTACTACTACCTCGCACCTGCGTTGCCGTCCGCGGAAACGATCCGCGACGTCAAGCTGCAGGTTCCCCTGCGCATCTACAGCCGCGACGGACGTCTGATGGCCCAGCTCGGCGAGCAACGGCGCATGCCGGTGCGCTTCGAGGACATCCCGGACGTGGTCGTGAAGGCGTTCCTCGCCGCCGAGGACGACCGCTTCTTCGAACACCCCGGCTTCGACTACCAGGGCATCGTGCGCGCCGGCATCAATTATCTCGTTACCGGCGAGCGCAGCCAGGGCGGCAGCACGATCACCCAGCAGCTTGCGCGTGCATATTTCCTCACCCCGGAGCGCAGCTTCGTGCGCAAGGCACGCGAGCTGATCCTCGCGGTGCGGATCGAACAGGAGTTCGACAAGGCCGAGATCCTCTCTCTCTACCTGAACAAGATCTTCCTGGGCCAGCGCGCCTACGGCATCGCCGCGGCGGCACAGGTCTACTTCGGCAAGGCACTCGGCGAGCTGACGCTGGCCGAGGCAGCCACGCTCGCGGCCATTCCCAAGGCGCCGTCGCAGCTCAACCCGGTGAGCGGCCCCGCGCGTTCCGCACAGCGCCGTGCCTACGTGCTCGGCCGCATGCTCGACCTCGACTACATCGACACGCCCGCCTACGACGCTGCCATGGCCACGCCGATCGTCGCGCGCGTGCATGGACCGCGGGTCGAGCTCGAGGCGCCCTACGTCACTGAAATGGTACGTGCGGAGGTCATCGGGCGCTTCGGCCCGGCGGCCTATACCGACGGACTGAGCGTCGTGACCACGGTCGACAGCCACCTGCAGGTCGCTGCCAACAGCGCGCTGGCCACGGCCCTGCTCGAGTACGACCGCCGGCACGGCTATCGCGGTCCGCGGGCGCGGGACGTGTTCGACCGGGTCGGCGCCGAACCCGGACCAGCGCGCGACCAGGCACTGCAGGCGCTGCTCGAGCGCGAGCCGGGGGATGCGGACCTGCGTCCCGCGGTGGTCGTGGCGCTGCGCCCGGACAACGGCGCCGAATTCTACGTGCGCGACCTCGGTACGCTCACCGTACCCTGGACCGGGCTGCAGTGGCGCCGCTTCCTCGGCGACGACAGCCTGGGCCCGCCACCGAAGGCGGTGAGCGAACTACTCGCACCCGGCGATGTCGTGCATCTGCTGCGCACCACCAACCGCGGCTGGTTGCTGGCGCAACTGCCTGCCGTGGAAGGCGCCTTCGTGGCCCTCGACCCTGCCGACGGCGCGACGGTGGCCCTTGCCGGCGGCTTCGACTTTTTCTCCAGCAGCTACAACCGCGCGGTACAGTCACGGCGCCAGCCCGGATCCTCGTTCAAGCCGTTCATCTACTCGGCGGGGCTGGAGCATGGCTTCACGCCGGCGAGCATCATCAACGATGCGCCACTGGTGTTTGGCGACAGCGAGCTCGAGGACGAGTGGCGCCCGGAGAACTACGAACGCGAGTTCCACGGCCCGACACGGATGCGCGAGGCGCTGGTGAAATCCCTCAATCTCGTGTCGGTGCGCATCCTCATGGGCACCGGTATCGACCAGGCCATCCGCCACATCCGCGGCTTCGGCTTCGACGACACGGCCCTGCCCCGCAACCTGTCGCTCGCCCTCGGCAGCGGCGGGATCGCCCCGTGGGACGTTGCGGCGGGCTACTCGGTATTCGCCAACGGCGGACGCCGGGTCGAGCATTACGTCGTCGAGCGCGTCTACGACGCCGGCGGCCAGCTGCTTTACGCAGCCGAGCCGCTGCACGCCTGTGCGCCCTGCGCCTGGGAGAGCGAGCCGGCGGCCCCTGATCCGGGCACCGGACCGGGCACGAGTGTCTTCGCCGTGGAGACACCGGCCCTGCGTACCGGCACGTCGCTGGCAGGCGAGGTGCCGGCGAGCATCACCTGGGGCGACGAGGTACCGGCCTACGGCAACGTCGACGAAATGATCGCCCACGGCATGATCTGGCGGCCGACACTCGAGGAAACGCCGGGATTTCACCGCGACACGCGCTGGGCGCCCCGGGTCATCAGCAGCGAGAACGCCTTCCTCGTCTACGACATGATGCGCGACGTGATCCGGCGCGGCACCGGCCGCGGCGCCCGCAGCCTCGGTCGCGAGGATATCGCCGGCAAGACCGGAACCTCCAACGAACGGCGCGACGCCTGGTTCAGCGGCTTCAACGCCAGGCTGGTGGGGACGGCCTGGATCGGGTTCGACCAGGAACGCTCGCTCGGCAACCGCGAGGAAGGCAGTCGCACCGCGCTGCCGATGTGGAAGTACTTCATGGCGCGGGCCCTATGGCGCACGCCCGAAGCGCCGCTGCCACCGCCGGCAACGCTCGTCTCCGCACGCATCTCACCGGAAACAGGGCTGCTCGCCGCAGCCGGTGATGCCAGCGCGGTATTCGAATACTTCCGCCCCACCGATCTCGCCACCCTCGAGAGCACCGGATCCGGGACAGGCCCGACCGGCGTCGTGCAGGCCGACGAGACCGACATCTTCTGAGGTGACGGCTGGCCCGGGCCCACCCAGGCAGCAGCGACCGTGCCAAGACGCAACCGCAACCGCAACCGCCCCGACCACCACCGCAGCGCCGTCGCCGATGAGGCCGCACGCCTCATGCGGGAACACGGCCTGCGGGACTTCCGCGCCGCCAAGGAAAAGGCGGGCGTGCGCCTCGGCCTCGAGGATCGCGGTGCGCTGCCGACAAACCAGGAAATCGAACGCGCCATTGCGGAACGCAATCGCGTCTTTCATGGTGATGTGCACGACGAGGTCGTCGAGGCACTGCGCCGTGCAGCGCTCGAGCTGATGCGCGCCCTCGGCGGATTCGATCCGCGCCTGGTCGGCCCGGTCCTCAGCGGCAATGCCGATGAGCACAGCGCGATCGACCTGCACCTCTTCAGCGACGAGCCGGAGGCAGTTGGCGCAGCGCTCGCCGCGCTCGGCATATCCGCGCGCGCCGTCGAACACCGGCTGCGCACGCGGCGCGACGCGTGGGAGCTGTTCCCAGGCTACCGGTTCCGGTACGGCGGACTCGAGTTCTGCGCGCTGGTTTTTCGGGAGCGCGGCCGCGGTAACGCGCCGCTGTCACCGGTCGACGGGCGACCCATGCGCCGCGCCACAGACCGCGATGTCGAGGCGCTGCTCGGTAGCGGCGCCGCTCAGCGCTTGCCGACGTCGACGTAGTCGCGACGGGCAGGGCCGGTATAGAGCTGGCGCGGCCGGCCGATACGCCCTTCCGGGTCGGTGATCATCTCGCGCCAGTGCGCGCACCAGCCGACGGCACGACCGATGGCGAACATCACCGTGAACATGGATGTCGGGATGCCGAGCGCTTTGTAGATGATGCCCGAGTAGAAATCGACGTTCGGATAGAGCTTCTTCTCGACGAAGTACGGGTCCTGCAGCGCAATTTCCTCGAGCCGCATGGCGACGTCGAGCAGCGGGTCGGCCTTGCCGAGCTGGTTCAGCACCTTGTGGGTCATGGTGCGGATGATCTTGGCGCGCGGATCGTAATTCTTGTAGACGCGATGACCGAAGCCCATCAGGCGGAAGGAGTCGTTCTTGTCCTTGGCGCGGGCGATGAACTGCGGGATGCGGTCGGGCGTGCCGATCTGCTCGAGCATCTCCAGCACAGCCTCGTTGGCGCCGCCGTGTGCCGGGCCCCACAGCGCGGCGATCCCGGCGGCGATTGCCGAGTAGGGGTTGGCCTGGGAGCTGCCGGCGAGGCGCACGGTCGAGGTGCTGCAGTTCTGCTCGTGATCGGCGTGCAGGATGAACAGCAGGTCGAGCGCCTGGGCAGCCACCGGGTCGATCTCGTAGGGCTGCGCCGGGACGGCGAAGAACATGTGCAGCAGGTTCGAGCCGTAATCGAGGTCGTTGCGCGGGTAGGTGAAAGGCTGGCCGACGGTGTGCTTGTAAGCTGCCGCGGCGATGGTCGGCAGCTTGGCGATGATGCGGTGGGCGAAGATGTCGCGGTGTCGCGGGTTCATGATGTCGGTCGTGTCGTGGTAGAACGCCGACATCGAGCCGACCACGCCGGCCACCATGGCCATCGGGTGCGCGTCGTAGTGAAAGCCGTTGAACAGGCGCAGGATGGTCTCGTTGATCATCGTGTGCGTCGTGACGGTGTGCGTGAACTCCTCGAGCTGCGCCGCCGTCGGCAGGTCGCCGTGCAGCAGCAGGTAGCACACTTCCATGAAGGAGCTCTTCTCGGCGAGCTGCTCCACGGGGTAGCCGCGATACATCAGGATGCCCTGATCGCCGTCGATGTACGTGATCTTGCTCTCGCAGGCCGCCGTCGAGCCGAAGCCGGGATCGTAGGTGAACAAACCCTGCTCGCCATACAGCGAGCGGATGTCGATGACGTCGGGGCCGACGCTGCCGGCGCGGGCCTTGAGCTCGATCTTCTTGCCCGTGGCAGGGTCCATCAGGATGTACGTCTTTGCGCTCATGTGCCTACCCGGCTGTCTGCAAACTGAAGATGCGCGTTGCCACCGGCCCCCCACTCGCTGCGGCCTGTGGCTGCGCTGGCGGGCGGGATGCCCTGGATGCTCTCGGACTTGCGGGAACCCAGACCGGGGCCCGCTGCAGCGAGTCACCCGGCGGCTGGCGGCTCATTATAGGTAAGCACTGTCGCGCTGGCCATGCGCGGGCGCGCAAAATTCCCTGCACCACGACTGGTGCAGCAGGTATCGCAGGCGACGGACCGCGCGCCGGCAGGCGCTGCGGCAAGCGGCTCAGGCGCGCTTGTACTTCTTGCGGAACTTGTCGACCCGGCCGCCGGAGTCCACCAGCTTCTGTTTGCCGGTGTAGAACGGGTGGCAGGCCGAGCAGACCTCGATGTGCAGGTCGCCCTGCAGGGTCGAGCGGGTGACGAACTCGTTGCCGCAGCTGCAGGTCACCTTGATTTCGTGGTACTGCGGATGGATCTCGGGCTTCATCTGAGGATCACTCCGGCCGGCGCTGCCGTGAGCCGAAAAAGGGCGCAGAGAATAGCCATTGGGCAGCTTTACCGCAAGCTGCAAGGCCCGGACCCGTTATCCACAAATCGTGTGGATAACTCTGTGGAAGGCGGATCGGGGCAGCCATCAGCGGTGCGGCAGGGCCTGAAAATGTGTCGATTTGGTCAAGAAATGACCAAAGCAATTTTATTTCGTAATATCAATGAGTTAGTGTTTCTTCTGGAAGCTGACTGGCATCAGTTCCGGCCTAGCGGCATGAAAATCACGGAAACGTCGTCCGCTGTGCATAAGGACTGCCGTCAGCATCACCGCGACAGGCCTTCTTCCTGCCCCACGGCGCGCAGCAGCTCGCCAAGGATCCGCAGGGCACGGCCGCGGTGGCTGCGCTCGTTCTTGGCCGCCGGAGCAAGTTCCGCAGCCGTCGCCGCCAGGGCCGGGTCCTCGAATACCGGGTCGTAGCCGAAGCCATTGATTCCCCGCGGGGCGACGGTGATGCGCCCCTCCCAGACTCCGGCAGCGAGCAGCGGTCGTGGGTCGGCGGCATTACGCACGAAAGCCAGCACACAGCGGAATCGGGCGGTGCGCCCGGCCAGTGGCACACCGGCGAGTTCGGCCAGCAGGCGGTCGATGTTCTGCGCATCGCTCGAATCTGGTCCTGCGTACCGCGCCGAGTGCACTCCCGGAGCGCCGCCGAGCGCATCGACTTCCAGCCCCGAGTCGTCGGCGAGCGCCGGCAACCCGGTTGCGGCTGCCGCATGGCGCGCCTTGAGGAGCGCGTTGTCGCGAAAGGTCGCCCCGGTTTCCGCGACGGGAGCGACACCGCACCCGGACTGCAGCAGGACCTCCCAGCCAGGGCCGAGCAGCGCACCGAGTTCGCGCGCCTTGCCGCGGTTGGCGGTGGCGAGGACCAGGCGGCGAACCACGGCGCCTCAGCGGTGTGCCGCGCGCCAGTCGTCGAGCACGCGGCGCTGGACGTCCATGATCCCGGCCGTGCCGGCCGTCGCCAGCGCGAGCATCTGCTCCAGTTCGTCGCGTCGGAACGCGTGACCCTCGGCAGTGCCCTGCACCTCGATGTAGGCGCCGGCATCGTTCATCACCACGTTCATGTCGGTCTCGGCCTGGCCGTCCTCGGCGTAGTCGAGGTCGAGTACCGGCACGCCGCGGTAGATGCCGACCGACACCGCCGCGACCTGCCCATGCAGCGGGTGGCGGGCGAGCACGCCGTCGCGGACCAGCGAGTCGACGGCCAGCACCAGCGCCACCCAGGCACCGGAGATCGCCGCCGTGCGGGTGCCGCCGTCGGCCTGCAGCACGTCGCAGTCGAGCGTGACGGTACGCTCGCCGAGCGCCTTGAGATCGGCATTGGCGCGCAGCGAGCGGCCGATCAGCCGCTGGATCTCCTGGGTGCGACCGGTCTGGCGCCCACGGGCCGCCTCGCGCGCCGTGCGGCTGTGCGTTGCGCGCGGCAGCATGCCGTACTCGGCAGTGATCCAGCCCTGGTTCTGGCCGCGCAGGAAGGACGGCACGCCCGTCTCCACGCTGGCCGTACACAGCACCCGCGTAGCGCCGAACCCGGCCAGCACGGAACCCTCCGCGTGCCGCGTGAAACCCGGCTCGAAGGTGATCCCGCGCAGTTCGTCGGGGCGCCGCCCGCTCGGTCTTTCGATCGTCATCCGAGCCAGCGTAGCGCAGCAGCGGAGGTGTTGTCGCTGTGCGGGCCGTTGTTGCGCACGGCGAGTTCGGCCAGCCGGCGCAGGCCCTTGTCGAGCGCTTCACCCGATTTCCCGAGTCCCGCCACGTCGGCGTCCTCGAGACCCGACCAGAACCCATCCGTGCACACCAGCAGCACGTCGCCCGCCGCGAGCCGGCGGGCCGATCCCACGCTCATGCCCGGCAGGACGAGGTTGCCACCGAGGCAGCACTCGACGAAATTGCGCATCGGGTGATCGCTGATCTCCTCCTCGGTGATCAGCCCCTCCTGCAGCAGCAACTCGACATGGCTGTGGTCGCGCGTGCGGTCGAACACCCGCTGCTGGCGCAGGTGATAGATGCGGCTGTCGCCGACATGCGCGAAGAAGGCACGGCCGTCCTGCACGAGGCAAAGCGCGCAGGTCGCCCGCGGACGTGCCTCCATGCGCAGTTCGCCACCGAGCTGCACCAGGTTGTTGTGCGCCTTGCCGATGGTCAGGTGCAGGAAGCCCTGCGGATCGAACAGCGGTTGTGTGGTGCGACGGAACGCTTCCACCACGGTCTCGGTCGCCACTGCCGCTGCCCGCGCGCCGTCCGCGTGCCCGCCCATGCCGTCGACGGCGAGCAGCAACGCCGTGCTGGCGCTGTGGGCGACGGCGACGCGGTCCTGGTTCTCGTCCCGGTCACCGACCAGGCTCAGCTCGGCAAACTCGACCTGCAAGGGTGGGCTCCGCGGCGGACAGGCTGTTCGTTCGGCTTTCCAATAGCCTGCAAGAGTGTAAGCTGCGCTGCCATGCGACGCATCTCAAATTCCCTGCCGGAACAGCACCGATGATCCGCAGCATGACCGGTTTCGCGCGCAGCGAGACCGATACTCCGCAGGGCCAGCTGCTGTGGGAGCTGCGTTCCGTCAACCACCGCTACCTCGAGGCCCAGATCCGCCTCCCCGAGGGCTTCCGCGCCATCGAGCCCGACGCACGTGCGCTGCTCGGCCGTGGCATCCGCCGCGGCAAGGTCGACGCCACCCTCTCCCTGCGGGCCCGCGCCGAGCGCCAGCTGCACGCCACGCTCAACCCGGAGCTCGCCCGCGAGCTGATCGGCCACGCCCGCACGCTCGCGACGGCCATCGGCGAAGCTGCTCCGCTCGACCCGCTCGACCTGCTGCGCTGGCCCGGCGTGCTCCAGGAACAGGAGACCCCGCTCGACCACCTGCACCCGCTCGCGCTCGAAGGCCTCGAGCGCGCCGTCACCGGGCTCGCCGCCACCCGCCGGCGCGAAGGCGAGCGCATCCACGAGATGCTCGAGACGCGCTGCGCCGAAATCCTGCTGCGCGTAGCCGCCGTGCGCACCCGCCTCCCGCAGGTGCTGCAGGCGATCCGCGACAAGCTCGCTGAGCGCGTGCGCAGCCTCGTCGCCAGCATCGATACCGACCGGCTCGAACAGGAGCTGGTGCTGATCGCGCAGAAACTCGACGTCGCCGAAGAACTCGACCGCCTGCAGGGCCACGTCGCCGAGTTCCGCAGCGCACTCACCCGCACCGACGAAGCCGCCGGCCGGCGTCTCGACTTCCTGCTGCAGGAATTCAATCGCGAGGCCAACACGCTCGCCTCGAAGTCCGCCGACGGCGAAACCACGCGCCACGCGGTGGACATCAAGGTGCTGATTGAGCAGATGCGCGAGCAGGTGCAGAACATCGAATAGCGTTCAGGGTCATCCGCGCGCATCCCAGCCCCGCCGCGCCTGGCGGCTTGCCTTGCTCAGCGTCGGCGCTTCTTCGCGCCCCGGTAGTCGCGATTGAGCCGATTCAGGTCGAAGCCCTTCGGATCGAATACGCCACGAATCCAGCGCACCATGTCGTCGTGCTGCTCGTGGTTGCGATCGCCCAGGATTTCCAGAAGCAGCGCGTAGCCAGACGGGCCGCCGACATCCTCCGGCGGGCAGGCGTTCTCGCCCGCCAGGCACACCGGCAGAGCCAACTCGGGAGTTGCCGCGAGACGTGGCAGGGATTCGACCACGATCCGGTGCCGCCAACCGTCGCCCATGTCATAGCGATACTCGAACTCGCTGTGGGTGCCCAGTTCCGACACCACGGCAGCAACCGAGACCTCGCGCTCGTCCCGATAGGCCGTGGTATCCCGGTCGATACCGATTTCCGCGATCCACCAGTCCGGCGCGACGACACCCGTCCCGACCTCGAATTCGTGCGCATGCGAATCCGTCCACCCCATGACCCACTGCAGGTAGCCGTGCAGGCTGGCGAGGGTCCACTGATTCGAGACCAGCACCCGGCGCCAGACGAGCGGCGCAACTTCCAGCAGCTCGATACGCAAGGCGACGGGCCTGGGCCGTGGGGTTATTGGCAGGTCGGGTCCTCCGGTTACTCGCCGATCCCGACCAGTGCGCCGCCGGTGAACCGGACGTGAATGGTCGCTCACTCCGATCCGAACAATTCCCGTAGCGCGGCAGCGGACTCGGGCAGCGATTGACGCTCGATCATCGCGATGTATTCCTCAATCGTCATCGGCGGCCGCCTGAGTACGCCGGCCGCATTCTCCAGACGATCACGAACGACCGTCGGCGCAAGGTCTATCAGGTGGCGGAGGAACGTATCCGGGTGTTGCGTACCGAGATCGAACTCGGACAGCACGTCGGCGGGAAAGTGATTTTCGTTGAAGGTAACGATGACCTGCGCGCGCGCCCTGATCGCGACTGCCAGCACGTGCCGGTCGTCGGGGTCCGGCAGATCGAGCGCGCCGATCAGGCGGCTATAGCCACCCACGCAGGCGTCGGGCAGCGCCTCGTCCATCGCCGCGCGGCGCCGCGCCAGCTTCTCCGGCGCGATGTCGGGTCGCTTCTGCGTCACCGCGCGAATCCACTCCGCGTGGATATCTTCGCTCCAGATCGGCCGATACAGCCGCGCCTCGGCCAGCTCCAGCAGAACGCTCGTCAGCGGGTAGCTGTAGAGGACGTTGGCATCCAGAACTGCCGCGAAGCTGCTCATGCCGGCGGCGTTTCAGATCCCGAGATCCTGGTCGAGCTGGCCAATCTCGTCCAACGCCGAGCGACGACGCTTGCGATCCTCCTCGTCGAACTGGACCAGGTCCTGGAACGCGATGCGCCGGCGCGTACCCACGTTGCGGGCGGGCAGCTTGCCCGTCTCGATCAGCTTGACCACGTAGGGGCGCGACACGTTCAGGTAGTCAGCGGCCTCCTGGGTCGTCAGCTCGGCCTTCTTCGGCAGGACGGTCACGGCGCGACCCTGGCCGAGCTGGGTGAGCACATCCAGAAACAGCCGCACGGCCCCCGGCGGGATCGAGATCATTTCGTGCTGATTGTTCGCTGTGACCAGGCGAAGTGGACGCTGGTCCTCGGGAAGCAGGCGCGCGAGCTGGCGGCCGGCCTCTTTTGCCTGAGCAACCTCGTCCGCCGTCGGAAACTGCGGCGGGTGGGAGTCTGTTGCAGACATGACGGCCCTCCTCAGACTGGGAGAGCAATATTAGCTCGTATTCGAAACGAACGAAACAAACGAATCGGGCGAATGTGACGGAAGTCGGGTGGGCCGGCGGGCTGTTACCCCCCAAGACCTCTCCACGAACCACGATTTCGAACAAATATCAGAGAGTTGTGTGAAAGCGGTCGACAAGCTGACTCAGGTTGCCGAGGTCGGCAACTTCTTCGCAATCCGGCTGAACAGCTCGAACGCCGCTTCCAGCTCGTCGGCAATTTCTGCGGCAATGACATCCGGCGGCGGCAGGGCGTCGGTATCGGTCAGGCTCTGGTCCTTGATCCAGAAGAGATCGAGGCTCAACTTGTCGCGCTTCTGGATTTCTTCGAGCGTGTAGCAACGCCAGCGGCCGTCGGGATTGGCCTCGCTCCAGGTGGCCTCGCGCTTGTGCATCGCGCCGGCGAGGTAGCAGGCGACGAATTCGTCGAAGTCGCGGCGGGTGATGGGCGACTGCTTCTGGGTGAAATGCTTGTTGGTGCGCAGGTCGTAGACCCAGAGCTTGTCCGTCCAGGGTGCGGGGCGGCCTTCCTTCTTGTCGAAGAACAGTACGTTGGCCTTCACGCCGGGCGAATACCAGATGCCGGTGGGCAGGCGCAGCAGGGTGTGTACGTTGCACTTCTCCAGCAGATTACGCCGCACCTTCTCGCCGGCGCCGCCTTCGAACAGCACGTTGTCGGGCAGCACCACGGCGGCACGGCCGTCGATCTTCAGCAGCGAGAACATGTGCTGCACGAAGTTCAATTGCTTGTTGCTGGTCTCGGTCCAGAAATCCTCGCGCACCACCACGGCGTCGTCTTTTTCGGTGTCGCCTTCCTCGTTGACGAACAGCACGCTCTGGCTTTTGCCGAAGGGCGGATTGGCGAGGATCATCGTGTATTCACGGTTCCACGGCGCGGCCAGGCTGTCGTGGCCGGAGTGCACCACCACCTTGTCGCCGCCGATGCCGTGCAGGTAGAGGTTCATGGCGCACATGCGTGCCACCTTGGGCGAGAGCTCCATCGCCTCGACCAGCTCCTCGCGCAAGGCGCGCTTCTGATCGGCATCGAGATCGCGGCCGAACTTCTCCAACACGTAGTTGTAGGCCGTGAACAGGAAGCCGCCCGTGCCGGCCGCCGGATCGCAGATGCGGTCCGCCGGCGTGGGCTGCATCACCTCGACCATGGTCTGGATGACGGCGCGCGTGGTGAAGTACTGGCCCGCGCCCTTGGTGGACTCCGAGGCGCTGCGCTGGAGCAGTTCCTCGTAGATGGTGCCCTTCACGTCGACGGGGAGGCTCATCCAGTCCTCCTTGTCGATGAGATTGACGATGAGCTGCTTGAGCAGCGCCGGGTTGTGGATGTCGCAGCGCGCGCCCTTGAAGATCACGCCCAGCATGCCGGGCATGAGCCCGAGTTTTTCGATGGACTGGCTGTACTGCGTTTCCAGCGCCGCGCCATCGAGCGGCAGCAGCGCCTTCCAGCCGAGCTTCTCCGGCACGATGGGCGGCTGGTTCCACGGCGGGCCGGTCAACTGGTCCGCCATCTTGAGGAACAGCAGCATGGTCAGTTGCTCGACGTACTCCACGCAGGAGAGGCCGGCCTGCTGCAACACGCCCGCGTAACTCCACGCGCGCTTGCCGATCTGGGATGCATCCATGGACATGGGGTCGTCTACTTCTTCTTCGTGGCGGCGCGTGGCGCGCGGATCTTGGATTTGGTTTGCTTTGAAGCGCGCAGCAGGCGCGCGCGTTCCTCGCGCTCGGCGGCGATGCGCTTGAGCAGTTCGCTCGCGGGTTCATCGTTCGGATCCTGCGGCACCAGCTGGCCGGTGAAGGCGTGGCGCAGGATGCTCTGGCGCAGAGACTGGGCGCTCTTCAGGCGGGCTTCGAGGTCGCGTTCGAGGTGGTCGATGACGGAGAGCTGGTCTTCGACCTCAGATGCCAGGAACTCTTGTTCTCGAATTGGCAACAAAGGCAAGGCGATTGCGCGAATCTCGCCGAGATTCAGGCGTGGCCGACCAACTCCATGGACGATCTTCTTCGTTCTTATCCGCGTCGGCGGCGAATTGAGGAAGAAGCACAAACACCGGGCAAATAGGTCAGCATGTGGTTTGAAGCGAATGCAATCAGCCTTCACGATTGCCGGGCCAACCGATTCAGGGATGATGCAAGCGCGCGGCGGACTCTCGCTCAACGCTGCAATGACAAGGTCTCCGGCTTCAATGACATGTTTCTGAAGACGCTCAAAGTGTGCCGACGAGATGTGCGCGCGCTCATCCGCGAACGTTCCGTCCTTGATGTTCTGTAGGCGTATTACTCGCGGTCCTTCATCAGTGTAGTGCCCAGTCATCAGGTTTGATCCGAACGGGCCGTCAGTGATCGCGTTTGGCTCGTGCGCCGCCAATTGCTCGACGCTGGCCCAGCACCATTCCTTGGGCAGTGACGGGAGCACGGTGGTATCGGGGCCACCCGGCTCGACGTACTTCGCCTTCCAATTCTTCGGCGGCGTCTTCCCCGCCGCAGCGAACTTTGCGAGCTGTGCTTCCTCCCAGCGCCGGCGGCGCTCCGCGAGAATCCGGGTCAGCAGCGCGTCGGCGGATTCCGTGGCCGGATGCTCGCGCCGCCATTGCGCGGTCAAGCTGCCTTCGACCGCGGCCTTGAGCACGGCGGCGCGGTAGTGCTTCAGCTTCGCCCGCACACGCTCCAGCGCCGCCACGCCGGCGTCGAGGTCGGAGAGGAGTTCGTCGAGGGTGTCGAGGATGCGTGCCTGCTCTCGTTCAGGCGGGATGGGTAACGAAAGAGTTTCCAGAAAGGCTGCGGGTACCCGCATCTGTCCTACGCCGCCCGTCATCTGCCGTTGTGCGGCGTGGCGCGTGGAATGCTGAAGCAGGTAGCTGGCAACCCAACGTGCCTGAACTCCGTTCTCGGCGCGGAGCACATGAAATTCCGTTGAACCAAAGCAAGCGGCACCCGGCAAGGCCGGCACAACGCACGTCTTGCCGTTCTCCATGCAAGGCGTGATCTTCGCCATGATGACGTCACCCGAAAGAAAGGATGTATAGCCCTTCTTCACTTCGCCGTATGTCGCGGCCTCGGGGCGAAGCAGGCCACCGCCTTCCGGCTCGACCGCACGCATTGGAACGAAACTGACGGGAACGTCATCCGCAACGATGCAGCGATCCAACGGCGGATTGATCGCTGCGACAGCAGATAGAGTTGCTTCCGCCCAATTCTCGGGCGGCATGTTCCGCGCAATCTCGCTCACGCCGCCAACCTCTCATTCAACTCTGCCAGCAGCGGTTGCAGCCGATCGCCGAACAGCTTGTGCGCGCGGCCGTAGCCACCCTGCTGCCCGAACCAGCCGTCCTGGAAGGCGTCGGGGTCGATAGCGAGGCTGGTCGCAATGTGCTCGGCCATGTGGTCGAGCCAGGCGCGTTGCTCCAGCGTGAAGTCGACGCCCGCCTGCTGCTGCCGGGCGATCCAGTCTTCGTACGTCTGCCGCACCTCGCTGGCGTAGGGTTCCAGCGGCACGGTGGGTGTGAGCGCATGGCGAACGAGTGCGACCAGATCGGCCAGCGGCTCGCCGGGATGCGTCGTCGCGGAGGCCGCATCGCGCACCTGCGAGGCTTCTAGGGCGGCGTAGGCATTCCAGAGCTGCGTCGGTGTGGTTGCCAGCGGCGGCGCCGCGAGTGCGTCGCGCAACTGGCGCAGATCCTTGAGCGAGAGCCTGAGCGGTTTGGTGCCTGCATAGAGCACCTGCAGGGCGGTGAGGTGATCGCGGTTGGCGGCGATCCAGGTGCGGAAGTCCTGCACCCGCGTCTGCGCCTTCGCCAGCGCCGCAGCGTCGAAGTCCGAGTGGGTCACGGCATCGATGGTGTGGCGGTCGATGGTCTGCTCGTTCTGTGCGCGAATCTCGAGCATGCGCCGGCGCAGCGCGGCCTTGAGCAGGGGCGTCACGGCGGCGCGTGCCAACTCCTCGGCGGCCTCGGCGATCTGCGCCTCGCTGGGCGTGGCGGTGGCGAACTTCTGCTTGGCGGCATCGAGCTGCGCATCGGCGTCGCAGGCGTGCAGCAGATCGGCGGAGATATCCGGCAGCGACTTTCCGCCGGCCAGCTCACGCAGCTCCCTCAACTGCGCCGGTGTGCACTCGCGCTGCAAGCGCGCGAAGCGCCCAGCGAGCGTGGTGAGTTCCTCCGCATCGGTGCCGCCCTGGCCCACGTACTCCAGGAGCTCCGCCAGCGTCGCGGAGGGCTTGCGGTTCAGGGTGTGGGAATCGGTCTTGTCCTGCTCGCACACGCCCACGGCATCGACGATGACGAAGCGTTCCTTGGCGCGCGCGCTGGGCGTGACCACTTTCAGCTTGTCGGGCGAGATGATGCGCACGCCGCGCCCCTTCATCTGCTCGAAGAAGCCGGCGGACTTCACGTTGCGCAGGAAGAACACGCACTCGATGGCCTTCACGTCGGTGCCGGTGGAGATCATGTCCACGGTGACGGCGATGCGCGGGTAGTAGCTGTTGCGGAAGTTGGCGAGGATTTCGTCGGGGGTGAGGCTCGCGGTCTTCACCCAGTCGGTGACTTCGGATTCGCTGCCGTCTTCGTTCTTCACCTTCTTCACCATGCGCGTGAAGCCGGTGCGGTAGGTGATCTTTTCGCAGAACTCGTTCTTCTCGCCGAACTCATCGCGCACCATGCGCACGATGTCGTCGGCGTGAGAATCGTCCTTGGCGAAGATCAGCGTCTTGGGTGCCTCGGTGCGGCCGGGGAAGGCCGTGGGGACTACCTTGTCGCGAAACTCGCGGATCACGGTGCGGATCTGGTCCTCGGCCACCACGTCGCGGTCGAGATCATTTGCCGTATAGGTGAGGTCGGCCTGCAGTTTCTCCAGCCGCTCGGCGCGGGTGAGCTTGTGGCGCTTGTCCACATAGACGCCTGTGGGCTCCGCAACAATGGTCGAACCGCGCTCAGTTATCTTCGTGCGGATGCGCCAGACGTCGAAGTCCACGTTCACGCCATCGGCCACGGCCTCGTCGTGCCCGTACTGCATGACCAGGTTCTTGTTGAAGAAGCCGATGGTCTTCCCCGCCGGTGTGGCGGTAAGGCCGATCAGGAAGGCATCGAAGTAGAGCAGCACCTGCGCCCACAGATCGTAGATGGAACGGTGGCACTCATCCACGATCACCACATCGAAGAACTCCGGCGGAATGGCGGCGTTGTAGACAACATCCGGCGGCTCGCCTTTCCACGGTTTGGCCGTGTCGAAGGCCGAGCCTTCTTCGCTCGCGGCATCGAACTCCGCCTCGCCCTTCAGCATCGAATACAGACGCTGGATGGTGGTGATGACGACCTTGGCCGCAGGGTTGATGGCATTGCTCTTGAGCCGTTGCACGGTGTAGAGCGTCGGGAACTTGCGCGTGTCGTCGGGCGGCGTGAAGTTGGCGAACTCATCCTCGGTCTGCTTGCCGAGATTGCCGCGATCGACGAGGAAGAGGACGCGCTTCGCGCCGCCGAACTTGAGCAGGCGATAGGCCGCGTTCACGGCCGTGAAGGTCTTGCCCGAGCCCGTGGCCATCTGCACCAGCGCGCGGGGATCGCCGCGGCCGAGCGAGGTTTCGAGATTCGTGATGGCCTGATGCTGAACCTTCCACAGGCCGGCATCGTCGAGCGGTGGCAGTTTTGCGAGGCGTTGGCGCAGCGTCGCGATCTGCATCAGGCCTTCGGCCAGCGTCTCCGGGCGTGGGAAGCTGAAGACCTTGCGGCTGCGCGGCTTGGGATCGAGGCCGTTGGTGAAGAAGGTCACCGCGCCGTTGGATTCGAAGAGGTACGGCAGCGGGCGGCGGTGCGCGGGCAAGTTGTCGGGCAGGCCCGCCGCGTACTTGGCGGACTGGGCCTCAACGCCCGTGAGCGCGCCGGCCGCCTTGGCCTCCACCGCGCCCACGGCCTTGCGGTCGAGATAGAGCAGGTAGTCGGCAAAACCGAAGCCCGACTTCATCGGAAACTCGCGCACGGCGATGCCGCGGCCGGCCGTGAGGTCGAGGTCGTCGCGGCCCTGCACCGTCCAGCCGGACGCGATGAGCTTGGCGTCGATCTCGTGGCGGGCTTTTTGTTCGGGCGTTTCGGGCATCGTCTGCGTCAGGTCGCCGGGCCGGGGCTTGAAGAATCAGCCATCGCAATGCGATGAACGTAACTCATCCCTGCGGACCGCGAGGCGCATCACACTGACTCCCTGGTTTCCGCCCCTTTCGGCTGGCATGCCTATAGTGCCAGCCTTTACCGCGCCGCAGTAGAAGTCTCCGGGGGCGGCCGGATGGGTCACAGGGTCCTCGCCTCCCACTGCTTTGCCCGGACCTGCGCCAGCAAGCCACGTGCAATCCATTCCCTGTCTGTCAGCGGCCGATCCATGGCTTCGGCAAGACGGGAGATGTCGGCCGCGAGCCTGTGATCGCCCTGCTGAGCGAGCCGGGTGGCCACAGCATGCCAACCGCTTTCAATCACGGCGCGCGTTTCGGTCAGCGTCCGCTTGCCCGCCTCTGGCCGAACGCCACCACGGGCAAGCTCGCTCGCGACGGCTTCGACCCGCTCGCGCATGTGGGTGGAAGCGCCGCGCAGGCTTGCGCGGTAGATGCCATCCTTCATGGCCTTGCGGCTCTCGCCCCGCACCGCGCGCTCGGTGGCATTGGCCGCGACGCCAAGGCTGCGCAGATGCTGTGCGAACTGCGCGCGCCAATGGCGAAGCGTGGCCTTCCGGATGTTGAGTCGCACACACTCGTTGCTGAGGGCCCTGAGCACCAGATGCACGTGTGGGTGCAGCTCGTCGGTGTGCAGCACCATCGCGTAGCGATGCCGGCCGTGGAACTCCTCACGCGCGAAGTTGCGTACCGCGGCGAGGACCTTCTGCGGCGGCGTGCCCGGCGGCATCGAGAACACCAGCTTGTGGATGAGCTTCATGGGCTTGCGAGTCGGTAGCGCGGTGAGGTTCACCTGCGGGCGCAGCGCGTCGATGTCCAGGTCCCAGTCGTCGATCAGCTCTTCCCCGATGCGCCCCTGGAGCGGATGGCCATCCTCATCTTCGAGCGCGAGATTGCCCTGTCGGCCGATGCAGTCAAAATGCCGGCCGACGGCCTTGAGATCGCTGCTGCCTTTGGAGAGCACCTTCACCATCACCTCGGGCGCGCGGTTGACCGTCAGGCGTATGTGTTCGACCTGCGCCGGTGTGAATCGATCCGCCGTGCGCGCACCACCACGTGCGTAGCTCGCGATGTCGAGCAGCGGCGCGGCCTTCGGAAGCTTTAACGTTCTCATGGGCCTCAATGTGGCCCAATGCTAAGCGCACAGCTATCCTGCAAAACACGGGAAATGAGGCGGAAACCTCGACGGCGGCGCACTCAATGATGGCGGCGAGTGCGATGGGTATCGGGCAGTTCTTCCGTCGAACCCGGCCTCGTCGCGAGTGGTGTCACGACCGTAGTCTTGCGGCATGGCCAATCACCCACTGCCCACCACACCGTGTGTACAGATCCTGCGCCTGCCGCAGGTCTGCAAAGTCACCGGCCTCGGGCGCTCGATGATCTACCAACTCGAAGCCCAGCAACGCTTTCCCTGCCGGGTGCGCATCGGGGCGCGCGCCGTGGGATGGGTGGAGGCAGAGGTGCAGGGGTGGCTGTCGGGGCGCGTGGAGCATCATCGGGCGGGTGGACCATGCAACAGGGCACCGGCCGGCAATCCCAGGAGGTCGGCCATGGAGGACACCGGCAGCCCTCGGCCAAGAAAAGCCTTGAATACGCAACCCGTTGATTCGTAAATGTTCTTGTTTGCCTCTGATCGCTATTCCGGTCAACCCGTTAAATAGGCACCAGGCCCGCGTAGGCAAGTCCGGGAACGCTTCCGGTACACTCCTTCCAAAGGGATGATCCGGGAGTCGCCATGACCACCGCCGATATCGCAAAACTGCCCGTAGCCGAGAAACTGCTGCTCATGGAACGGCTCTGGGAAGCGCTGCGCGTGCAGGCCGACAGCAGCGTTGTTCCTGCCTGGCACAGGGATGTACTGGCAGAGCGCCTGCGCCGTCTGGACGCCGGCAACGAGCCCACTTCCTCTTGGACAGAGGCCAAGGAGCGCATTCGCTCCCAGATCAAAGCGGGTTGACGTGGCGCAAGTTCGGATCGCGCGCTCGGCTGAGGCCGATCTACTGGAAGGCTATGTGTTCTATGAGCGGCAACAGGCCGGGGTCGGCGACTACTTTCTGGATAGCCTCTACGCGGAAATAGACGCACTGGCTTTGTATGCCGGCATTCATCCCAAGCCCGAAGGCCGCCTGCATCGGGCACTCGCTGAGCGATTTCCTTTCGCCATCTACTACGAGCTGAAGAGCGACATCGCTACCGTAGTCGCAGTACTGGACTGCCGTCAGAATCCGGCCTCAATCACGGATCGCATCGGCTGATTGCAAGGATTCGGCTCGGCCAAATGAAACCCTCTAGCGTGTAGCTACGGATGTAGCTGATCGATCTGAAATTACGGACAGTTCTTATGAATCAACACACTACAAACCATCCCCGCAAGCAGGTGCAGAACATCGAGTAGCGTGCGGGGGTGTCCGTGTGGCCCCGCGACTTGCCACCCGGATGCCGGCGGCTTTGCGTGCCGATCGTCGTCTAGCGTCCGGTGATGCCGCGCGCCATGCGCAGTACGTTCTCACGATGGAACTCGAGGTAGCGCCGTTGGCCCTGCGAGAAGGCGCCAACGTTCACGCGACCGCCCGGATCCACGCCCATACGCTCCAGGGACGCCGGATCGGCGACCGGCGACACGATCAGCCGGCCCGGAATCCTCGAACGAAATGAACCCTTTGTCGAACAGGTGGTCGACCGTTGGCGTCAACAGCAGGCCATTCTCGCCATCGAGCCGCTGTTCGTTGCTGCTGTCACGCCAGGGCTGGACGTGGCTGGCAATGAGGTGCTCCAGACGCTCCACCCTGGTGATGCGGCAGGCTCGCTCGATGGACCGCACGTTGTCCCGGAAGACGCCTTGGCCGCGACGCGCCTGAACGAGCGCCGTTCTCTCGGTTTCACGGATCACCGGGTCGGTGTCGATAGCCTCTTCGACGCGGCGTTCCCACTCTTCGATGTCCTTTTCCGGCGCCGGAGACTCGCGCTCGACCCGGCCGACCTCATGGCCCACATCGGCCACCATCACGGCCTCCCTGCCGATCAACCCGAAGAGGGTCGCTGCAAGCGACTCACTGATCTCCGTCAGGTACACGCTCTGCAGCCCGTTGCCATCCGGTGTCAGCGGTGCGTACCTTCTCGCGAGATCCGGGCGCAGGCGGGCCATGTGATCCTTGGGGCGGATCGCGTTGGCGAGGCGCTGCCAGCGAACGCTCACCCGCCAGCCAATCTGGCTCCAGTTCGTGCCGGCGTTGCCGAACTCCTCCGGCTTCGGGCTCTCCCGGCAATAGCCGCTGACGATGCCAAGCGCCGCGATGCGGGTATCGCAGAAAGAGAACACGATGTCCCCGGGAGCGACCTCGCGCATGAACTCGTAGAACGGGTTGCGATGCCCGTTCCTGTTGCGCTTGGGCGACCACAGATAGCCACCTTCGATTTCCTGGCGGAAGGTCTGGTTCTGGTTGACCCACCAGTAGCGCATCAGGCCACTGGCTCAGGCATGTGACTCAACCCGTCAGCCAGTGGCCAACGGGCCGCACCGGGATAGCCGCCGAAACACAGGTAGTCGTCGAGCGTAAAGCCGATGGCCTCGCGCCGCCCGACCAGGGCGGCCGCCTGGGGACGCTGGAAAACGGTCTGTTTCACACTCATGGCGCTGAGTAAATTTACTCAATGTTCTGAGTAAAACAACCATGCAGCTCCGATGCGCTCGGACATCGTGATACGGCAACGTGACGTATCACCTGGAGGCACTGCCATGACCACCCCATCCACCCGCTTCGACCTCACGAGCTTATGATCTGCGGGCCATGCCCAGCTTCGATCGCCCCGCCGATGCCGAGATCGCGCCGTCCGCCTGGGTGATCCGTTTCGCCCCGCTCATCGCGCCGGGAGGCACCGTGCTCGATCTGGCCTGCGGTCACGGACGCCATGCCAGATACCTCGCGGCACGCGGATACCAGGTCATCGCTGCCGATATCGACACTTCGGCAATTGCCGGCTGCCACGAGCCGGGCCTGATCGTGATGCAACGCGATCTCGAGGACGGCAACTGGCCCTGGGCGGCCGGATCACTCGACGCCGTCGTCGTCACGAACTATCTGCACCGGCCGCATTTTCCGCGTATTGCGGCCTCGCTTCGCGATGACGGCATCCTGATCGTCGAGACTTTCGGCGCCGGCAACGAAAAGCTCGGCCGACCCCGGAATCCCGATTTCCTGTTGCAGCCCGGTGAGCTGCTGCAGGCGTTCGCGGATCTGCAGGTGGTTGCCTACGAGCACGGCATCGAAGAGCAGCCGCGGCTGGCGGTACGCCAGCGCCTGTGTGCCATTCGCGCGGCCGCGCCGGTCAATCTCTGCCAGCGAGAACGGAGAATCCCGTGAACGGCAACTCCTGCTACCCGATCGTCACCGCCGGCGCAGGCTCCGCGCGGCGAGACCCGCAAATCCCGTGAGGAGCAGCCAGCCCGCGGCCGGAGCGGGCACGACCTGGGTGGCGCGGAAGGCGTGCAGCACGCCGCCGATGCGCCCCTGGCCGACGATGGTGCCGCTGTCGTTGATGTCCGTCGCGGTGAGCAGCGTCCAGGCAGCATCGGAGCCCGGGTCGAGCAGCGTGTTCAGGTCATAGAGCGTGCCTGCGGTGTAGAGCAGCGGGATTCCGTCGGGCGACACGGCCTGGTAGCCGACCACGTCGCCGCTCGCGTTGATGTCGCCCGGCACGCAGGTATTCAGGTTGCCGTTCACGCCGACGTAGCCGATGTCGGTGACGGTGGGCGTCGCACCGGTGGTGACGAAGACGCAGCGGCCGCGGCCGCCGGCGACGCGCTGGGCCAGCACGACGCCGGCTTCGTTGATGCCGGTGGCGAGCGTGAGATTGTCGAAGATGCCGACCCCGGCAAGGATGCTGTTGAGGGACACCGGTGCCGACAGCGCGCTCTGCCAGATCAGCGCCTGGCTCGGCAGGCAGTTGATGCCGCCCGAGGCATAGCCGACGATCTGGCCGCTGCTGTTGATGTCGCGCGCGTCGGAGTCGGTGCAGGCACCGAACGTCCCGAGGTCGCGGATCACGCCACCCTGCCAGCTGAAGGCGTGGAAGTTGCCGGTATTGGCGTCGGACGCCCAGGCGCGGCCGACGACCTGGTCGCTGTCGCTGACCGCATTGCCGACGCTCGCGAGCGTGCTCGCCGGCGTGCCGGTGCCGAGCTTGCCGATGTTGGTGAGCGTCGTACCGTCCCAGAAGTGTGCGGTGCCTCCGGTACTGATACCCGGCGACAGGAAACCGGCGACGGTGGTCAGGTGGCCGGCGGCGTTGATGCCGTTGGCCGTGCTCGTCTGCTGGCCGATCGCGGTCGCTAGGCTGGTCGGTGTGGTGCCCGTCCACAGCACGGCGTTGAAGAAGCCCGTGCCGATGCGCGAGGTACCGGTGACCTGGCCGGCGTTGTTGATGGCGAGCGCGTTGCTGTTGTCGTCGCCCGACAGCACGCCCAGGTCTTCGACGGTGTAGAGCGGCGCGGCGTGGGTCGCATGGACGGCGGCGAGCGCCGCGATGGCGACGGTGGTGACGGAGAATCTGCGCATGGCGGAACCCCCTGGGGCGAACCGGCTGCGGGTCGGCGCCGGGCGCCCGTTGTTCTTGTTCGTTCTGCGGATCAGTCTCGGCCGATCTCCATGAGGAATCAAGGTGTCCCAC
>CAUJIY010000058.1 GCA_963205295.1 Pseudomonadota bacterium
CGGGGTGCCCGCCGCCTCCCCGCGGCGGCCCCGCGCCGGCCGGGCGGGCCCCCCGGGCGCGCCGCGCGCGCGGCCCCCCGCCAGCAGCCGTGGCACCCGATCGATCGGGAAATCGCGGCTGGCGTCGCTCCTGCATGAGTACCGCCGCGCGCGGGCCGTGGCAGAATGACCGCAAGCCGCCACAGCCAGCGACGATCCGATGACCGAGCCCGCCCCACGCCCGTCCCGCGCCGCGCCCTTCGCCCTCGTCCTCGCCGTCGTCGCGCTCGGTGCCAGCCTCGCGCAGTGGCTCGGCATCGGCCGCGATACGACTGCCGAGCAGGCGCGCAGCGCAGAACTCGCGCGCGCGCAGCAGCGCCTCGACGGCCTGGAAGAACGCCTGCAGCGCGAGCGCGACGAATTGCAGCAGCTCGCCTCGACGATCGGTGCACAGACCCAGGCCGAGGGCACGCTCGCCGGGCGCCTGCGCATTACCGAGGACATGCTGGCACGCCTCGCCGGCGCCGAGACCTCGCGCTTCCTCTGGCAGGTCGGGCAGGCGGAGCATTTCCTGCGCGTCGCCAACGCGCAGGAGACGATCGCCGGCAACAGTGCCGGGGCGCTGGCCGCACTCGAGATCGCCGACCAGCACTTGCGCGACGCCGCCGATCCGCGCCTGGCCACGGTGCGCAAGCTCGTCGCCAGCGAGATCGGTACGCTGCGCGCCCTGCCCCGCATCGATACCGAGGGCATGACCCTGCGGCTCGCCACGCTGGCCGCCGAGCTGCCGCGACTACCGCGCCGGCAGGCAGCACCGACCGCCTTTGCGCCGGCCCCTGTCGCGCCGCCGCCAGGGGCGAGCGGCCTGGAACGCGCGCTGGCCGTTCTGCGCAACGCCTTTCTCGGTGTCGTCAGTGTGCGCCGCAGCGACGAGCCGGCGCCCACGCTCCTCACCGCCGAGGCGGCACACCTGCTGGATTCCAGCCTCGAGCTCGAGCTGCAGATGGCACGCCTCGCGCTGCTGCGGGGGGAGGCGCAGGCGTTTCGTGCAGCCATCGCCGCCGCACGCGAGCGCATCGACAGGTACTTCGACACCGCAACGCCAGCCGTCGGCGCCGCGCTTGCCACGCTCGACGAACTCGCCGGCACGGCGCTTCCCGACGCGCTCCCGGACATCTCCGGTTCGCTCACCGAGCTGCTGCGCGTGAAGGAGCGCGAGGGCCGCCCGTGATAGCCGGGCTCGCCATCGTCCTGACGCTCGCGCTCGGCGCGCTGGCCGGGCACTACCTCATGGCCGACAACGGCTATGTGCTGGTCAGCTTCGCCGGCTACGTGGTCGAGATGTCGGTGCCGGTGGCACTGTTTGCGCTGCTGCTCGGCTACCTCGCGGTGCGCCTCGTCGCCTGGCTGTGGCGCGTGCCGCGCGAACTCGGCGAAGCCACGGCCCGCGCCCGCGTGCGCTGGGCGGGCCGGCAGGCTACGCGCGGCTTCATCGCCATCGCCGAAGGCAAGCTCGCGCAGGGCGAGCGCCTGCTCACGCGCGGCGCCCGGCGCAGCGGCGCGCCGCTCATGAATTACCTCGCCGCCGCGCGCCTCGCCCACCAGCAGAACGACGCCGCGCGCCGTGATGGCTGGCTGCGCCTGGCACTGACCCAGGAACCGGCCGCGACCGACGCGGTGCTGCTCGCGCAGGCCGAGATGCAGATGGATGACGAGGACTTCGACGCTGCGCTCACCACGCTGCGCCAGATCCGCGAACGCAATCCCCGGCACGCCCAGGCACTGAAGCTGCTGGCGGCCCTGCACTGGCGCCGCCGCGACTGGCGCACGCTCGCCGACCTGTTGCCCGAGCTGCGCGCCTCGCCGCCGCTGCCGCAGGCCAAGCTCGCCCGCTGGACGACAGACGCCTTCGAAGCCCTGCTCGGCGACCCGGCCCTCGACGAGCGCGGCATCGACGGGCTATGGAACGAAGTACCGAAGACCCTGCGCAGGGAGCCACGTCTGGTGCTGGCGCGCGCCCGTGCGCTGGCCCGGGGCGGCAATCCGGCCGCGGCGGAAGCCGAGATCCGCCGCGCGCTGCGCGACCAGTGGGATGCCGCCCTGATCCGCTGCTACGGCGAGCTGCAGGTCCCCGAGGTCGCGCAACACCTGAAGAACGCCGAAGCCTTCCTGCGCGAACGCCCCGAGGACCCTGACCTGCTGCTCACGACCGGACGGCTGTCGTTCCGCAACCAGCTGTGGGGCAAGGCGCGCAGCTACCTTGAAACGAGTCTCGCGATCCGTCCGGCACCCGAGACCTGCGAAGCGCTCGGCCAGCTGCTGCAGCGGATCGGCGAGCGGGAGGCGGCCGCCCGGGCATTCGAGCGCGGATTGACGCTGCGCACGGCAGCGGCCGCGGCCAACGTGCCGGCGGCATCGTCCACCACCGCCGCCGTGCCGGCTCCGGCCCGGGTGGGCGGCAGCCAACGGCCCTGATCCCGGCCGGCGCGGGCGGAACGCTCAGGCAGCCGGACGGCTGCGGCGGCTGCCGAGCCACTCGAGCAGCGGTTCCCACTGCTCCCAGTCGGGCCAGGCCAGATACTCGGGCAGCTCGAAGATGCCGAGGCCGCGCGAATAGGCGCGGATGTAGTTCTGCGCCTCGCGCAGCTTCGCCACATACGGTGTTTTCAGGCCGTCGAGGTACTCGTCGAGCTCCCCGGCGATCAGCGTGTTCTCACGCACGCGATTGCCGACGACGGCGATGCGCACTTCCCTGCGCTCGACGCGGCCGACGTCGGCGAGGTCCTCGAGGAACTTCGCGGCCGCCTGGATATCGATGCTCGACGGCAGCACCGGCACGATGATGGTCTCGGCGTGGCGCACCATCTCGGTGAGCTCGCTGCCGTGGACCCGTGCCGGGGCGTCGATGACGACCACGTCGGCACTGCGCGGCACGTTGCGCAGGCCATGGCGATACGCCTCGATGCCCTCGATGGCCGGGCGCTCCGGGGCGCGCTTGGCCAGCCAGTCGAGGCTCGAGCGCTGCGGGTCGTAGTCGGCAAGCGCGACCTTCTTGTCCTGGGTGGCGTAGTAGCTCGCCAGGTTGGTGGCGATCGTGCTCTTCCCGCAGCCGCCCTTGGCGTTCAGCACCATGATGTGTCGCATCGTTCTTGTTCCTTCTTATGGATCGGCCCCGGCTCCGCGGCCCGGGGGAGCTAGAAGGTAATCGGCCATTTAACAAAAGTCCATGGGACAGGCGGGTCGATATAATGCCGGCTTCGCCAGCAGCCAGATTCCATGCAACTGCCTTTCACCAAGATGCACGGCCTGGGCAACGACTTCGTCGTCGTCCGGGCCAACGGCACACCGCCGCCCGACACGGCGACGATCCGTGCGCTCGCCGACCGGCGCACCGGCATTGGCTTCGACCAGCTGCTGTGGGTGGACCGGCCGCACATCGCCGGCGCCGCGGGTTACTACCGCGTATTCAACACCGACGGCAGCGAGGCCGAGCAGTGTGGCAATGGCGCACGCTGCATCGCTGCCCTGCTCGGCGCCGGCAGCGCACGCGCACTGGTCCTGCAGCACCGGGGCGGCACCTCGCGCGCACGCCTCGAGCTGAACGGCCAGGTGAGCGTCGAGATCGCCGTGCCGCAGTTCGAGCCGGCGAAGGTCCCGTTCATCGCCGGGCAGGAGGCCGAGAGCTACAAGGTGCGCGTTGGCCGGCGCAACCTCGAGCTGCGCGTCGTGTCGATGGGAAACCCGCACGGTGTCGTGCGCGTCAACGACATCGATGCAGCACCGGTGGCCACCGTCGGGCCGGCGCTCGAGAGTCACGAGCGTTTTCCAAACCGTGCTAACATCGGCTTCATGCAGGTGCTCGACCCGGAGCACGTGCGCCTGCGCGTATACGAGCGTGGCGTTGGCGAGACCCGGGCCTGCGGCACCGGTGCCTGTGCGGCGGCAGTTGTCGGCCGGCGCGCCGGCTGGCTCGCCGACAGGGTGGTGGTTGCCCTGCCGGGCGGCGAGCTGATCGTGCGCTGGGAGGGACCCGGATCTCCCGTCTGGCTTACCGGCGAAGCGGTCACCGTATTCGAGGGGACGGTAGCGATATGAACTCGGTCACCCAGCAGGTCGCCTATCCCGACGTCACCGAAGAGTCGATCACCGAATACCTGAAGGCTCACCCCGACTTCTTCGAGCGCAACCTGTCGCTGCTCTCCGGGCTGCGACTGCCCCACCGCACCACGGGCGGGGCGATTTCCCTGGTCGAGCGCCAGGTCGACGTGCTGCGCCAGCGCAACCACGCCATCGAGTCGCGGCTGAAGGAACTGCTCGAGGTGGCGCGCAGCAACGACCGCCTGGCCTCGCGCATCCACGCGCTCGCCCTGCTGCTGATGCGTGCGAAGAGCCGCGAGGACGTGATCGACATCCTCGACCAGCAGCTGCGCGAGGGCTTCGCCGTCGACCAGGCGGCACTGGTGCTGTTCGACAGCGTGCCCCACCTGGCGCAGAACCACTCGCGCTTCGTGCGCGTGGTGCACCGCGAGGACCCGGCGGTGGGTCCGTTCAAGTCCTTCCTGCAGAGCTCGGCCCCGCGCTGCTCGCGGGCGCGCGACGTGCAGCGCGACTTCCTGTTCGGGCCGGGCGGGGAGATCCAGTCGATGGCGCTGGTGCCGATCGGCCCGCGTTCGGAGTATGGCTTCCTCGCCATCGGCAGCCGCAGTCCGGACCACTTCCATCCGGCCAAGAGCATCGACTTCCTGGCCCGGCTCGGCGAACTCGCGGCCTGCGCCCTGAGCCTGCATTGACGCCCGGCGCGCCGCCGGACCCGGACAGCGGCGCGTCGCCTGCCAGGCGAGATCGCAGGACCAGTTCCAGGACACCCCGACAGTGGACGCGACCCAGTGGCAACAGGTGGAACGCTTCCTGGCGCACCTCGCGCTGGAACGCCGGCTGTCGCCCCACACCGTCTCGGCCTACCGGCGCGACCTGCAGTGCCTGGCCGGTTTCTGCGACCGCGAACAGGTGACGGCCTGGACCGCGCTCCAGGTCCACCACCTGCGCCGCTTCGCCGCCGTGAGCCACGCCGCCGGGCTCGACCCGCGCAGCGTGCAGCGGCGCCTGTCAGGCGCCCGGAGCTTCCTGCGCTACCTGATCCGCGAGGGCGAACTCGACCGCAATCCGGCGGTGGGCGTGTCGGCGCCACGCACGGCGCGCCGCCTGCCGGTGACGCTCGACGTCGACCAGATGGCGAGCCTGCTCGACATCCGCGGCGACGATCCGGTGACGGTACGCGACCGGGCGATGCTCGAGCTCCTGTATTCCTCGGGGCTGCGGCTGGCGGAGCTGACCGGGCTCGATCTCGCCGACCTCGATCTCGCCGACGGCATGGTCCGCGTCACCGGCAAAGGACGCAGGACGCGGCTGGTTCCGGTGGGCCGTGCGGCCCGCGCGGCGCTGCAGGCCTGGCTGCGCGTACGCGCCGGGCTGGCGGCGCCGGAGGAGCGCGCCGTGTTCACCGGGCGGCGCGGCGCACGCATCGGCGCGCGCACCGTGCAGGCGCGCGTCACCCACTGGGCACGGCGCTCCGGCCTCGGCCAGCGCGTTCACCCGCACCTGTTCCGCCACAGCTTTGCGACCCACATGCTCGAATCGAGCGGTGACCTGCGCAACGTCCAGGAGATGCTCGGCCACGCCAACATCGCCACCACGCAGGTCTACACCCACCTCGACTTCCAGCACCTGGCGCAGGTCTACGACAAGGCGCACCCGCGGGCCGGCAGGCGCGCGGGCCGGCGCTGATGGTGGCGCGCAGGGTCAACCCGGGGTACCGGCGTGCGTTAGCATGGGCGGGCGGCTGAAGCTGCCCTGTCCGACCCGTTCAGCGACAAGGAACCCATCATGTCACCCAGGATACTGACTACCTGCTTCGCCCTCGCCGCACTGCTGGCGCTGGCGCCGTTCGCCCTGCCGGCCGACGAAGCGGCGCCGCCGAACATGCCGCAGGGCAAGGAGTGGTGCAAGAAGAATCCCGGGAAGTGCGCCGAGATGCGCCAGCAGCGCCGCGAATGGTGCGAGAAGCACCCGCAGGAGTGCGAGCAGGCCCGCCAGAAGATGAAGGAACGCCGCCAGTGGTGCCGGGACAACCCCGAGGAGTGCGCCCGCCAGCGCGAGCAGATGCGCGACAAGGCGCGGGAACTGAAGGAAAAATGCGCAGCGGACCCCGCTGCCTGTGAACAGAAGAAGCAGGAGTTGCGCGAGCACATGCAACAGCGCGGCAGCCAGGGATCACCGCCGCCGGCGCCACCGAAGCCGGCACCGTAGCGGCGTCGGTCCGCTCCGGGAGCGCCGCATGCAGCAGTTCGAAGGAACCACCATTGTCTCGGTGCGTCGCAACGGCGTCGTCGCCGTCGGTGGCGACGGCCAGGTGACCCTCGGCAACACCATCATGAAGGGCAACGCGCGCAAGGTGCGCCGCCTGGCCGACGGCAAGGTCATCGCCGGCTTTGCCGGCGGCACGGCGGACGCCTTCACGCTGTTCGAGCTGTTCGAGGCTAAGCTCACGCAGTACGGCAACCTGACGCGCGCGGCGATCGAGCTCGCCAAGGACTGGCGCACCGACCGGCGGCTGCGCCGGCTCGAGGCGCTGCTGTGCGTCGCCGATGCGCAGAAGTCCCTGATCATCTCGGGCAACGGCGACGTGATCGAGCCCGAGGACGATCTCATGGCCGTCGGCTCGGGCGGCCCCTTCGCGCAGGCTGCGGCGCGCGCACTCCTCGACAACACGACACTCGGCGCCCCGGAGATCGTGCGCAAGGCACTCGAGATCGCCGGCGCGATCTGCATCTACACCAACTGCAACATCACCATCGAAACGCTCTGACCCGCATGCAGATGACGCCCCGCGAGATCGTCCAGGAGCTGGACAAGCACATCATCGGCCAGGCCGAGGCCAAGCGCGCGGTGGCGATCGCGCTGCGCAACCGCTGGCGGCGCACGCAGGTGGACGCGCGGCTGCGCCCGGAGATCACGCCCAAGAACATCCTCATGATCGGCCCGACCGGTGTGGGCAAGACCGAGATCGCGCGTCGCCTGGCGCGCCTCGCCAGTGCGCCGTTCCTGAAGGTCGAGGCGACCAAGTTCACCGAGGTCGGCTACGTCGGCCGCGATGTCGACAGCATCGTGCGCGACCTGGTCGACGTGGCGGTGAAACTCGCCCGCGAGGCCGAAACCGCCCGCGTGCGCCACCGCGCCGAGGATGCTGCCGAGGAGCGCGTCCTCGACGCCCTGCTGCCGCCGCCGGCTGGCGCCCGCTTCGGGGCCGGTGCCCCCGCACCCGCCGCCGGTACGGACTCCGACACGCGGCAGAAATTCCGCAAGATGCTGCGGGAGGGCCAGCTCGACGACCGCGAGATCGAGATCGAGCTGCGCGCCGTGCCCGCCGGCCTCGAGATCATGGCCCCGCCCGGCATGGAGGAGATGACCAGCCAGCTGCAGGCGATGTTCCAGAACCTCGGCGCACAGCGGCGCAAGCCGCGCCGGCTCAAGGTCGGCGAGGCATTGAAGCTGCTGGCCGAGGAGGAAGCGGCGCGGCTGGTCAACGACGAAGAGGTCAAGACGACAGCGGTCGCCAACGTCGAGCAGCACGGCATCGTGTTCATCGACGAGATCGACAAGGTCGCCCGGCGCGGCGAGACGCTCGGCACCGACGTCTCACGCGAAGGCGTGCAGCGCGACCTGCTGCCGCTGGTCGAGGGCTGCACCGTCAGCACCAGGTACGGCATGGTGCGCACGGACCACATCCTGTTCATCGCCTCCGGCGCCTTCCACGCTTCGAAGCCATCCGACCTCATCCCCGAGCTGCAGGGCCGCTTCCCGATCCGTGTCGAGCTCGCCAGCCTCACCACCGCTGATTTCGTGCGCATCCTCACCGAGCCCGACGCCTCGCTCTGCCAGCAGTACCAGGCGCTGCTCGCCACCGAAGGCGTGACCCTGCGCTTCGCCGCCGACGGCGTGCAGCGCCTCGCCGAGATCGCCCACCAGGCGAACCAGCAGATGGAGAACATCGGGGCCCGGCGCCTGCACACGGTGCTCGAGCGGCTGCTCGAGGCGCTGTCCTTCGAAGCCGCGGACCGCGGCGGTGCCGCCATCACGGTGGATGCCGCCTACGTCGAACAGCAACTCGGCTCGTTGCTGCAGAACGAGGACCTCAGCCGCTACATTCTGTAAAACCGGCGGAGCACCCCACGCGGCTGGTCGGGGCGCATAATGGCCCGCACCACAACGACAACAGGGGATTCCGCCATGCATCCGCTGCGTCTTTGCCTGCTGCTTGTCGCCGCGCTCTGGAGTCTTGCCATCCAGGCGCGCGACTTCGTCGTCTTCGGTGACAGCCTCTCCGACGGCGGCAACGCCGCCCTCGCGGTCCTCGGGACCGGCGGCTCGTTCGAGCAGATTCCTTTCATGCCACCGCCGCTCGGCGACGATCTCGACCGCATTCCCGCCGCGCCCTACGCGCTCGATCCGGCCAACCCGTTCGCCGCGCGCTTCAGCGACGGCCCGGTGTGGGTCGAGCAACTCGCGGCGCGCGGCGGCGTCCTGCTGCTGCCCTCGCTCGCCGGCGGCACCAACTACGCCTTCGGCGGCGCAGCCTCCGGACCGCTGCCCGGCATCCCTGCCGACTTCGTTCCGACGCTGCGCCAGCAGGCCGACCAGTACCTCGCCGCGCTCGGCGGCGGTGCCATCGCCGACGGCACGGTGCACGTGGTGTTCGGCGGCGGCAACGACGTGCGCCAGTCGCTCGGCATCACCGACTGGCGTCAGTTGCTCGCGCTCGTCGACGCCTCGGCCGGCAACCTGCAGGGCATCGTACGCGACCTGCTGGCAGCCGGTGCCGACGAAGTGCTGGTGATGCTGGTGCCGAATGTGGGGCTGGCACCCGACGTGCGCCTTGCCGGCCTCGAGAGGCAGGCGACCTTCGCCAGCGCCGCAATCAACATCGTGCTGCTCGGCAAGCTCAAGCCGCAGCTCGCCAGCCGCAAGGTGCGCGTGCTCGACACCTTCGGCCTGGTGTCGCGGGTGGCCGCCCGGCCGAAGCGCTACGGGGTGACCGAGGTGAAGGCCCCCTGCGTCGACTTCGGCAGCATCTGCACGACGCCGGGGCAGTACCTGTTCTGGGACGGCATCCACCCGACCACACACACGCATTCGATCCTCGCCGACAGCGCCGGCCGTCTCCTCGACCGCTGAACGCTGTCTGACAGGCTGCAGCCGGGCGCTCCCGCGGGGGCGCCCGGAGGCGGGGGCCTTTGCTGGTACACTGCGCGCCTGAATCGAGGCCCGCCGCCGTGTCCGACACCACCCATTTCGGCTACCAGACCGTCCCGACCACCGAGAAGGCCGGGCGGGTGCGTGAAGTGTTCGACTCGGTCGCCGGCCGCTACGACCTGATGAACGACCTCATGTCGGGCGGCCTGCACCGGCTGTGGAAGCGCTTCGCGCTGGCCCGTACCGGCCTGCGACCCGGCCAGCACGCGCTCGACGTCGCCGGTGGCACCGGGGACCTCACCGCCGCGCTGCGCGGGCAGGTCGGTCGCGAGGGCCGGGTCTGCCTCGCCGACATCAACGCCAGCATGATCGCCGAGGGGCGCCGCCGGCTGCTCGACCGCGGCATCGCCGGCAACGTCGCCTACGTGCAGGCCGACGCCGAGCGGCTGCCGTTTCGCGACCGCAGCTTCCATGGCATCACCATCGGTTTCGGCCTGCGCAACGTCACCGACAAGCAGGCGGCGCTCGAC
>CAUJIY010000059.1 GCA_963205295.1 Pseudomonadota bacterium
CAGACGATGGCGCGCATCGTGGCGGTCATGGTTCAGGCATTGCCGGCCGGTTCCGGCTCCAGGATCCACATGACGAGGGTCTCGACCGAGAGGGCCGGCTTGTCCTCGCCGCGGATGTCGACCGACACGGCCGAGCGCAGCAGCAGGCGGTCGGCTTCCCGGTCCTCGATGGCGAGCAGCGTGGAGACCGCGCGGATTTCGGCCCCGCACCGCACCGGGCTCAGGAAGCGCAGGCGATCGACGCCGTAGTTGATGCCCCAGGCGGCGCCCTTCGGCTGCAGCCGGATGGACTCGAGCAGTTCCGGCAGCAGCGCCAGCGTCAGGTAGCCGTGGGCGATGGTGGTGCCGTAGGCCGTACGTTGCGCGGCGACGGGATCGACGTGGATGAATTCGTGGGCGCCGGTGAGGCGCGCGAAGGCGTCGATGAGCGGCTGGTCGATCCGGCGCCACGAGACGGCTTCGAGGCGCCGGCCGATGAATCCCTCGAGCTGACTGCGGTCGACGATGATCGCCACGAGGCTCCCCGCGTGGCCGCCTGGTTCGCGCAAGGCTGCGTCGTCGGCCACCGCATGAGCCTAGCAGCTCGTAAACCTGGTTGACAAGGTGCAGGGGCGCGGGTAGCGTCCCGGTTGACCGGGGGCTGCCATCTCCGGCAATTCTCACCGCGAGGGCCAGGCGATGGCGAAGTCGACCAGCAGCGGTGCCCGGCCCGGGGTCGCGATCACCGGGCTCGGCGCGGTTTCCGCCTACGGCACCGGTGCCGCGGTGTTCTACGACGGCCTCGTCTCCGCCCGTCCCGTCATCGAGGCCGTGCAGCTGCCAGGCGATCCGCAGGGACGCTGCGTCTGGTGGTCGATGGTGCGTGACTTCGATGCCGGCGCCTGGCTCGACGCCAAGGTGATCGACGGCACCGACGTGGTGGCGCAATGGGCCATCGCCGCGGCTACGCAGGCCCTGCGCCAGGCCGGCCTCACGCCCGATCCGCTGCGTACCGCGGTGGTGCAGGGCACCAGCATGTCGGGCGTCGCCTCGCTGATGCACGCCCAGCACGAGATCGACACGCGCGGCCCGGCCGCGTTTCCCCGCAAGACCATGCTCAGGACCCTCGGCAACATGGGGGCGGCGCAGATCACCCTGCTGTACGGTCTGCATGGACCGAGCCTCACGGTGTCGACGGCCTGCGCTTCGAGCATCGACGCGCTCGGACTCGGCGCCGCCCTGATCACCGCCGGGCGGGCCGATGCGGTCATCGTCGGCGGCACCGAGGCCGGCCACAGCCTCGTTTCCGGCGGGGCCACGGCGGATTACACGCCGGCGATGGTGTATGCCCCGGCGATGTTCGGCATGCAGTCGGCGAGTGCCGACCCGCAACGCGCCTGCCTGCCGTTCGACGCCGGACGCAGCGGGATCGTCACCAGCGAAGGTGCGGCGGCCTTCGTGCTCGAGCGCGCCGATCTCGCCGCGGCACGCGGTGCGCACGTCTTCGGTCACCTGTACGGCTACGGCTCCGTCGCCGATGCCCACCACCCGTCCGCGCCGGAGCCGTCGGGACGCTGGGAGGCCGAGGCCATGCGCGTGGCGCTCGCCGATGCGGGCCTCGCGCCCGGTGCGATCGACGGCCTCTACGCCCATGCCACCGGCACCCCGGTGGGGGACACGCCGGAGATCCGCGCCATCAACGAGGTGTTCCAGTCCCGGGTCGGCACGCTGGCGGTGACTTCGATCAAGGGGCACTTCGGGCATGCCGCTGCGGCCTCGGGTGGCCTGTCGCTGATCGCCGCGCTGCTCGGCATGGCCGATGGCGTCGTCGTCAACACCGCCAACACCAGCAATCCCGACCCGGAGATCGGGTTCGACCTGGTCATGGATCGGCCGCGGGCGCTCGCCGTCGAGGTGCTGCAGGTCAATGCCTTCGGCTTCGGCGGGCAGAACGCCTCGCTGGTGGTCGGGCGGCATCCGCGCCACGAGTGCCGCCGGGACTAGCGTCCATGTACTTCTCGATCGCCGACATCGTCGCCATGCGCTGCTTCGCGTTTCCGGACCGCCCGGCGCTCGAGGTGGTCGGGCGCGACGGAGCGATGACCTACGGCGAGGTCTGGCGGCGCATCCACGCGCTCGGTACCGCGCTCGCCACCTGCGGCAGCGGGCGGCACGGCCGCATGGCCGGCCTGCTGCTGCCGAACGGAGTCGATGCGGCGCTCGCCATCCCGGCCTGCCAGTCTGCCGGGGTCGTCGCGGTGCCGGTGAACGGCCGGCTCACGCGCCCGGAGATGCAGCACATCCTGCGCGACGCGGACTGCCGGCTGCTGCTGACTGCCGGGCAGTTCGTCGAGACCGCACGGCTCGCCGCCGCGGGACTGCCGCTGGCAGTCGTCGATGCCGACACCCTGCCAACACCAGCCACGGCGCCGCGACCTGAGGTCGGTACCCGGGAACGGGGTGGCGAGACCTGCGTGGTTGGCTACACCTCCGGCACCACCGGTTTCCCGAAGGGCGCGATCTACACCAACGACTACTACACGATGAACAACTACCGCTGGGGCTGGGAATTCGGCCTCACCGGCGAGCACGTCGTGCTGATCGCCGGGCCCATGTTCCACCTCTCCTATGCCGGCTT
>CAUJIY010000060.1 GCA_963205295.1 Pseudomonadota bacterium
ATCGTAGTACAGCTCATCCACGTAGCTGTATTCGGCGCGCAGGAAGCCGCCCCAGGTCGAGTTGAACTCAATGTTGTACTGCGCATCGGCACTCACGGTCAGCTCGGGGGCCTTCGGCAGGGGCTGGCCGGTGAGATCGAACTCGCCGAATCCGGTCCGGGCCTCCTTGAAGTCCTTCCACTCCGTATCGAGATAGCCGGCATTGAACCCCAGTTCCAGGTTCGGATGCGGCAATGCCTCGATCGACAGCTCAAAACCCTTGCTTTCTGCCTTCGCGCCATTGCTGACACCGGCTACGCTGGCAATCGATCCGTCGTCGCGGACGATCAGGCGGCTGGAGTTGACCTGCACATCCTCCCAGTCGATGTAAAACCCGGCCAGGTTGCCGCGGATCCGGCCGTCGAGCGCGGTCATCTTCAGGCCGATCTCGTAGTTCCAGAGTTCCTCGGGCTCGAACAGGTTCACCGGCGCCTCCGGAGTGGTGAGTTCGAGATTGATGCCTCCCGACTTCCAGCCCTTGGCGACCGTGGCGTACAAGTTGATATCGCTGTTCACTGCATAGGTCGCGGCGAAGCGCGGCGACACATCATCCCAGGACTCCGAAGCCCCCTGCGGCGCGAGCGGGCTTTCGAAGTCGATCTTGGTCTCACGCGTATCGATCTCGTCCTCCGACCAGCGGGCGCCTGCAGTCAGGGACAGCCGGTCCGTTGCGTGCCAGGTTCCTTCGGCAAACAGCGCCTTGCTCTCGATCTCGCGATCGACGGTGCTCAGTTCGATGATGAAATGCGGGAACACGCCGAAGAAATCCAGCGTATCCTGATCGGTGCCAAAGTTGATCGACTCGATCTCGTCGTGCTTGTCCCTGGCCCAGATCCCGCCGACGATCCAGTCGAACCGGCCTTCGCCCGAGGACTGCAGGCGGAACTCCTGGCTGATCGAGGACCTCTCGATGTCCTCGAAATCCTCGTTCACGATATCGCGGCTTCCCATGTCCAGCTCGCCGTCACGATGGAAGTCGCTCTGGATGTAGCCGGTCACGCTCGTGAACGTGACGGCATCGCCGCGCCAGACGATGTTGGCGGTGTAGAGCTGGAAGTCATCTTCGACGCCGAGCGGATTGTTGTGCCGGTAGCGGTCACGATTCTCCGGGTAGAGGCCGTCCTCGGTGTCGTGCGGGCAGTCCGGCGAGACAGCGGAGCACAGGAAGCCGCCGATCGCACCCGGCACGTAGACACCGGTGGGAATCAGGCCGAGGTCGTCCTGCTCCTCGTCACTGAAGGTTGCCGTCAGATCGACCGTGATGGCGTCGGTGGGGAGCATGCGCAGCGCCAGGCGGCCGAACTTGTGCTCGTAGCCGTTGTCGCCGCCGACTCCGCTCATCGTGTTGTCGGCATAGCCGTCGCTCTCTGCGTACTTGCCGCTCGCACGCAGCATCACCCGCTCGGACACCGGCACGTTGACGGTACCCTGGGCTTCGAGGTTGTTGAAGCTGCCGTACTGCAGGGCAACGTCGCCGCCCAGGTGCTCGTCGGGCTTGTTCGTGGTCACGCTGATGACGCCGGCCGAGGCGTTGCGGCCGAAGAACGTGCCCTGCGGGCCGCGCAGCACTTCGATGAGCGACACGTCGACGAGTTCCGGATTGCGGGTCACGCGCGTGACATTGAAATCATCGACATAGAAGCCATACGACGACGAGTCGCCGCCCACGTTGCTGATGCCGCGGATGGACAGGCCCTGGCTCGAGGTCGAGACGTTGCCGGAACGGGTCGCGCCCTCGCTGATGCTGAGATTGGCGGACCTGGTGACGTAGTCCTGGACTTCCTGGATCTGGTTCTTCTCGATGATGTCGGCATTGAAGGTGGCCATGCTGATCGGCACCTTCATGACCGACTCCTCGCGCCGCTGGGCAGTGACCACGATCTCCGGCAGGCCGCTCTTCGCTTCCTGCGCCTGAGCGGGTCCAGCTACCTGCAGCCCCAGCGCCGTGCCTGCCAGCGCCAATGCAGCGATCAGACGACGGTTAAGTTCCGACATGTGAGCCCCCTCTGCGAGCTGACTTCGCATTCGTAATTGGTTTTTTCGACGCCATTCTGCGCGCCCACCCCCTGTGGGCCCGCATCACCAGCAAGCCGATCCGTCCGGACCGGTGCGACGATGCAGACCACGCTAGATGAAATTGCATGTAAATGCAAATACATTCTGGCCTGGCGTACGATACGGGTCTGACCCGGAGGCCACCGATGCACCTGAGGCTCCGCTGCACCGCCAGCCTGCTCGCGGCGTTCACGATCGTTCCCGCGCCGGCCGCACCCGGTGTTCCCGGGCAGCCACCCACGACGGAGACTGTTTCGGGCGCCCCGCTGCCCGCATCGCCGGCACGCGAGCTGCATTGCGCGACACTGACGATCGACTCGCACATCGACGTGCCGGCCAACTTCGCCACCGCGGAGGTCGATCCCGGCGCCGACAGCGACGCCCAGCTGACGCTGCGCAAGATGGACGAGGGTTGCCTGGACGCCGTGTTCCTGGTTGCCGCTGTCGGGCAGGACGAGCGCTCGCCCGAGCATTACCGGCGCGCGGCGGACAACGCCCTGAAGATGATGGCGGGCATCCAGCGGATGACGCAGCAATATCCGGAGCGCATCGAGCTCGCACGGACTGCCGATGACATCGTGCGCATCGCCGGCACCGGCCGGCACGCCGCCTTGATCGGCCTGGAGAATGGCTACGCGCTCGGGGGCAACCTGGAGCAGCTCCGGACATTCTTCGACATGGGCGTGCGTTACATCACGTTGACGCATAGTGGCCACAATGCCCTCGCCGACTCGTCCGTTCCTATAGAGGAATTGGGCGATGCGGAAGAAGAGCATGCCGGATTGAGTGGGCTCGGCCGCGAACTCATCGCACGCATGAACTGTATGGGCATCATGGTGGATGTCTCCCACGTCTCGAAGAAGACGATGCTGCAGGCGATCGGGACCAGCAGGGCACCGGTGATCGCCTCGCACTCCGCCGCGCGTTCAGTGGCCAACTCACCGCGCAACATGGACGACGAGCAGCTGCAACGGCTGGCGCAACGCGGTGGGGTCGTGCAGGTCGTCGGCTACAGCCATTACATCAGGCTGAACGATCCTGCCAAGGAGCGGGCGATTGCGCAGGTCGGCGAGGCGCTCGGACTCACGGGTCCCATGGCGTGGGCGCGGGCCTCGAACGCCACGCTCGTGGAATACGGGCATCGCCTGGTTGCGCTCGACCGCCAGTGGCCGCGTGCGAACGTCGCGGACTACGTCGACCATATCGAGCACATCGTCGACCTGGTCGGTATCGACCACGTCGGAGTCGGCTCGGATTTCTACGCCGGCGGCGGTGCGGCGAGCGGCGGGCTGCAGGGATGGATGGACGTGGCACAGAACCCGCACATTACGGCGGAACTGCTGCGTCGGGGCTACAGTGCCGGCGACATCGGCAAGATCTGGGGCGGAAACCTGCTGCGTGTCATGCGCGAGACAGCGCAGGTCGCGCGCGCCTGCGCACAGTCACCCCAGGGAAGCTGAACCACCTCGCTCGCCAAAGCGCGATTTCCCGACGGTGAGGGGCAAGTCAGCGCTTCTCCGGATCTCGCCGCAGCCGCTCACCGCGGCTTCATGCCTCCCGGATGAGCGTCCGGTGCGACATCACGACGAGGATTTCAATGCCAGTGTCAGCTGACGGACAGACATCGCCCGCCGCCCCGCGCAGCGTATGCATCACCAGCAATGTGCTGGCAACGATGAACACGGGAGGCTGCGATGAACAAGATCAAGACGGGCACCGCGTGGAATTTCCGCCCTTGCGTGGCTGCGGCGTACGCCATCCTCGCCTGCCCGGCCCTGGCTGCAGAACCGCTCGAGATGCAGCTGCACTGGCTCGACGTCCGCGGAGCCCGGGATATCGAGCACGGACGCTACCAGCAGGGAGTCGAGCGCCTGGAGGCACGTCTCGATGCGGGACACCACGCGCCGTGGGTTCGCGTGCCGATCCTGATCGATCTCTGCGTCGGCTACGCGATGCTCAGCCGGCTGGACGAGGCAGCCCAGGCCTGCGACGAAGCCTTCGCGTCCGGGTGGTACACGAGCATCGTGCTCAACAACCGCGGCGTACTCAATATCGTTCGGGGACGCTACGAAGCGGCGATTCACGACTTCCAGGCCATCTCCCACGGTGTGAACCGTTCCCAGGTGGCGCTGGATAACCTGGAGCGCGCGCAGGAACGCTTCGCTGCCTTGCGCGGGCGGGAGCCGCAGGACCTCTCCGCGTTGGACACGCTGACTGTCAACGACATCCGCACGACGCCCGCGGGAGAGTGACGCCGACGATGGGGCCGGATGATCGCAACGGACAGAGCTGGCGGCGGCCGGGTGCGCATCGGCTGGTCGATCCAGCGACAGCCGATGGCCTCGGCAGCCGTCGAAAGGCGGATGGCCAATAAGCCAGACCCGGCACCGCTCACACGACCAGGCGTGCGTCGACGATGGTGACGCCGTCCGGGCTGGCGATGACGGGGTTGAGATCCATCTCACGCAGCGAGGGCAGCTCGCAGGCCATCGCCGACACCCGCAGCAGCAGGCGCTCGACGGCGGCGAGATCGGCGGCCGGCGCCCCTCGGAACGGTGCGAGCCAGCGCGCGGCGCGGGTACGGGCCACGAGATCCTGGGCCAGCCGTGTGTTGAGCGGTGGCAGGGCGACGGCGCTGTCACCGAGGAGTTCGACCAGCGTACCGCCGAGCCCGAAGCTCACCACGGGTCCGAAGACCTCGTCGTGGAGGATCCCGACCATCAGTTCGCGGCCATGCGCGCGGCGCACCATCGGCTGGATGACCACACCCTCGAGTCGGGCAGCCGGCATCTGTGCGGCGACCGAACTGGTCATCTCCCGGAACGCCGTCTCCACCTGGAGCGCATCAGCCAGCCCCAGGCGCACCCCGCCGACATCGCTCTTGTGGGTGATGTCGGGCGAGAGGATCTTCATCACCACCGGGAAGCCCGTATCCCGCGCGATGGTGACCGCCTCGGCTGCCGTGCGCGCCAGCAGGCTCGGCACGATCGGCAGACCGAAGGCGGTAAGCACGGCGTTCGACTCGAGCAGGGTGAGGACGCTGCGGCCTTCCCCGAGTACCTGCTCGATCACGCGGCGCGCCATGGCGACGTCGGGCGGACACTCGGGCGCGAGCGGCTCCGGGACCTGCAGCAGCTGGCTCTGCGCCTCGCCGTGGGTGCCGATCGCGGCGAAGGCGTCGACCGCAGCTTCGGGCGTGCGCAGCGTCGGCACGCCGCGCGTGCGGAACAGCGCCCGGCTCGAGGCCACCGCAACCTCACCCATCCAGCAGGTGAGGAGCGGCTTCGATGAGCCGGCAGCGGCATCGAGCACGGCGCGCGCCACCGCCTCGGCTGGTGTCATCGCCTGGGGCGTGAGGATCACGACCACGGCGTCCACGCCGGGATCGGCGAGGCAGGCGGTGACGGCGGCGGCGTAGCGCGGCGGGCCGGCGTCGCCGAGCACGTCGACCGGGTTGCCGTGCGACCAGTGCGCCGGCAGCGCGGCGTCGAGCTGCCGGCGGGTGGCCGGCGCCAGCTCGGCCAGCCTGATGCCGCGGTCGACGGCGTGGTCGGCGGCCATCACCCCAGGACCGCCGGCGTTGGTGACGATGGCGAGGCGCCGGCCCGTGCTGCGCATGCCGGAGGAGAGGATGGCCGCGGTACTGAAGAAGTTGGCGAAGTCCATGACGCGCAGTGCACCGGCACGGCGCAGGGCGGCGTCGAACACGTTGTCGCTGCCGACCAGCGCCCCGGTGTGCGACTGCGCGGCGCGCGAACCTTCAGCGTGGCGCCCGGCCTTCATCACGACCACCGGCTTGGTGCGCGCTGCTGCACGCAGCGCGCTCAGGAAGGGCTGCGCGCGATGGATGCCTTCCACGTACAGCATGATGCTGTCGGTGGCGGCGTCCGTGGCGAGGAAGTCGATCATCTCGCCGAAGTCGACGTCGGCGCCGATGCCGGTGGAGATCATGCTCGAGAACCCGACCGCATTGACGCTCGCCCAGTCGAGGATTGCCGTGCACAGCGCGCCGGACTGCGAGATCACGCCGATGCGCCCGGGCAGCGCCTGGGCGGCGCTGAAGGTGCCGTTGAAGCCGATGTCGGTGCGGATGACGCCGAGGCAGTTCGGGCCGACGATGCGCACGCCGTGCCGGCTGGCCTGCTCGAGCATGCTGCACTCGAGTGCGGCACCGGCAGCGCCGATCTCGCGAAAGCCCGCCGACATGACGATGGCACCCCGGATGCCGCGCTCGCCGCAGGCGGTGATCAGCTCCGGCACGGTCGCCGCCGGCGTCATCACGATAGCGAGCTCGACGCCTTCGGGCAGTTGCCCCACCGTGGCATGCACCGGGCGGCCGCGGATCTCCCGATGGCGCGGATTGACGAGGTGCACGTCGCCGCGATATCCGGCGTCGAGCAGGTTGCCGAGGACGACCGCACCGAGCGCTCCCGGCCTCTCGCTCGCGCCGACGAGGGCTACGCTACGGGGCCGGAAGAGTGCGTCGATCCCGGAGCGCGTCTGGTCCGTCATGTCGAACCGTATGTGCCTGCCAGGCGTTTGCAGGCATGCGCCGCAATCGAAGTGGTCACGGCGGCGGCGCCACCGTCTCCTCGCCCGGCTGCGACTCGTCGGTGGCCGGCGCAGCGCCCTCGCCCACGCCGGCGACCGAGCCGGGCTTCCTGAAGCGCAGCGTGAAGCGGTCGCTCTCGCCGATGGCGAGGTACTTCTCGCGGTCCTTGTCGCCGTCGGCCAGCGTCGGCGGCAAGGTCCAGACACCCTTCGGATGATCGTGGGTATCGAGCGGGTTGTCGTTGACCGGTGACTGCGCCTCGAGCACGAAGCCCGCCTTCCCGGCCAGCGCGATGGCGTAGTCCTCGCGCACGTAGCCAGACTTCGCCTTGGGGTCCTGCGGCTGGTCGGTGCTGGCGCGGTGCTCGACGACACCGAGTACGCCACCCGGCTTGAGCACACGGTACATGGCGGCGAACATCGTTTCGGCCTGGCCGCTCGCCATCCAGTTGTGGATGTTGCGGAAGGTCAGGACCATGTCGACGGACTCGGCCGGCACCATCTCGGTCTTCTGCGGCGGCGCCAGCACCACCACCTCGGCATGGTCGTAGAGCGCCGGTGTCGCCGCCAGCCGGTCGCGGAACGCCTGCAGCCCGCGGCGGGTGTATTCCTGCGTGGCCTCCGGATCCCAGTGTGCGGCGATATAGCGGCCGTGCCCACGCAGGTACGGCGCCAGGATCTCGGTGTACCAGCCGGCTCCCGGCCAGATCTCGATGACGGTCATCTCCGGCTTCAACCCGAAGAACTCGAGCGTCTCCTGGGGATGGCGGTAGCGGTCGCGGGCACGGTTCTCAGGCGACCGGTGTTCACCGGCGATGACCGCAGCGAGCTGCTCGGCCGCGCCCGGTTCTGCGGCCGGCGCCGGTGCGGGCGCAGGCTGGGCGGCACCGGCCGGCGGGGGTGTGGTCCCGGTGCCGCCGCCACAGGC
>CAUJIY010000061.1 GCA_963205295.1 Pseudomonadota bacterium
GCCCTGGAGGAAGCGCTGCGGATCCGCGAACGCGGCCAGGCACGCGAAGTCTTCGTGGTCTGCATCGGGCCCGGCGACTGCCAGCAGCAGCTGCGCACTGGTCTGGCGATGGGCGCCGACCGCGCTGTCCTGATCGAGACCAGCGCCGAGGTCGAACCACTCACTGCGGCACGCGCACTGCTGAAGATCGTCGAGCGCGAACAACCGGGGCTGGTCCTGCTCGGCAAGCAGGCCATCGACGACGACTGCAACCAGACCGGCCAGATGCTGGCCGCGCTGTGGGACCGGCCGCAGGCGACCTTCGCGTCACGCCTGGAACTCGACGGGGAGCGCGCCCGCGTGACGCGCGAGGTCGATGCCGGCCTCGAGGTCATCGACATCGACCTGCCGGCCGTCGTCACCAGCGACCTGCGCCTGAACGAGCCACGCTATGTCAAGCTGCCTGACATCATGAAGGCCAAGAAGAAGCCGCTCGAAGTACTGCCGCTCGACAGCCTGGGCCTCGACGCCGGGGCGCGCGTGCGCAATCTGCGTTACGACAACCCAGTGGAGCGCACCAAGGGCGTGATGGTCGCCGATGTCGACGCGCTCCTCGCCGCGCTGCGCGACAAGGGCCTGATCAACTGAAGCCGCCAGCGGCACGAACACGGACGGAGACAACATGACCAGGGTACTCGTCATCGCCGAACACGACGGCACACGGCTCAACCAGAGCACAGCGCGCTGCGTGCGCTGCGCGCTGCAGATCGATCCGGCCGGCGCCGACGTTCTGGTGCTCGGCGCGGATTGCACGGCGGTCGCTGGCGAGGCTGCCGCGCTCCAGGGCGTGGCGCGCGTACTCACCGCCACGCGGCCCGGGAACGCGGCGGCACTCGCCGCGGTGCTGGCGCCGCAGATCGCTGGCGTCGCGCGGGCTTACGGCTACGTGCTCGGCCCCTCGACCACCTTCGGCAAGGACCTGATGCCGCGGGTGGCGGCCCTGCTCGGTGTCGGCCAGGTGAGCGACCTGATGGCGGTGGACGGGGCGCGGCGTTTCCGCCGCCCGGTCTACGCCGGCAACGCCGTGCTCACCGTAGAGGTGCCCGAAGGGCTGGTCGTGGTCGCGACCGTCCGTGCCGCCTCCTTCCGACCGGTCGAGACCGGTGGCAAGGCCCCGATCGAAGCAGTAGCCATTGAGGCGACCCTGCCGGCGCACACCCGTTTCGTGGAGCTGCGTGGTGGCGGCGGTGGAGCACGCCCGGACCTGCAGACTGCCCGCATCGTGGTCTCGGGCGGACGGGGTGTCGGCAGCGAAGCGAATTTCGCCCTGCTCTACCAGCTCGCGGACCGCATCGGTGCAGGCGTCGGTGCCTCGCGCGCGGCGGTCGACGCCGGCTTCGTACCCAACGACATGCAGGTCGGACAGACCGGCAAGATCATCGCGCCGGAACTGTATCTCGCCTTCGGCATCTCGGGTGCGATCCAGCACCTCACCGGCATCAAGGATGCCGGCCTGATCGTCGCGGTGAACAAGGACCCGGAGGCCCCGATCTTCCAGGTCGCCGACATCGGCCTCGTCGGCGACCTGTTCCAGGTCATCCCGGAACTGGCGCAGAAACTCGGCTGAGCGACTTCAGGCGCCGGGCTTCCACATCCCGAGGAAGGCCGAGACGGCCACGCCGGCCCAGATGGCAAACACGTAGGGACGGCAGGCCGCCATACCGGCACGCATCCGGCGATCGCTCTCCGGTGTCGCACCCTGCGCCGCCATGGCCCGGAAGCCGTCGACGAACGGCGGGATGTTGCGGCGGATCATGAAGCCGCAGAAGATCAGAAACGCGAAGATCAGCAGCTTCGCTGCCAGCCACGGATAGGGCCGCAACGGTCCTGTCGACCAGTGCCACGCCACCGAGCCGACCAGGCCGAAGATCATGACCAGGCGGAAGTAGTAATCCCCCTTCGCCAGCATGCGGCCGAAGTCGGTACCCTCCTTCGCGTGCACCATGTGCACCACCCAGACCCAGACCGGCCCGAGGGCGACGATCGCCACCATTTCCCATGGCTTGTGCTCGTAGCCGATGATCTCGGCCAGGATGCCGCCGACCGTGAGCATGAGCGCGAGGCAGTAACGCGGCAGCATGTCGAGATTGACGAAGATCCGGAACGCCGTGAGGCGCGCCTCCCGCGTCAGTTTCTCGTTGGTGACGAAAGTGCTCGAATAGAACACGCCCGCGTCGCCACCGAGCCAGTAGACGAACAGCAGGACGTGCAGGTAGCGGGTCAGCGCGTGCCCGAAAGGCAGCGACTGGACGATATCTTCCATGGTGGCGCCCCGATCAGCCGCTCACAGCGCCTTGAGCACGCTCTCGGCAGCACTGACCTTGAATTCGCGCGGTGCCTCCACGTGCAGCTGGCGCACCACGCCGTTCTCGACCACGATGGCGAAGCGCTGGCTGCGCTGGCCCATGCCGAAGCTGCTGGCGTCGAGTTCGAGCCCGAGCGCTTTCGTGTAGGCGCCATTGCCGTCGGCGAGCATCAGCACCTTGTCGCCGACCTGGCGGTCGCGACCCCAGGCGTCCATGACGAAGGTGTCATTCACCGCCATGCAGGCAATCGTGTCCACGCCCTTCGCCCGGATATCCGCCGCGTGCTTCACGTAGCCGGGCAGATGATTCATCGAGCAGGTCGGCGTGAATGCTCCCGGCACCGCGAACAGCACCACCTTCTTGCCGCGGAACAGGTCGGCGCTCGACAGGCTGCCCGGTCCATCCTTGGTCATGATGCCGAACGTACCCTCCGGCATGCGGTCACCGACCTTGATCGCCATGAGTCTTCTCCCTGTGGATGCGCGGGCGGCTATCGTACCAGAAAGAGCGAAAGACCCGGCCAGAGCGACACGATCAGGAGACCGGCCAGCAGCACCAGCACGAATGGCACCACCGCGCGGCACACGACGCGGAATTCCTCGCTGTAGGCCGACGTGGCCACGATCAGGTTCATGCCGACCGGTGGCGTCAGGTAGCCGATCTCGAGGTTCACCACCATGATGATGCCGAAGTGCACCGGGTCGATGCCCTGGGCCACCGCGAGCGGTGCCAGCATCGGCGCGAATATCAGAATGGCCGAACCGATATCCATGAGGCAACCGACGGCGAGGAGCAGCAGGTTGACCCCGAGCAGGAAGGCGAGCGGACTCGTGACCAGCGCGTCCAGCCAGGCGACCACGGCATCCGGGACCTGGGCATAGGTGAGGAAGATGTTGAGGCTGAGCGCAAACATCAGCACCGGGAACAGGGCCCCGAGCAGCGCCGTGGTGTCAGCCACGACTGCGCGCAGCCCGGCGAAGTCGAGCTCGCGATAGACCGCCATCTCCACCACCAGCGCATAGACCACGGCCACGGCAGCCGATTCGGTCGCCGTGAAGCGACCGCTGTAGATGCCGCCGAGGATGATCACGGGCATGAGCAGCGCCCAGCTGCCGGCCACGAGTGCGGCACGGATTTCCGCCGCATCCCACTGTCCCGCGATGCGCACGCCGTTGCGCACACCGGCATAGACGGTGAGGAGCGCGGTCAGCAGCAGACCCGGACCGACACCGGCGAGGAACAGGTCGGTGATCGACGTGCGCGTCATGACGCCGTAGAGGATCAGCGGGATGCTCGGTGGGATGATCACGCCGAGCGTGCCGGCGCTGCACAGTGCGCCGAGCGCGAACTCGCGCGGATGGCCCGCGGCGAGCAGCGCCGGGTACATCACCGCGCCGATCGCCAGCATGGTCACCGTACCCGAGCCCGAGACCGCGGCGAACAGGGCGCAGGCCAGCACGGTTGCCATGGCGAGTCCGCCGGGCACCGGCCCGGCCAGCGCACGCAGCAGGCGGATGAGCCGCGCCGCCATGACCCCGCGCGCCATGAGGTTGCCGGCCAGCATGAACAGCGGGATCGCGAGCAGCACGTCCTTGTTGGCGGCATCCCAGACGTCGACCGCGATGTCGGTGAGCCGTCCGTCCCCGAACACCAGGTGCGCGTAGCCGGCGACTGCGCCGAGCACTACCAGCAGGGGCTGGCGCAGGCACAACAGCAGTCCCACCAGCAGGGCCAGCCCGAGCCACGCCATCAGGATTCACCCGGGGCGACAGCGGCCACCGCTGGCCGCCGCACTGCGGGCCGCAGCTGCGGCCAGCAGGCGAGCAGCGCGTGCCTTGTCCCGGCGGACAGAAAGGCGAGTGGAATGACCGCCTGGAACGGCCACACCGGCCACGACGGCAGGCTGCTGCGCTCGTGCAGCGCGCGGGTTTCGGCCACGGCGACGGCGGCGACCAGCGCGAAGCCGACGCAGAACGCAGCCATCAGCGCCTCCTGCAGCCGTACCAGCCACGGCTCCCAGGCGGCGGGCAGCCAGTCGTCGGCGAAGCGCGGCCGGAAATGGGCGCCACTCGCCGAGGCCACCCCAAGCCCCAGCATCGTGACCACCAGGTTGGCGTACACGCCGAGCTGTCGCGCCCACAGCAGCCCCGCCCCGCTCAGCTCACGGCTGAGCACATCGGCGAACAGCACCGCCACGAGGATCATGAAGGCTGCAAAGGTTGCCTGCCGCTCGGCCCATCCGGCCATGCGCAGCACGCGCGCAGCGCGCGAGCCGGTACCGGTCGTCACGGCGCGCGACGCGCCAGCGGTTCGATGCGTGGCACGAACCAGCTCACGAAGACCGCCGACAGCAGCTGGGTCATCACGACGGCGGCAAACACGGGGACGTACGAATAGTGTTCGGTTACCCAGCCGACCACGGCCACGAACGCCATGCCGCCGAAGCTGCCGACCGCGCCGAACAGGCCCCAGACGGAGCCGACCTCGCGCGCGGGAAACAGGTCCACCGGCAGCGCGAACAGGTTCGATGCCTTGAACTGGATCGCGAACATCGCCAGCGCCACCAGCGCGATGGCGGTGCCGGCCGAATCGACGCTGACGGCCGGCAAGGTCAGCGGAATCAGCAGTGCGCCGGCCCAGATGCCGAGCTTGCGGGCGCGATCCACGCTGCTGCCGCGCGCGATCAGCTGCTGGCTCACCCAGCCGCCGGCGAGACTGCCGAGGTCGGCAGCGAGAAACGGCACCCAGGCGAAGGCGGCAATCTGGCGAATATCGAACCCGCGTGTCTGGTAGAGCCAGGTCGGCAACCAGGCGACGAAGAAGAAGAAGCCGCCGTCGTTCACGAAGCGCGCCAGGAGCAGGCCCCGGACTTCGCGGTAACGCAGATAGCCGGCGAGCTGCCGCCAGCTGCTCCGGCCGGCAGCCGGTTCGCCGGACTCGCGACCGGCGATGATGAGCTCGCGTTCCGCAGCGGAGATCCCCGCATGGCGCTCCGGCAATTCGTACCACTTCCGCCACAGCAGCCACCACAGCAGGCCGATCGCCCCCGGCACCAGGAATGCGGCCTGCCAGCCACAGGCGGCCGCCAGCCCGCCGAGCAGCGGCGGAGCCAGCACGGCACCGAGGCCGGGCCCGACGGTGACGATGCCGATGGCGAGCGAACGGTCGGCCCGCGGAAACCACTCGGCCACCGCCTTCAGCGCCGCCGGGAAATTCACCGACTCGGTCACGCCGAGCAGGCTGCGCAGGACCAGCAGGCTGGCGAAACCTCGACCCGCCGCATGCAGCATGCCGGCGAGGCTCCAGGCTACCACCGCGATACTGAAGGCGCGGCGGGTGCCGACGCGGTCGATGAACGGACCGACAAGGAGCTGACCGGCGGCATAGGTCAGCAGGAAGGCCGAGTTGACCAGCCCGAACTGGGTGTTGCTGAGACCGAACTCGTCGATCAGGAGCGGCCCGGTGACGGCGAGCGCCTGCCGGTCCAGATAATTGATGGTGGTAACCACGCACAGCAGGATGGCGATGCGCCAGCGGATGGCGGACCAGGCAGGAGGAGGCGGCATGGGTCTGCGCAATGGCAGGCTCGGCGGTGCGGTGAGGCGCGTATGACACCACAGCCGCGCCACGGGCACCACCATCGCGCCCCCGTTGCCGGAGCGGGCTCCGCGGCGATCTGTCCGGCACGCGCACCGCTGCCGTGGTTGCCTTGATAGGGCCGCGGGCGCCGCTTATGCTGGCGCGCCTGAACGCCAGCCCCGGCGTCGTCCGAGGATCCGCCATGAGCGCCGCCTCCACAGCCCACACCCCATCACCTGCTGCCCGCGAGTTCCTGGCGCGCCGTCACCGCCTGTTTATCGATGGCCGGTGGGTCGCGGCCGCCGATGGTGGCGAGATCGTGGTGCACGACCCGGCCACCGAGGGGGAGATCGCCCGCGTGGCCTGCGCCACCGAAAGCGACGTGGACCAGGCCGTGGCGGCAGCGCGACGTGCCCTGACCGGCGAGTGGTCGCGACTGAATTCCCACCAGCGCTCGCGCCTGATCTGGCGCCTGGCGGACGAACTGGAGGCGAACCTCGAACTCGCCACCGAACTGGAGGTCCTCGACAACGGCATGCCGCGCATGGTGGCGCAATACTCGATCGCCAGGTTCGGTTGCGACTTCCTGCGCTACTACGCCGGCTGGTGCACCAAGATCCTCGGTGAAACGATTCCGGTCGCGCCCCAGGACGTGCCGAACGGCGAGTCGCTCACCTACACGCGGCGCGAGCCGATCGGCGTGGTCGGCGCGATCATTCCCTGGAACTCCCCGCTGGTGATGGCGACGCTGAAACTCGCACCGGCGCTTGCCGCCGGCTGCACGGTGGTCCTGAAACCGGCCGAACTCACCCCGCTCACGGCCCTGCTGCTCGGCGACCTGGTGCGCAAGGTCGGCATACCCGATGGCGTGGTCAACATCGTTCCCGGTCACGGCCATGTCGCCGGCGCGGCATTGGCCGCCCATGACGGCGTCGACAAGATTGCCTTCACTGGTTCGACAGAGGTCGGCAGGAAAATCCTGCTGGCGGCTGCCGGCAATCTCAAGCGCGTCACGCTCGAACTCGGCGGCAAATCACCGATGGTCGTGTTCCCGGACGCGGATCTCGAGCGCGTCATCCCGGGGGCAACCCGTGGCGCGTTCTTCCTGCAGGGCCAGAACTGCATGGCCAGCACGCGCCTGTTCGTGCACGACGACGTCTTCGACCGCGTGGTCGAGGGCGTGAGCGCCATGGCACAGGCCTTTCGCCTGGGTCCAGGGATGGCGCCCGATTCCGAACTCGGGCCCCTGATCTCGGCCGACCAGCGCGAGCGCGTGCTCGGCTACGTCGAGGCCGGTCGCCAGTCAGGTGCCGAGCTGGTGTGCGGAGGCGAAGCGCCGCCCGGCAAGGGCTACTTCATGCGCCCGACGGTGTTCGGCCACACCAACATGGGCATGAAGATCGCCCGCGAGGAAATCTTCGGACCGGTGCTGTGCGTGCAATCCTTCAGCGACAGCGACCTTAAAGCAGTCGCCGACGAGGCCAACAGCACCATCTACGGCCTGTCCGCCAGTGTCTGGACCCGCGACATCTCCACCGCGCATCGCATGGTCAACCTGATCGACTCCGGACAGGTGAGCATCAACTGCCACGCGGCAGTCGATCCCGCGATCCCCTTCGGCGGCAACCGCCAGTCCGGCTGGGGCCGGGAATTCGGACGCGAGGGGCTCGATCCCTATCTGAAGACCAAGGCCACCACGGTGAAGTTCTAGCTTGTGCCGATAATGGAATTTAATTAATAAACAGTCAGATATAACTGATATCTAAAATAATTATCATATGACGGATTGCCTGCCCGAACCACTTAACAAATCATTTCCGCTGCAGTAACATTATCCGCCTGCTGGTCACATCCAATGCCGGGGATCTATGACATCGACACGCCCGATACGTGCACTCCAGCGAGGCCTGGAAGTCCTGCACATCCTCAATCTTCACCATGGCGCTACCGTCTCGGAAGTTGCGACAGCGATCGGCCTGCCGCGCACCACGACCTATCGTATTCTCGAAACGCTCTGCGTGGCCGGCTACGCCTACCGCGCTGCGAGTGACGAGCGTTACCGCCTCACCATCCTCGTGCGCGGCCTGAGCGACGGCTTCGACGACGAAGCCTGGGTCACCCAGATCGCCCGCCCCTACATCCACGACCTGTGCAGCCAGCTGGTCTGGCCGATCGCGGTCGCCACGCTCTCGGGCACTTCCATGCTGATCCGCCAGACCACTGATCACCGCAGCCCGCTCGCCATCGAAAAATGTGCTCCGGGCTTTCGCGTACCGATCCTCGGTTCGGCCGCAGGGCTGGTCTACCTGGCCTTCAGTCCGGAAGAACAGCTCGAGACCATGCTCGACCTGCTGGCAAAATCACGCAAGGAAGAGGACCGGCCGACACGCGATCGCGCACGGGTTCACGAGCAGCTTGCCGGGATCCGCGCGCACGGCTATGCCACCTACCGGCGCGCACGGCGGGTATCGGATGAAATCAGCATGGCCGTGCCGGTGATCGTCGGCGGGCGCCCGCTGGCCGCTCTCGCCATCCGCTTTGCCAGCACGGCAGTGCCGGAGGCCGATGCGCTGAAGCGCTTCCTGCCGCGGCTGCGTGCCACGGCACAACAGATCGGCACCGAGTTTGCCTCGCAGACCGGTCAGGATACCTGCCCGGCTGTCGACAGGCCGGCGCTGGCCCTGGTGGTGGGCGCATCCTGAAACGCCATCCGATCGCGGCTGAAGCCGCGTTTTCCGTGCTCTCCGAAAAGGCAACCGGGCCACAGCGGCCCGGTTACCGGCCCGATCGGCGCTGGCGCCGCGATCAGGCGGCCGCCTTGCGACGCTTCCCGTCGCCGCCCTTCTTCGGCTTGCCGGCGGCCTTCGTGGCCAGGACGAAGCGCGCGAACTGGGGCTGCTTCGGCGGCTCCAGCCCGGTCTCGGCCTTGCAGCGCTTCTTGAGCTCCGGAATCGTGCCGCCGAAGTTGAAGATGCTGGTCTTGCCGCGCTTCTTCGCGAGCCTGGCGCGCAGCGTCGCCGTCGCCTTCTCGTCGACCGAGAGGTCCTTGCGCAGCACCACGCCGTAATTGGCCCTGGCTCCGGCAGCCGTGACCAGGCCGGCCTCGACGTCGAAGGCCACCCTGGCCGCCTCGCGCTCGTACGGGTCGCCCCAGCCGCCACCACCCCAGGTATCGAACAGCAGCAGGTCGCCTTCCTTCACCGGAATGCGGTCGCACTTCGACGGAATCACCTGCTTCGAGCCGTTCTTGCGGCGCAGCTCCTTGCGACTGCGCTGGCCGGGAATCCCGCCGTTCACCCCCCATGGGTAGGTCAGCCAGCGGTCGTCGTGGATCGAGATCTCGCCGTCCTCGAGGAAGCGGTAGGCGACGCGCAGGGCGTTGCCACCACGGTTCTTGCCGGCCCCGCCGCTGTCCGGCAGCGTCTCGTAGGTCTCGATGCGCAGTGGAAAGTAGCTCTCCACGAACTCGTTCGGCACGTTGGTGAAGTTCGGCCACATGGAATGGCCGTCCGGTCCGTCGCCGAACGGACGCCCGGGAACGCCGCCGAATCCGATCTGGAACAGCTGGAACCACTTGCCCTGCTGGTCATACCCGGAGTACATGAAGTGCGGGCTGTCGGAAAAGCCTGCAGCGTTGAGAAATGCCGGATTGCCCTGCCCCAGCAGGCCACCGAGCACGTCGAACAGGCGCCCGAGCGCATGCGTGCGGCAGGAGAGGGCCGCAGGCTCGATCGGCTTGAGGAGCGTGCCCTTCGGGATGCGGACCTCCATCAGGTCGTAGAAGCCGTCGTTGAACATGATCTTCGGGTCGAAGACCATGATCATGTAGACCCCGCAGAACATCTTGAACATCTCCTCGTTGAGGTAGAGGTTCACAGAACTGATCGACTGCGGGTCGGTTCCTTCGAAGTCGAAGACGACCTTCTCGCCCTCCCTCCACATGGCGCAACGCATCTTGTAGGGGCCCATGCCCATGCCGTCGTCGCAGATGTAGTCCTCGAAGTACTGCTTGCGCGTCGGTACCGTGGTCTTGATCAGATGGGCCATGGCGCGGCGGTTGCGGTCCAGCAGTTCCTCGAGGGCCGAGTAGTACACGTCGTCACCGAAGCGGGTCGCCATCTCGATCACGCGCTTCTCAGCGGTGCGGATGGCCGCCACGATGGCATTGAAGTCGCTGCGGTTCCAATGCGGCAGCCGGCAGTTGTGCAGGATGAGGTTCAGCATGTCCTCCTGCAGCACGTCCTTCTTGAAGATCTTCGTCGGCGGAATGCGGATGCCTTCCTCGAAGATCTGCCGCGCGTCCGTCGGCAGGCTGCCGGGCACCTTGCCACCGACGTCGGTCATGTGACCGAACATCGCGGCATAGGCGATGAGGCGGCCGTCCTTGAAGATCGGCCGCAACAGCAGCCAGTCGTTGATGTGACTGACAGCCCCCTCGCAGGAGTACGGGTCGGTCGTGAGGAACATGTCGCCCTCTTCGATCGTTCCGTCGTAGGCCGACTTGAAGCCGTAGATGAAACTTCCGAACTGGCCGACGACCATCTTGCCGTCGACGTTGGCAATCATCGGGAATTCGTCGTGCTGCTCGCGGATGCCCGGCGACATCGCCGTGCGGAACAGCACCGCATCCATCTCGAAGCGGGCGTTGAGCATCGCGTTCTCGATGATGTCGAGCGTGATCGGATCGAGTGATACCCGCTTGAACGGCCGGGGCCTGGTTTCGACGATTTTCGCTGGCATTGGTCCGTTGCTCCCTGCTGTCGCGCGTTTATGCCGGGGTGATCAGAATGTTGCCGAAGTCATCCACCCGGCCGATATGTCCCGGAAGAATCAGTGTCGTCGTGTCCATCTGCAGCACGACAGCGGGCCCTTTCACGACGTTGCCGGCTCTCAGCTGGCGTCGGTCATACAGCTTGCCCTTCTGGTCGCGCCCGTCGACGAACAACATGTGCTCACCGACTTCGGCCGCCACCGGATCGCTCCCGCCCTTCTCCAGCATCACCGCCTTGACTGCGGTGGGCCGACCCTGCGCGACGGCACGCAGGTTGACCAGTTCCTTTTCCTCGGGTAGAGCGAATGTGAACAACTGCCGGTGCATCTCGTCGAAGCGTTCGCCGATCACATCGAGGCCTCGCCGCTCGAGGTCGTCGATGTCGAGAGCGACAGTGAGCAGCAGGCCCTGTCCCTGGTAGCGGATATCGACCTCGTAGCTCTGCGTCTGTTCGGCGCGTGATATGCCTTCCTGGTCGAGCGTCCTGGCCGCATTCGCCGCAAGCCTGCGGAAGATCCGGGTGACCTCCTGCGCGCTGGTCCGGCTGAACGGGCGGATGAAGGTGCGCGACGCTTCGTCGCGTACGCTGGTAGTCGCATCACCCTGGGCGCAGAGCACGCCGGGACCCATTGGAATGATGACCGGCCAGGCACTGCTCAGGCGGCCGAGCGCGTTGGCGTGCAGCGGACCGGCACCGCCGAAGGCCATCAGCGCAAAGTCGCGCGGGTCGAACCCCTTCTCGACGGAGACCAGGCGCAGCGCGCCGTACATGTTTTCGTTGACGATATCGATGATGCCGGCAGCTGCCTGCTTGAGCGGCAACTTCAGGGCGCTGGCCACCTTCTGCACGGCCTTTTCCGCAAGGTCACGCCGGATCACCATGTCGCCGCCAAGCCGCACCTCGCCGCTGGGGAGGAAGCCGAGAACGACGTTGGCGTCCGTGACTGTCGGCTCCACGCCACCGCGGTCGTAGGCGGCGGGCCCGGGCACGGCGCCCGCGCTCTGCGGGCCGACGCGCAGCGCACCGGTAATTTCCGGCACGTACGCCATGGAACCGCCACCGGCACCGACGGTGCGAACGTCGATGGACGAAGCGCGCACAGTCACTTCGTGCACGCTCGTTTCGCGGCGCAGCTGTGCTTTGCCGTTCTGGATGAGCGCCACGTCGGTGGACGTGCCACCCATGTCGAAGGTCAGCACGTTCGCGAAACCAGCCTGGGTACCGACCCAGATCGCGCCGGACACTCCGCCCGCCGGCCCGCTCATCAGGAGGTTGACGGGATAGGCCTCGGCAGCCTTCGCCGACGCCAGGCCACCGTCGGAACGCAGCACGTGCAACTGCACGTCCTTCATCTTCTTCTTGAGTTCGCGGTTCAGGTTGCGAACGTACCTGGAAACCCTCGGTGCCACATACGAGTTGGCGACCGTCGTGATGGTGCGTTCGTACTCCTGCATCTCAGGCACCACCTCGGACGACAGCGAGACGGGTATACCCGGCAGTTCCTTCGCTGCGACCTTGGCGATCTCCTGCTCGTGCACCGGGTTGGCGAAGGAGTTGATCAGGGAGACGGTAAGTGCCTCAATGTTCTTCTTGCGCAGCGCGCGCAGATCGCGCGCGAGCTTCGTCTTGTTCAACTTGCGTACGACTTCGCCACGCGCATCGATGCGTTCCTCGGCCTCGATGGTCAACGCGAGTGGTGCCAGGGGCGGCGGCTTGTTGTAGATCACCCAGCCGCCGAGCCCGCCGGGAACGAACGAGCGGGCGATCTGCAGCACCTGCCGGTAGCCCTGCGTCGTTACCAGACCGACGCGGGCCCCGGAGTGCGTGAGGATGGTGTTGGTGGCCACCGTTGTGCCGTGCATCACGTGTGTGATGGCATTCGGGTCGATGCCTGCATTCTGGCAGACACGTGCGATGCCATTGAGCACGCCGATCGACGAGTCGTGCGGGGTGCTTGGAACCTTGGCCAGGAAGAAATCGCCGGTCTGCTCGTTGACGAGGGTCAGGTCGGTGAACGTTCCACCGACATCGACCCCAAGACGGTAGCTCATAGGTAGCCCTCGAATCGTGCTTGTTTGTCGTTGGCCGGCTCACACGACACCACGCGAAGCGGTGCCGTCGCCGCAGTTATCGTCAAGATTGCCTCATCGCCTCCGTCCGGCCTGCGCGAACGCGGCGGCACGTTATGGTTGCATCCCTCAGCTCGCGGCCCTGAACTGCTCGGTCACCTTCGGAAAGATGCCTGCCTTCGGCAGCATGGCCGGCGTGCTGCGGCCGAGTTGCTGCTGCAGCCACTTGCTGGTCTCCACCACCTTCTCGAGTGACACGCCGGTGCTCACGCCCGAGCGATCCAGCATGTACAGCAGGTCGTCCGTCGGGATATTGCCCGTCGCCGCCGGCGCGAACGGACAGCCACCGATCCCGCCGATGCTCGCATCGAGCGACGCCGCACCCGCATCGAGTGCGGCCTGCGCATTGGCCAGGCCCGTGTTGCGCGTATTGTGGAAATGACACCGCACCGGCACCGCGGGCCAGCGCCCGCGGATCGCAGCGATCATCTCGGTCACCTGCGCAGGCACGCCGACACCGATGCTGTCGGCGATGCCGAGTTCGACCGGTTCGCCGGCCATGACCTGGTCGGCGAGTTCGAGCACGCGGGAGAGCGGCACCTCACCTTCGAACGGACAACCGAAAGCCGAGGAGATCATCACATTGGCGCGCATGCCGGCGGCGCGGGCCGCCCGCGCAATCTCCAGCCAGGCCCGGACCGACTCGCTGGTCGGCACCCCCTGGTTGCGCTGGTTGTAGGTATCACTCGCCACCACCGCCATGCCAATTTCCCCGAGCCCCGCGTCGCGGGCACGCTCGAATCCCTTGCGGTTGAGCACCAGCCCGATGTAACGGACATCCTCGCATTTCGGCAGGGCGGCAATCACGGCCTCGGCATCGGCCATCTGCGGGACGCGCTTCGGGTGCACGAAGCTCGTTACTTCGAGCGCGCGGATGCCCGCATCGATGGCACGACGGATGTACTCGATCTTCGCTTCGGTCGGCAGGATCTCCGGCTCGCTCTGCAGGCCATCCCGTGGACCGACTTCGACGATGGAAATGCGGCGGGCAATCGGGTTCATGGCTGCCTGGTGGGCCGTAGAATGCGGTATTGTTATACATGGCGTTGGGCGTTACAACAGCTGCTCACGCAGCAGTGACAGCGCCCATCAACCCCCGCCCCCGAACAATGTTGAGATTCCGGCGAGCGCCGCCGCATTTGCATCTGCGCAGACAAAAAGACAGCGTAGGCGCCGGCGTTTTACACCCGGAGGCGGACGCCCGGCCACCCACCAGATCTCTGCAAAAGGACGTGACATGACTTCTGCTACATCCACTGCCGGCAGGAAAACCCCGGGGCCGCTGAGCGGCCTGCGCGTAATCGAAATGGGCACGCTGCTCGCCGGTCCGTTCTGCGGTCAGTTGCTCGGCGACTTCGGCGCGGAAGTCATCAAGATCGAGCCACCTGGCCAGGGCGACCCGATGCGTGAGTGGGGGCAGGAGAAGTCGCACGGCATGTCACTGTGGTGGCCCGTGGTGGCCCGCAACAAGAAGTCGGCGACGCTCAACCTGCGTGAAGAGCGCGGCCAGGAGATTGCCCGGGAACTGATCGGCAAGGCCGATTTCCTCATCGAGAATTTCCGTCCCGGGACCCTGGAGAAGTGGCACCTCGGCTACCAGGAGCTGCGCCGGATCAATCCCGGGCTGATCATGGTCCGCGTCTCAGGCTTCGGCCAGACCGGACCCTACGCCAAGCGCGCCGGCTTCGGTGCCGTGGGCGAAGCCATGGGTGGCCTGCGCTATGTCTGCGGCGATCCATCCACGCCGCCGAGCCGCATGGGCATCAGCATCGGGGACTCGCTCGCCGCCACCTTCGCCTGCCTCGGTGCGCTGTCGGCGCTGCATCACCGCCAGCAGACCGGCGAAGGCCAGATCGTCGATTCGGCGATCTACGAAGCCGTGCTGAACATGATGGAATCCCTCGTCACCGAGTACGACAAGGCCGGCTACATCCGCGAACGCCAGGGCGCCATCCTGCCGAACGTGGCACCGTCGAACGTCTATCCGACCAGCGACCAGGGCATGATCCTCATCGCTGCCAACCAGGACACGGTGTTCCGCCGCCTCGCCGAGGCGATGGGCCGACCCGATCTCGCGTCCGACTCCCGCTACGCCACGCACTCGGCCCGCGGTGCGAACCAGCGCGAACTCGACGCGCTGATCGCCGACTGGACCCGCACCATTCCCGCCGAGCGGCTCGAGCAGATGATGGACGAGCACGGCATCCCGTCCGGCAAGATCTACCGCGTACCGGAGATGCTGGCCGACCCGCACTTCCAGGCCCGCGAGGCGATTGTCAGCACGGCACACCCGAAGTTCGGCACCTTGCGGATGCAGAATGTCGCGCCCAAGCTCAGTGCAACACCGGGCGGCGTGCGCAGCCCGGCGCCGGATCTCGGCCAGCACAACCGCGAGGTCTACCAGGAGCTGCTCGGATATTCCGACGACCGCTTCGCGCAGCTGCAGGCGGCCGGAATCATCTGATGCCTGGTCCGACGCTCGGGCCGATCACGGGTGTCACCCTTGCCACGCCGGACCTGGCTGCCAGCGAACGGGCCTATGCCGGGGATCTCGGTTATCGCGTGATCAGCCGCGCACCGCTCACGACGGCCAGCGCCCGGAGCTGGGGATGCATGGCCGTGGCCGGTGCGCCGGCGCTGCAGCTGCAACCGCAGACGGGCACGGACTTCACCTTCACCCTGGTCGAGACGCCTGCGGCACCAGACTATCGCGCATTTGCCTCGTTCGGCTGGAACGCCGCCGAGCTGATCGTGCAGGACGTCGACGCCCTGGCGCTGCGCCTGCAGCATTCGGCATTCCAGATCGTCGGGCCGCCGCAGGATCTGTCGTTCACCGACGCCATCCGTGCCATGCAGGTCCGCGGACCTGGCGGCGAAATCCTCTACCTCACGCAATTCAAGCGAACGCTGCCGGGACTGCCGGCACCACCGGCACGCTGCGCAGTCGACAAGGTGTTCATCGTCATCGTCGGCGGGCCGTCGCTCGATGAGTTCCTCGACTTCTATGCGCAACGCTTCGCCGTAGCCCCACCACAGCGCATGGAATCACGGGTCAAGGCCATGTCGGAGGCGTTCGGCCTGCCCGCCGAACACCGTCACCCAATCGCCGCCATAGCGCTGCGCGATGCCTGTTACGTCGAGGCCGACCAGATGCCGCCCGCGGCGCGCGCTTTTGCAGTCCTCGACGGCCAGCTGCCGCCGGGGATCGCCGTGGTGACTTTTGCCGCTGGCCCAGGCGCTGTAGCGGGATGTCTGCGGGGACCAGCAGGCGAAATCATCGAGGTCGCGGCCGGATAGACGGTGCGGTCGTACGCCGCCGACGGCCGGTCAGCCGCCGTTATCGGCCACGTGGACCTCGATGCCGGTGAGTTCGTCGGTAAGCTCGATCTGGCAGGTCAGGCGGCTGTTGGCACGGCGGCCGGTGGCCGAATCGAGCATCGCATCTTCCATGTCGCTCAACGGCGGCAACCTGGCGAACCAGGGTTCGGCGATGTAGGCATGACAGGTGGCGCAGGCGCAGGCGCCACCACACTCAGCGACGATGCCGTCGACATCGGCATCGACTGCGGCCTCCATGACCGTGGAACCGTCACTGGCCTCGACCTCGCGGCGAACGCCACGACGATCGTGGAAGACGACTGTGGGCACCAGGCGAGCCGGGTCAGCAGAAGTCGTGGTGTCGCTCAGCCGGCGCCGCTGCGCGCGACGATGGTCCACAGCCGTGCCACATCGGCCATCTGCGGGTCATCTGCCTTGACTGCCTCGAATGCCTTGATGGCGTCGGCCTTCTTGTCGAGTTCCAGATTGGCGATGCCAAGCATGATCTGCGCCTGGTCCGGATCGCGCACACCGCCCTTCTGCAGCCCCTTGGCGAGCGCTGCAGCAGCCTTGTCATACTGGCCGAAGCTGCCATACGCGAGGCCGAGCGCAACGTCGCCCTGCCCGGTCGGCACCTTCAGCGCATCCTTCTCGATCGCGGGCAGCGACTTCTGGTCACGAGCGGCAGCTGCGACGGCTTCATCGAGACGGCGCTTGTAGCGGTCCGCCCTGGACTTGTCTTGCGTCTCGAAGACCTTGGCCTGATAGCCTGATTCCATGACACCACGGGCCTCGCCGGGCAGGCCGGCCTCGAGCAGCATCTCGGCCATCTCGAGGTATTCGTCGGGACTGTTCAGGACCCCGACCTCACGTGCCACACGCATCAGATTGAGCTGCACCCGGTCGGAATTCTTCTGGCGCAGCCGTGTGCTCAGCAGGTAGTCCCAGTACTCCGGCTTCGGGTACAGCCGCACCAGCTTCTCGAGTGTGGTCGTCGCCCCCTCGGTGTCGCCGGTGTTCTGCTGCGAGCTGCGCACCAGCTGCAGCCAGTTCTCGTCGACCTTGGTGCCGGCCTGCTCCGCACTCTTGATCACGCCGTTAACGACCGAGATGGCGCCCTTGTAGTCCTTCTGCAGGTAATGGGCCTGGCCCACCAGGACACGGGTGTCGAGATCCTGGCCGCCGGCCTTAATCCAGCGATCGCCAAATTCGATGACCTTCGGATAATTCTTGACCGCTGTATTGAGCTGGACGAGCGTCTTGAGGCGATCGTTCACCTGTTCCGGCGGCTGCTTGCCCGAATTCAGGTTGGCCTCGTAGATCTTGGCGACCTCGCCGTACTTGCGCTGCTGCAGCAGGATGTAGCCCTTGAACTCGTTGATCTGGAACTGCTCGAAGGCGGTCTTGTTTGCAATCGCCTCAGCCTCGGCGAGCTTGGCCAGCGCCTGGTCCCACTGCTTCTTCTGCACGGCATCCTGGGCGGCCTTCATGGGCTTGCCGACCTTCGCGCCGATCTTGTCCTGCGACAGGGCCGGGCCCGCTGCCACCATGGCGGCAGCCGCCATCAGCACCACCGCACCACGTCGAATGGAGGAAATCAAGCTGGTCATAGTCTGTCCCTGAATTGGGTCACGTACGGGCTTAGACGGCCATCCGGCCGGAAATTCCTTGCTGCAAGGCCGCTATTCGGCAAACTGCTCCATGCCGACGAAGCCGATTTTGTTCATTCCCTGCCGCTGCGCGAGCGCCAGGGCCTTGGCCACATTGTCGTACTTGGCGCGCTTGTTGGCCCGGACGTGCAGTTCCGGTTGCGGCACCTTGCCGGCTTCCTGGCTGAAATAATTCTCCAGCACCGCAAAGTTCGGCACGGTGGTGCCGTTCCAGAGGATCGTACCGTCGAAGTCGATCTCGAGTTCGATGATCTCCGGCGGCACCGGCGGCTCGACCGAATTCGGATTCGGGCGCGGCATGTCGAGCTTGACGGCATGCGTCATCACCGGGATGGTGATGATGAACATGATCAACAGCACCAGCATGACGTCGATCAGCGGCGTCATGTTGATATCCATGACGGGCTCGCTGTCGCCGCCCCCACCCATACTCATTGCCACGTTTTTTCTCCTCCCCGGTCAGCGAACCGCGTCCGGCGGGGCCATTGGTGCCCGCCGGGTATCCGTGCCTAACGGAACCCGCGATCCGGCTCGGTGATGAATCCCACCTTGACCACGCCCCCGCGCTGGATCAGGTAGATGGTGCGCCCTACCGCGGCGAACTTCGCCTGCGAGTCACCGCGGATGTGGATCTCCGGCTGCGGGTCCTGTACGGCCACGCCCTTGACCAGGTCGAGCAGTGCCTGGTCGTTCGGCACCCTCGCCATGTTCCAGAAGACATCCCCGTTGGCGTCGATGGCCACGGTGATGTTTTCCGGTTTCGTCTTGGTGGGCTGGTTAGCGACCTTGGGCAGATCGACCTTGACCGTCGCCGTGATCACCGGAATGGTGATCAGGAAGATGATCAGCAGAACCAACATCACGTCCACCATGGGCGTGACGTTGATATCCGACATGGCCGTACCTTCGCCCTCCCCGGGCGACGACATGCCCACGTTACTTGCTCCGCGGGGCTGCCGCCGGCGCCGCAGCGCGGGCGCCGGATTCGACACGAGCACCACTGATCAGGTAAGCCTGCACGTCGGTCGCGAAATAGCGGACTTCCTCGAGCAGCGCCTTGTTGCGACGCAGGAGCCAGTTGTAGCCAAGCACCGCAGGAACGGCCACGGCCAGACCGATGGCGGTCATGATGAGCGCCTCGCCCACCGGACCGGCCACCTTGTCGATGCTCGCCTGACCGGCCAGGCCGATGGCGATCAGCGCGTGGTAGATGCCCCAGACGGTGCCGAACAGGCCGATAAACGGCGCGGTCGAGCCGGTGGTCGCCAGGAACGACAGGCCACCCTGCATCTCGTTGTGAACCTTGTCGACCGCACGCTGCAGGGACTGCGTCACCCATTCGTGCAACGGGATCTGGTCGGTCAGGCGGCCCTCGTGATGCTGCGCCGCATTGACACCTTGCTCGGCGATGACGCGAAAGACGTTGTCGGCATCCTTCAACGAGCTAATGCCCTCCTGCAGGTTGCGACCGGCCCAGAAGCTCTTTTCCGTCGCCACGTACTGGCGACGCAGGCGCGACTGGTCCCAGAGCTTGGTGACGATGATGAACCAGGACCACAGCGACATGACCACGAGGATGATCAGCGTGCCCTTGGCGACGAAGTCACCCTGCTGCCACAAGGCCTTGAGGCCGTAGGGATTCTCGACCTCGACCGGAGCACCGACCGGACCCTCCGGCTCCGCCGGCTCGGCGGGCACGTCGGCAGCCTGGGCGGCCGGATCGGTCAGCGCCGGATCCACGGGTGCTGCGGCAAGCGCCGGATCGCTGGCGAGTTGCTGGGACACCGCATCGGCGGCGGGTGCCGGAGCAGTGGTGCCCGCCGGCGCCTGGGCGGCGAGCGCGATGCTCAGAGCGAATGCAGCTAGTTCGACCATGGTGGTTTCATCCCCTCAGTGCGTAGGCAAGTTGACCTTATATCTATGGTGGCCGCCCCCCTCGGGCAGCGGCTGTGTCATTTTCGCGACTATCGTTCTTTCTCGATCTTCCACACCACGCGGAACTCGTACCACATGGCAACGGGTTTGCCGTCTTCGGTGCCGGGTACAAAGCGCCAGGAGCGCTTGGCGTGCTTGACGGCCGCCTCGTCCAGGCGCGGGAAGCCGCTGCTCTGCGAAACCTGCGCTTCGCCGACACGGCCATCCTCGAGAATGTAGAGCCGTAGCACCGTAGCGCCCTCTTCGCCCAGGCGCTTGGACTGCGGCGGGTATTCGGGTTCGATCAGTGGTCTGCGCTTGTTCTGCTGCGGCGGCACCCGCTTGACCGCAACGGGCGGCGGTGGCCGGGCGACCGGCTTCTGTGTCGTCGCCGTGATCGCCGTCGTCTTCGCGCTCTCGACCGGGAGGTCGATGACGATGTCCGGTGGCGGCACGAATGGCGGCGGTGTGACCTCGATCTTCGGCGGCGGCGGCGGCGGCTTGTCCTCCTCCTCCTTGACCTCCTCGATCATCTTGGTCTCGATCGGCCCGAACACCGCCTCGACCGCCTGCGTAGCCAGGCCGGCGTTCAGGACATAGACGAAGCCGACATGGAGTCCCACGATGACGAGGAACACCAGGGCCCGGCGGGAAAACATGGGCGTGCTGATCGTTGCGGCCATATCAACCTGAGTCTGACTTCGTGCAGCTCTTGCGGCGTCGTGCGGTAGGTTACCGCCCGGGGCGCGTATGTTGCCACAAGCGTGCGGCAAATCACCACAAGTTTAACGCAACCATGCTGACAAGCGCCGCCGCCGCCAGCCGTGCCGGCACAGTGCACCACCAGCGCAGCCGCGGCGAGCGCCACGACACCCGAGGACCTCACGGCGGAAACCATCGGCCACGGTTGACTTTGAACGATGCTTCCCCGAACATCCGGGCATGTTTTCCCGCATCAACCAAGGGCACGCAACGACAACCCGCCGGGGCATTCCCGCCGGGCTGGTAACCGTGCTGCTAGGCCTCGGGCCCCGGCGGTGCGGGCGTTTGACCGGCTAAGGTTTCTGCCAGTCATCCAGACCCCGCACCCCCAAGGTAGCGGGGTTTTTTTATGCCGTCGCGGCGCCGGCAACGGCCGCCCACGCCGCGCAGCCTGCCGCTGCGGGCCGTGGAATCCGGCATCGGCCTGAGAGGGAGATTGAGCCATGAACGAGGCAGACAGCGAACGCGTGATGATCTTCGACACCACGCTCCGGGACGGGGAACAGGCCCCGGGGTGCAGCATGACGCTGCAGGAAAAGCTGCGCGTCGCCTCTGCCCTGCGTGACCTGCGTGTCGACGTGATCGAGGCCGGGTTCCCGGCGGCCTCCCCCGGCGATTTCGAGTCCGTGCGTGCCATCGCCGCCGAGATCGACGGGCCGGTGATCTGCGGCCTGGCGCGCTGCCACGCCGGCGACATCGAGCGCGCCTGGCGTGCGCTGCAGGGTGCCCGCCGGCCACGCATCCACGTCTTCATCGCCACCAGCGAGATCCATCGCACCTACAAGCTGCAGATGGCCAAGGAGGAGATCATCCGCCGGGCGGTGGAGTCAGTCCGGCTCGCACGCAGCCTCTGCCGCGACATCGAGTTCTCCGCCGAAGACGCCTCGCGTACGGAACCGGCCTTCCTGGCCGACGTCGTGGCCGCAGCCATCGAGGCTGGCGCCAGCACGATCAACGTGCCCGACACCCTCGGTTACACCGTGCCCGACGAATTCTTCGACCTGTTCCGCTACCTCAAGGAGCATGTCGCCGGGGTCGATGCGGTCACCCTCAGCGTGCACTGCCACGACGATCTCGGCATGGCGGTTGCGAATAGCCTCGCCGCCGTGCGTGCCGGCGCCAGGCAGGTCGAGTGCACGATCAACGGCATCGGCGAACGCGCCGGGAACTGCTCGCTCGAGGAAGTCGTCATGGCCCTGCGCACGCGGGCTGGGCACTTTGGCATCGGCACCGGCGTCGACACGCGCCGGCTGTACCCGACCAGCCGCCTGGTCGCGAGCATCACCGGCATGCACGTGCCGCGCAACAAGGCCGTGGTGGGCGAAAATGCGTTTGCGCACGAGTCGGGCATCCACCAGGACGGCATGCTGAAGCATGCCTCGACCTACGAGATCATGCGCCCCGAGGACGTCGGCCTCAGCCGTTCCAATCTGGTGCTCGGCAAGCACAGCGGCCGCCACGCGTTCCGCGAGCGCGTGCAGCAGCTCGGCTTCAAGCTCGACGACACGGAACTGAACCGTGCCTTCACCGAGTTCAAGAAACTCGCCGACCGCAAGAAGGAAATGTTCGACGCCGACATCGAAGCCATCGTCATGAGCAGCGAGGGCGAAGGCACGGGGCCGTGGACGATCGAGGAACTGCACATTTCGGCAGGCACCGGGGCCATCGCCGCCGGGGCAGTACGCATGAAGCACACCGACGGCCGGCTGATCGACGAAGCGGCGGTTGGTGACGGTCCCATCGAGGCCGCCTTCAAGGCGCTCGAGCGCGCGACCGGCGTGGACATGGAACTGCGCAACTTCGAGGTCCGCAGCGTCACCACGGGCGAGGATGCCCAGGGCGAGGTCACCGTGACGGTCGAATACAATGGCCAGAGCCTGCGCGGGCTCGGCGTCAGCACCGACATCGTCGAAGCCGCCGCCTTCGCCTATCTCGACGTCATCAACCGCATCTGCCGGCGCAACCTCGCGCCGGGCAGCGACGTCACGCGCAGCACCGGCCACGCCGCCGCCGTCTAGGCGGCCCGACCAGGAACCCGAGGAGCAGACATGCCCATCAAGACTAGCGAATGGATCTGGCACAACGGCCGGCTCGTGCCCTGGGCGGAGGCGCGCGTGCACGTGCTCGCCCACGCCCTGCACTACGGTTCCTCGGTGTTCGAGGGTGTGCGCGTCTATCCGACACACCGGGGGCTGGCCGTGTTCCGGCTGCAGGCCCACACGCGCCGCCTGCTCGAGTCCGCCAAGATCCACCGCATCGACGTGCCCTGGTCGGCAGCCGAGATCGATGCCGCCTGTCGCGAGGTCGTGGTACGCAACGCGCTCAGCCGCGGCGCCTACATCCGTCCGATCATCTACCGCGGCTACGGGGAGGTGGGACTTGCGCCGCCACCCGGCCACCCGGTCGAGATGGCGGTGGCGGCGTGGGAATGGGGTGCCTACCTCGGCGCCGACGCACTCGAGAACGGTGTCGATGTCTGTGTGTCGTCCTGGCAGCGGGTGGCGCCGAACACGATTCCGGCCCTCGCCAAGGCCGGCGGCAATTATTTGTCGAGCACCCTGGTGAGCCTCGAGGCGAAGCAACGTGGTTTTGCCGAAGGCATCGCGCTCGCCACCGACGGCACCATCAGCGAAGGTGCGGGCGAGAACGTATTCCTGGTCCGTGACGGCGTGGTATTCACACCCCCGGCGACAGCCTCGATCCTGACCGGCATTACCCGGGCGAGCATCATCACGCTCGCCAGGGCGGCCGGCATCGAGGTGGTCGAGCAGGCACTGCCGCGCGAGATGCTCTACATCGCCGACGAGATGTTCCTCACCGGTACCGCTGCCGAGATCACCCCGGTGCGCTCCGTGGACCGCATCACCGTCGGTGGCGGCAGCCGCGGACCGGTGACACGCCGTCTGCAGGAAGCCTTTTTCGGCCTGTTCAGCGGCCAGACCGCCGACCAGTGGGGCTGGCTCGAGCCGGTCGAAAGCGCTCCGACCCGCGCAGCCGCGGCCAACTGAAGCACCCACCGACTACACCCGAAACGTCCGAGGAATCCTCTGCCGATGACCGCCCGATCGCTGTTCGAAAAGGTCTGGGACGACCACATCGTCGTCGCCGAGACGCCGGATACCCCGGCCGTGCTCTACATCGACCTGCACCTCACCCACGAAGTCACGTCGCCGGAGGCCTACAACGTGCTCAATGCACGCGGCCTGCCCGTGCGCCGCCCCGACCTGACGCTCGCAACGCTGGACCACTCCACGCCGACGGTGCCGGTGCGCACGCTCGCCGACCTCGAACGCGTGGCCGATCCGGCGGCCGCCGCGCAGATCCGCGTCATGATCGACAATTGTCGCGAACGCGGCATCCGCATGCTCGGCTTCGACTCCGACCAGCGCGGCATCGTCCACATCATCGGCCCCGAGCTCGGCATCACGCAGCCCGGCAAGACCATCGTCTGCGGGGACAGCCACACCAGCACCCACGGCGCCTTTGGCGCCCTCGGCTTCGGCATCGGCACCACCGAGGTAGGCCACGTACTCGCCACCCAATGCCTGTTGCAGCGCAAGCCGAAGACCCTCGCCATCGACGTCGAGGGACAGTTGCCGGCCGGTGTGACCGCGAAGGTCCTGATCCTGGCGATCATCGGCCAGATCGGCGTCGGCGGCGGCACCGGTCATGTCATCGAGTATCGCGGCAGCGCGATCCGCGCCCTCTCGATGGAAGAGCGCATGACGGTCTGCAACATGAGCATCGAAGCCGGCGCACGCGCCGGCATGATCGCCCCGGACGATGTCACCATCGAATATCTCAACGGCCGGCCCATGGCCCCGCAGGGCGCGGCCTGGGACGCTGCCGTGCGCCGCTGGCGCACCCTGCCCTCCGATCCCGGCGCGCGCTTCGACCGCAGCGCCGGCATTGCCGCCGACGGCCTGAGGCCCATGATCACGTTCGGCACCAATCCCGGCATGGTGATCCCGATCGACGCACCGGTGCCCGCCGGCAGCGGCGAGGCGGGTTTCCGCAAGGCGCTGCAGTACATGGGTGTCGAGGCCGGCAAGCCCATGCTCGGCCAGCCTGTCGATGTCGTCTTCATCGGCAGCTGCACCAACGCGCGCCTGTCCGACCTGCGCCAGGCGGCGAGCATCTTCCGCGGCCGCCGGGTAGCAGCGGCGGTGCGCGCCCTCGTCGTGCCAGGCTCGCAGGCGATCAAGAAGCAGGCCGAGGCCGAGGGTCTCGATCAGGTGTTCCGTGCCGCTGGCGCCGAATGGCGCGAGTCGGGCTGCTCGATGTGCATCGGCATGAACGGTGACACTGTCGGGACCGGCCAGCTCTGCGTGAGCACCAGCAACCGCAATTTCGAAGGTCGCCAGGGCATCGGGGCACGCACCGTGCTGGCGAGTCCCCTGACGGCGGCGGCCGCCGCCGTCACCGGACGCATCGCCGACCCCCGCGAACTGCTGCGCAGCTGAGCTGCGGCCACCAGGAACCCGAACATGGACAAAGTCACCGTCATCCGCTCGCGCACGGTCGTCATGCCGCAGCCCGACATCGATACCGACCAGATCGTGCCGGCACGCTTCCTCACCACCACGACCCGCAAGGGCCTGGGCAAGGTCCTGTTTGCCGACTGGCGCTACGACAAGGCCGGGCAACCGAAACCGGACTTCATCCTCAATCGCCCGGAGGCCGCTGGTTGTGCCGTCCTCGTCGGTGGCCACAATTTCGGCTGCGGATCCTCGCGCGAGCATGCGCCCTGGGCCCTGGTCGACTACGGCATCCAGGCGGTGATCAGCACCGGGATCGCCGATATCTTCCGCAACAACTCCCTCAAGAACGGGCTCGTTCCCGTCATCGTCGATGCCGCCACCCACGAGTGGCTGCTCGGCCACCCGGGCAGCGAGGTGACGATCGACGTCGCTGCGTGCCGGCTCGAACTGCCCGGCGGGCGTAGCATCGGGTTCCCGCTCGACGGCTTTTCGCGCTACTGCCTGCTGAACGGCGTCGACCAGCTCGGCTACCTGCTGCAGCAGCACGAGGCCATCACCGCTTTCGAAAGGAACCGCGCGTGGCAGCCCTGATCGGCGTCCTGCCCGGCGACGGCATCGGCACCGAAGTCATTGCCGAGGCCCTGAAGGTCCTTGACGCGGTGGCAACGATCGGCGGCCACCGCTTCGAAACGCGCCACGGACTGATCGGTGGCGCTGCCATGGACGCTGCCGGCAGCTCGTTTCCGCCAGCGACGCGCGATCTTGCCCTCGGCGCCGACGCGGTGCTGCTCGGTGCCGTCGGCGGACCGAAGTGGACCAATCCCGAGGCGCCCGATCGCCCCGAGAAGGGTCTGCTCGAACTGCGTGCCGCGATGGGCGTCTACGCCAACGTACGGCCGGTCGTCACGCACCCGGCACTCTACGACGCCTCGCCGCTGCGACCCGAGCGCCTGCGGGGAGTCGACATCCTCGTGGTGCGCGAGCTGACCGGCGGCATCTATTTCGGCGAGAAGCGCCGCACCGCCGACGGTGCCTCGGACCTGTGCAGCTACAGCCGCGCAGAGATCACCCGCCTGCTGCGCATGGCAGGCACGCTGGCACGCGGCCGGCGGCGCAAGGTTGCCTCGATCGACAAGGTCAACGTGCTGGAAACCTCGCGGCTGTGGCGGGCCATAGCGATCGAGCTGTTCGCCCGCGAATTCGCCGACGTGGCGCTCGAGCACGTGCTGGTCGACGCCGCCGCCATGCACCTGCTGTCGCGGCCCGCCGATTTCGACGTGATCGTCACCGAGAACATGTTCGGCGACATCCTCACCGACGAAGCCTCCATGCTGGTCGGGTCGATGGGCATGCTGCCTTCGGCTTCGCTGAACGATCGCGGACGCGGCCTCTACGAGCCGATCCACGGCTCGGCGCCCGACATCGCCGGCCAGGGCATCGCCAATCCCTGCGGCACCATCCTGTCCGTGGCAATGATGCTGCGCCACTCGCTCGGCCTGCCGCGTGAAGCGGCAGCCATCGAGGCGGCAGTAGCCGCGGTGATCGAGTCGGGGCTGCGTACGCGCGACATCGCTGCCCCGGGAACGCGTGCGGTCAGCACCACCGCGATGGGCGACGCCATCGTGACGCACCTGCGTGCGGCCGCCTGAACCGGCCTGACGGCCGCGCGTCCAGGTCGCGTCCGCGGCCAGCTCCTCAGGCGCGGCCGTCACGGTCGCCACAGCACCACCCTCCAGGCCCGGCCAGGGCCTCCACGAACGCATCGCGGGCCGGATTGGCCGTGCGCGCGCAGGCGTAACGTCGCGGCGTGCCAAAGCGCTCGAACGTGAAGTTGCTGCGTACGGCACCAGCGCCGGCGACGGGCGCGGCAGCGCAGCGCAGGGAGCGGGCCGAAGTGGGGTCATGCGGCGCTTGCCCACCGCGAGACAGTTGTGCTAGCGTACTAGTCCGTTAATACGTGATAACGCTATGAAAGAAAATCGCATCCTGACGCCCCGCGAAGAGGCGGCCGCCGAGGACCGCCTCTTCCGGGCCATCCTGACGTTGCGCAACGTCGAGGAATGCCGCGCCTTCTTCCACGACCTGTGCACGCCGGCCGAGCTGCAGGCCCTGAAGGACCGCTGGGCGGTGGCCGAACTGCTCGAGCAGGGCCGGCTCAGCTACCGCCAGGTGCACGAGCAGAGCGGCGTGAGCATCACCACCATTGGCCGTGTGGCCCGCTACATCGGCGCCGGCGAAGGCGGCTACACCAGGGCACTGCAACGCCTTCACCGCCAGGACGAGAGCCGCAAGTCATGATCGAACCACAGACACGCATCAAGGTCGCCATCCAGAAGTCGGGGCGCCTCACCGACCGCTCGCTCGAACTGCTCGAGCGCTGCGGCCTGAAGTACACGCGCGGCCGCGACCAGCTGATCGGCTTCGGTGAGAACATGCCGGTCGATGTCCTGCTGGTGCGCGACGACGACATCCCCGCTCTGGTACGCGACGATGTCTGCGACCTCGGCATCGTCGGCATGAACGTGCTCGAGGAGCGGCGCCTGCAGTTCGTCGCCGAAGGCATGCCCACGCCCTTCCGCGTCATCCGTCCGCTCGACTACGGTCGCTGCCGCCTCGCCTTCGGCTACCCCGAGGACAGCCCGGTGAGCAGTACCGCGCAACTGCAGGGGCGGCGCGTGGCGACCAGCTATCCACGCATCGTCCAGGACTATCTCGAGCGCACCGGCATCGACGCCAGTGTGGTCGAGTTCGCCGGCGCCGTCGAGATTGCCCCGAGCCTGGGTCGGGCCGATGCGATCTGCGACCTGGTTTCCACAGGTGCCACTCTCGCCGCCAACCGTCTGCGCGAAGGTGAGACCATCCTCGACAGCCAGGCCATCCTCATCCAGACGCCGCAGCGCGTGCCGCCCGGCAAGACCGAGTGGATCGAGCGGCTCCTGCAGCGCATCGACGGCGTCATGCAGGTGCGCGAGAGCAAGTACGTGATGATGAATGCGCCCATTGCCGCCCTCGCCGAGATCACCCGGCTCCTGCCCGGTGCGGAAGCACCGACCGTGATTCCGCTCGAGGGGCGGGGCGACAAGGTCGCGATCCACGTCGTCTGCCGCGAGAACGTCTTTTGGGAGACGCTCGAGAACCTCAAGCGCGCCGGCGCCAGCTCCCTGCTGGTGCTGCCGGTCGAAAAGATGCTGCCGTGAGCACGCCGCTCCTGCGGCCCGTCGACTGGGTTGTGCTCGACGAACCGGCGCGCCGCACCGTGCTGGAGCGGCCCGCCGTGCGCACCGGCCCGGATATTGCCGCCGATGTGGCCCGCATCGTCGCCGAGGTGCGCCGCGACGGCGACGCGGCGCTGCTGCGCTTTGCCGCCACGCTCGACGGCGCCACGCTCACCACCCTGCAGGTCGATGCGGCCGAAGCCGCCGGTGCCGAATCGCTGGTGACACCGGCCGCACGCACGGCGATCGCCACGGCCATCGCCAACATCCGCCGGTTTCACGCCGCCCAGGAGTCTGCACCGATACGCGTCGAGACCGCGCCCGGAGTCGTCTGCGAGCGCGTGCTGCGGCCGATCCGCGCCGTCGGCCTCTACGTGCCGGCAGGCAGTGCCCCGCTGCCTTCCACGGCCATGATGCTCGCAGTACCGGCCGACCTCGCTGGCTGCCCGGTGCGGGTGCTGTGCACACCGCCCCGGGCCGACGGGCATGCCGACCCGGCGGTGGTGGTGGCCGCGCGTGCCTGCGGCATCACGACCATCATCAAGGCTGGCGGCGCCCAGGCCGTCGCTGCCATGGCCTACGGCACCACGAGCGTGCCCAAAGTCGACAAGATCTTCGGCCCGGGCAATGCCTGGGTCACCGCCGCCAAGCAGGCCGTGGCCCTCGATCCGGCCGGCGCGGCCATGGACATGCCTGCGGGACCCTCCGAGGTCATGGTCGTGGCCGACGCCGATGCCAACCCGCGCTTCGTCGCACTCGACCTGCTCTCCCAGGCCGAGCACGGGCCGGACTCGCAGGTCATTCTGGTCGCCGTGGCGGCACCCGGGCTGGTGGCGCGTGTCGAGGCGGAGATCGCCGCAGCACTTGCCCGCCTGCCCCGCCAGGACATCATCCGTCGCGCGCTCGCCCACGGCGCGGCGCTGTCGGTGGCGACCGTTGCCGAGGCGCTCGACATCGCCAACCGCTACGCTCCGGAGCACCTGATCCTGCAGCTCGCCGACGCCCGCAGCTGCGCCGGGCAGGTCCACGCAGCCGGTTCGGTGTTTCTCGGCCCCTGGACGCCGGAGGCCGTCGGTGATTATTGCAGCGGCACCAACCACGTGCTGCCCACCTACGGTTACGCACGCGCCTACAGCGGCCTGTCAGTCGCCGACTTCCAGCGCCGCATGACGCTGCAGGAGCTGACGCCCGCCGGGCTGGCGGCACTCGCCCCGACGGTCGAGACGCTCGCCGGTCTCGAAGGCCTCGAAGCCCATGCCGAGGCCGTGCGGGTGCGCCGCCGCGCGCTGGACGGTGCACCGTGAACAGCCTCGTCGAGCTCGTCCGGCCCGACCTGCGGCACATGCGCCCGTACCGCAGCGCCCGCTTCGAGGATGGCTGCGTGCGTCTGAACGCCAACGAGAGTCCCTGGCGACCGCCCGGCGACGCCAGCGGCCCGGGGCTCAACCGCTACCCCGAGCCGCGCCCGCTGCGCCTCACCGCCGGGCTCGCCCGCCACTATGGGGTGCCCACCGGGCAGCTGCTGGTCACGCGCGGCTCGAGCGAAGCCATCGACGTCGTCATCCGCACCTTCTGCCGCGCCGGCACCGACGAGGTGGTGGTCTGCCCACCGACCTTCGGCATGTACGAGACCTACGCGCAGATCCAGGGCGCGCCGCTGCGGCGCATCCCGCTGCGGCGTGAGCTGGGCTACCTGCCCGACATCGGGGCGATCCTCGCGCAGTGGACCGCACAGACGCGCGTCGTCTTCGTCTGCTCGCCCAACAACCCGACCGGCAACAGCGTCCCGGCGGCGGCGATCGACGCTCTGGCCACCGGGCTGGCCGGTCGCGGTGTCGTCGTGGTCGACGCGGCCTACATCGAGTTCGCCGCCGAGGACCCCACGCCCGGGCTGCTCGCGCGCCACGACAACGTGCTCGTGCTGCGCACCCTGTCGAAGGCCATGGCGCTCGCGGGCGTGCGTTGCGGTGCGCTGCTCGGGCCGGCCGCGATCATCCCGCTGCTCGGCTGCGTGCTGCCGCCCTACACCTTCGCGACCGTCTGTGCCGAGGCCGTCGAACGCTGCCTCGAGCCGGGCCATGCGGCGGAGTGGCAGCGACGCATCGGCCTGCTGCAGGCCGAGCGCGGGCGCCTGGCCGCCACGCTCGGACGCTTGCCTGCCGTGCGCCGCGTGTGGCCGAGCGAGGCCAACTTCCTGCTGCTCGAGGTCGGCGACCCGCAGGCGTTTCTCGCCGCCGCACGCGCGCGCGACGTGCTACTGCGCGATTTCAGCTGGGACCCGGCGCTGCCGGGCGCAATCCGCGTCACCATAGGCGACCCGGCCGAGAACGACCGGCTGCTGCAGGCACTGGTATGAGACCCGTGAAAATAGCCTTCCTCGACCGCGACGGTACGCTGATCCTCGAGCCCCCCGACGAGCAGGTCGACCGGCTCGACAAGGTTGCGCTCGTCCCCGGCGTCCTCCCGGCGCTGCTGCGCCTGTGCGATGCGGGCTACCGCTTCGTCATGGTCACCAACCAGGACGGGCTCGGCAGCGCATCGTTCCCGGAGCCCGACTTCCGGTGCGTGCAGGACTTCGTGCTCGCCCTGTTCGCCTCGCAGGGCATCGTCTTCGACGAGGTCTTCGTCTGCCCGCACAGGCCTGCCGACGGCTGCGCCTGCCGCAAGCCGAAGACGGGCCTGCTCACGGACTACCTGCGCCGCACACCGCTCGACCGCAGCGCCTCCGTGGTGATCGGCGATCGCGCGACCGACATCGAACTGGCCGCGAACCTCGGCCTGCGCGGCCTGCGTCTGGATCCCGCCGACGTCCGCGCCTGGAGTGCGCTCGCCCACGAGCTGGTCGACCTGCCACGGACGGCTGCGGTGCGCCGGCACACCACCGAGACCCGCATCGACTGCCGCGTCGATCTCGACGCCGAGGACCCGATCCATGTCGCCACCGGGATCGGTTTCTTCGACCACATGCTGCAGCAACTCGCGCGCCACGGCGGCTTTTCGCTGGAGCTCCAGTGCCGGGGCGATCTGCACGTCGACGAACATCACACCGTCGAGGACACGGCCCTCGCCATCGGCGAGGCGCTGCGGCAGGCTCTCGGCGCCAAGCGCGGCATCGGCCGCTACGGCTTCGTGCTGCCCATGGACGAGGCCCAGGCGCGTGTCGCCGTCGACCTGTCCGGGCGCGCCGCCAGCGTCTTCGAAGGCGATTTCGGTCGCGATCGTGTCGGCGGGCTGCCGACCGATCTGGTGCCGCACTTCTTCCGCTCGCTCGCCGACAGCCTCGGCGCCGCGATCCACGTAGCCGTCGAGGGTGAGAACGCCCACCACATGATCGAAGCCTGCTTCAAGGGCACGGGCCGTGCGCTGCGCCAGGCCTGTGCGCGCCAGGGCAGCACGCTACCAAGCACCAAGGGCGTGCTCTAGTGCCCGGACCGGTCGCGATCATCGACGGTGGCGGCGCCAACATCGCCTCGCTGCGCTTCGCGCTCGGGCGGCTCGGCCGCGAGTCGGTGCTGACCACCGACGCCGCGCTGATCAGCACGGCGAGCCACGTGATCCTGCCGGGCGTCGGCGCCGCCCGGGCTGCCATGGACCAGCTGCGGGCTGCGAGCCTCGACACACTGATTCCGCGCCTCACCCGGCCGCTCCTCGGCATCTGCCTCGGCATGCAGCTGCTGTTCGACGCGTCGGCGGAGGACGACACTCCCTGCCTCGGGATCCTCACCGGCACGGCCCGGCGTTTCGTGCCGGAACCGGGTCGTCCCGTGCCGCACATGGGCTGGAACCAGCTGCACCGGCGTGCCGGCGTACCGCTCCTCGACGGCATCGACGAGGGTGCGTACTGCTATTTCGTCCACAGCTATGCACTGCCCGTCGGCGACACCACCCTGGCCAGCACGCGCTACGGCACGGACTTCGCAGCCGTCGCCGGCCACGGCAATTTCCTCGCCGCGCAGTTTCATCCGGAGCGCTCGGGCACGGTCGGCGCGCGCCTGCTCGAGAACTTCCTGACACGGTACTGAAGCTCATGGAGGTCATTCCAGCCATCGATCTTCTCGGCGGGCGCTGCGTGCGCCTCTTCCAGGGCGATTTCGCCCAGGTCACCGTCTACGACCACGACCCCGTCGCACTCGCCGCGACCTACCGCGATGCCGGCGCCACGCGCCTGCACGTGGTCGATCTCGATGGCGCGAACAGCGGCGTCCCGGCGCACCTCGACGTCATCCACCGCATCGCCGCCATGGCTGGCCTGGCGCTGCAGGTCGGTGGCGGCATCCGTACGCTTGCCACCGCCGAGGCCTTGCTTGCCGCGGGTGCCGGGCGCGTCGTCATCGGTTCGGTGGCCATCGAGCGGCCCGCCGAGGTGATCGGCTGGCTGCACACACTCGGCGCAGCACGAGTCGTCATCGCCTGCGACGTGCGGATCGCATCCGGCAGCAGCGATCCCGTCGCCGTGACGCACGGCTGGCGCGAGTCGAGCGGCCGGCGTCTGTGGGACCTCCTCGACGAGTACCAGGAAGCGGGTGCCGCCGATTTCCTCTGCACCGATGTCGGCCGCGACGGGACACTCGCCGGACCGAACACGGCGCTGTACGCCGAGTGCTGCCGGCGCTATCCGGCCGCACGCCTTATCGCTTCCGGCGGGCTCGCCTCGGCGGCGGACCTCCCGACCCTCGCCGCCACCGGCGTCGCTGGTGTCGTCACCGGCAAGGCGCTGCTCGACGGGCGGCTCACGCTCGCGGAGATACGGCAATTCTCGCGCGCCGGATAATCCCCTGCCTCGACGTGCGCGACGGCCAGGTCGTCAAGGGCGTGCAGTTCCGCAACCACCGCGTGATGGGCGACATCCTCGAGCTCGCCCGCCGCTACCGGGACGAGGGTGCCGACGAGCTCGTGTTCTACGACATCACCGCCAGCCCCGAGGGACGCACGGTCGACCGCGGCTGGATCAGTCGCGTCGCGGCGCTGCTCGACATTCCCTTCTGCGTGGCCGGTGGCATCCGCACCGTCCGCGAGGCCGAGCTGGTCCTGAATCACGGCGCCGACAAAATCTCGGTCAACACGCCCGCGCTCGCCGACCCGGGTCTCATCACCGAGCTGGCGCGGCGCTTCGGCACGCAGTGCGTGGTGGTCGGCGTGGACAGCCGCGAGGCCGACGGGCACTACCGCGTCTACCAGAATACCGGTGATCCGGCCCGCACCCGCGAGTCCGGACGCGATACCGTCGAGTGGGTGCGCGAGGCGCAGGCGCGTGGCGCCGGCGAGATCGTGCTCAACTGCATGAACCAGGATGGCGTGCGGCGCGGCTACGACATCGCCCAGCTCGCGTGCGTGCGCGCCGCCTGCCAGGTGCCGCTGATCGCCTCCGGCGGAGCCGGTGCCCGGGAACATTTCGCCGAGGTGTTCGAGCAGGCGCAGGTGGACGGTGCGCTCGCCGCCTCGGTGTTCCACTCGGCACAGCTCGACATCGGCAGCCTGAAGGCTTATCTCGGATCGCGAGGCATCGAGGTGCGGACATGAGCGACAGTGGTATCGGCTACCTGGAGGAACTCGAGCAGGTCATCGAGCAGCGTAAGGGCGCCACGCCCGAGCAGAGCTATACCGCCAGGCTCTACGCCGCGGGACCCGCGCGCGTCGCCCAGAAGGTCGGCGAGGAAGGCATCGAGCTTGCCATCGCGAGCGTGCAGGGCGACCGCCGGCGTATCCTCGCGGAAGCCGCCGATCTCGTCTATCACCTGCTGGTGCTGCTGCGCCAGCACGACATCACCCTCGCCGACGTCGCGCGTGAACTGAGCCAGCGGCAGCGCTGAGGAGCGCGCAAAACGGGAAGACGGGGGCCCGCGCACCGGCTATCGTGCCTGCCATGAACCGCAGCACGCCACCGAGAGGCAGCGCGATGAAGGGTGCCGGCCGATCTCCTCGCCTCGCCGGCGCACCGGCCTCACGCCGCCAGGGCCGCACCGACTGGCCGGTCGTGCTGCTGCGCGCGTGCCGCCTGATCGAGGCAGATGACCCCGGCACCACCCTCACCCGCAGGCTCGCCACCCTCGGCGTCGGCACGGCCGAACTGCAGCGCCAGTTCCGCCGTCACCTCGGCACGACGCCCAAGGGCTATGCCCAGGCGTTGCGGCTCACCCGCCTCGCCCGGCGGGCGGCGCATGAACCGAGCGCGCTCGCTGCGACCTACGAAGCCGGCTTTGCCTCGACCACCCGCGGTTACGCGGCCGCCACGCCCGCGTTGGGCGTGGCCCCAGGGCAGCTGCGCAGCGCCCTGGCAATCGGCTGCTGGCTGGGGCTCTCCGAACTCGGCTGGATGTTGATGGCGGCCACGCCCCGCGGCATATGCTGGCTCGCCTTCGGCGACGAACCGGCAGCGTTGCTCGCCGAGATGCGGGCGCTGTTTCCCCGCGCCGAGTGGCGGGCCGACGAGCCGCGGCTGCGGCAATGGTTCGAGCAGGTGCGCGAACAGGTGCTGCTGCCGGCGGCAGCGCTCGCGCTGCCGGTGGACGTGCGCGGTACCGCGTTCCAGGCGCGCGTCTGGCGTGCCCTGCGACGGATCCCCCTCGGGGAAACGCGCAGCTACGCCGCTGTCGCCCGCAGCATCGGTCGCCCTGCCGCGGCCCGGGCCGTAGCGGCAGCCTGCGCCGCCAACCGGATCGCGTTGCTCATCCCTTGCCACCGTGTGGTTGCGGCCGACGGCGGGCTGTCCGGCTACCGCTGGGGTACGGCCCGCAAGTCGGCGCTGCTCGCGCGCGAGGGCGCTCGCCCGGCTGCTCAGAGCGCGATTTCGCGCGCCGGCTCACGCAGGTTGTAGCGCGAGCTCATCACGTAGCCATAGGCCCCGGCATTGGCGATGGCGAGCACATCGCCTTCGCGACAGGCCGGCAGCCAGCGGTCGGTGCCGAGGCGGTCGCCGGTTTCGCAGTTCGGTCCGACGACGTTGACGCGTTCCGTGGCGTGCTCGCCCCAGCGCGACAGGTTGGCGATCTCGTGGTACGCCCCGTAGAGTGCCGGGCGGATCAGCGAATTCATGCCGGTGCTCACGCCGACGTACTGCACCTCGCCCTTGCCCTTGGTCTGGGTGACCGTGGCAACCAGCACGCCGGCCTCGGCAATCAGGTAGCGGCCCGGCTCGAGCCACAGCTGGTAGTGCGGCCAGGCGCGGCGGATCTCCATGAGCCCGTGCCCGAGGGCGTCGAGATCGAGCGACCTGCCATCGCGCTTCTCGGGAATACCGAGGCCGCCGCCAAGATCGAGCACGCGCAGCTGCGGAAAGTCCGCCGCCGCTGTCGCCAGCACCCGCGCCACGTTCTGCCAGGTGCCGGCCTCGAGGATGCCGCTGCCGGTGTGGGCGTGCAGGCCGACGACCTGCGCACCGGAGCGGGCCACCAGCTCGCGGGCCTCGGCCAGTTCGAACAGCGGGATGCCGAACTTCGAGTGCACGCCCGCCGTGCGGACCTTCTCGTGGTGACCATGGCCGTGGCCGGGATCGAGCCGCAGGAAGATCTCGCGACCGCCGAACAGCTCCGGCCACTCGCGCAGCGGGAAGACGTTGTCGAGCGTCAGCCACACGCCGTGTTCCAGCGCCTGCGCATATTCGGTGCGCGGCGCGAAGTTGGGTGTGAACAGGATCCGCCTGCGGTCGAGATCCGGGAACAGCTCGAGCACGCGGGCGATCTCGCCCGGCGAGACGCACTCGAAGCCGAGGCCGGCGGCGTGCACCGCGCGCAGCACCTCCGGGTTGCTGTTGGCCTTCATGGCATAGAGCACACGGTCCACCCCCGGGATCGCCTGCACCCGCCCGATGGCGGCACGCACCGAGGCGAGGTCGTAGACGTAGGCCGATGAATGCCGGTGGGCGATCGCGATCAGCTCCACCCGCCGCCGTGCCCACCACGGCTCCGGCAAGGCGACCGGTGCCACGCCTGCGCCGCGCAATTCCTCCCAGGTCGGGCCGAATACCGCATCCTGGGCAGCCGGCTGCACCAGCAGCCCGTGCAGCGCCTGGATCACGCGGCGCGACTGTCCCTCCTCGACGACGAGGCTCAGGTTGAGGTCGCTCGCTGCCTGGCTGACGAGGTGGATCGGCAGCTCCTCGAATACGTCGAACGCCGGCCCGATCTCGTGCAGCACCGAGCGGATCTTGCGGCCGACCAGGCTCACGACCTCGACGTTCTCGATGATCTGCACGCGGCACAGCCGCTCGAGATCTTCGCGCAGGGCGCCTAGGACCGCAGTATCGATGGCGTTGGCGCCGGGGTCGAGCGTAACGGTGACATTGCTCTCGGACGTGGACACCAGGTCGATCGACAGGCCGAGCTCGCTGAAGCAACGGAAGGCATTGGCGAGGAAGCCGACTTCCTGCCACATGCCGAGCGTTTCCATGGACACCAGCGTCACCCGCGTGCGTCCGGAAATCGCCTTGACCCGCGGAGCATCGCTGCCGGGGTCGTTCGTCACCAGCGTGCCCGGCAGCTGCGGCTGGGTCGTGTCCTTCACCCGCAGCGGGATACGGTGGCGGCGCACCGGGGCCAGGCAGCGGGGGTGCAGCACGGAACCACCGGTCGAGGCAATTTCCTGCGCCTCGGCGTAGCTCAGCACGCGCAGCAGCCGCGCGCCCTGCACGGTGCGCGGGTTGGCGCTGAACATCCCGGGCACGTCCGTCCAGATCTCGAGACCGGCCGCCTGCAGCTTGGCAGCGAAGTAGGCACCGGACGTGTCCGAGCCGCCGCGGCCGAGGATGACGGTCTCGCCACGCGGGTTGCTGGCGATGAACCCCTGCGTCAGGACCAACCCGGCGAGTCCCCGGCACTGGTCCTGCAGCGCCGGATCGGCCTCGAAGTCGCAGCTCGCATTGATGTACCGCGTACGCTCGCTGGTGTTCGGCAGATCGACGCTTTGCAGCGCCCGGCGGGCGTCGAGCCAGGTGACCTCGATACCCTGTCGGCCAAGCCAGGCAGCGCCCAGGGTGGTGGACATCAGTTCACCCATGGCCATGGCGCGGGCGTGGGCACGCGGCGTCACTTCCCGCATGAGATGGACACCGGCCAGCAGTTGCTCGAGTTCCTGCAGGTAGCTGCCGACCAGGGCGTCGGCATCGAGCCCTAGGTCACGGGCCAGGTCGCGGTGGGTCTGGGCGATCGCCGCGAGATGCCCGTTCACGGCGGCAGTGGGCGCCGTGCTCAGCGCATCCTGGATACGGTTGGAGACACCGGCGAGCGCCGAGTGCACGACCAGCGGCCGGTACCCGGCAGCCAGCCGCTCGACCAGCAGGTCCCGGATGCCCTCCCAGTTGCGCGCCGTGGAGACGCTGGTGCCGCCGAACTTCAGCACCAGCCAGGGTGCGGCCGCGAGGGCCGACGACCGCGGCAGCGGCGGAAAACTGTCGGCGTCGAGCGTCGTCATGGTCAGCGTCCTCGCGAGATGCCGGCGCTCAGGCGCCGTCGCGGGCCGTGGTCACGGCGCCGCGTGACGCCGGGCTGACGAGCGCTGCGTACTTCGTGAGCACGCCGGGACGTACCGCCGCAGGCGCTGGCGACCAGCGCCGGCGGCGTTCCTCGATCACCGCAGGCGGCACCTCGAGCGACAGCGTGCGGGCCTGGGCGTCGATGGTGATGGTGTCGCCGTCCTCGACGAGCGCGATCGGGCCGCCGACGGCGGCCTCCGGCGTGACGTGACCCACCACGAAGCCGTGGCTGCCGCCCGAGAAGCGCCCGTCGGTGAGCAGTGCCACCTTGTCGCCGAGGCCGCGACCCATGATGGCCGAGGTCGGGCTCAGCATCTCGCGCATGCCGGGGCCGCCTTTCGGTCCCTCGTCGCGCACCACGACCACGTCCCCGGCAACGACCACGCCACCGAGGATCGCCGTCTGCGCCGCCTCTTCCCCGCTGAACACGCGTGCACGGCCGCTGAAGCGCAGCCCCTC
>CAUJIY010000062.1 GCA_963205295.1 Pseudomonadota bacterium
GAGCGGCCAGGTGCCATCCACCGGCATCCGGCTGACCGGCAGGCTGTCGCCCATTCCGGCGAGCAAGGCGCTCGTCACCTCGCGCACGAAGGCCGGTGCGTTCTCCGGTACCAGCTGGCGCTTGCCATGGGTAGCGGTCAGCCGGTCCGGGACCGGCACCGCGTGCAGGTTCTCGTAGGCCTGGTCGATGGCGGCGAAGTTCGATTCCAGGATGCTGCCACCCTTGGAGCGGTAGCTCGCGGCGACCGATGCTTTGATATGTGCGATGGCCACGTCCGGCAGCAGCAGGCCGGAGAGCGCAAGGTGGCAGGTCTGCATGATGGTGTTGATGCGCCGGCCGAGCCCGTTCTGGCGAGCGACGCGGTAGGCGTCGATGACGTAGAAGACGAGTTTCTTGTCGAGGATGTAGGCCTGGATGTGCTGCGGCAGCCGGTCCCAGGCCTCCTCCGGCGGCCACGGCGCATTGAGCAGGAAGGTGGCGCCGGGTCGCGCCTTGTCGAGCAGTTCGTAGTTGTCGAGGAAGTTGGTCTGGTGGCAGCCGACGAACTCGGCCTGGCCGGTGCCGATCGCGTAGCTGGCGCGGATCGGCGCCGGGCCGAAGCGCAGGTGCGAGACCGTCACGGCACCCGCCTTCTTCGAGTCGAAGACGAAGTGGCCCTGTGCATACTGGCCGGTCTCCTCACCGATGATGCGGATGGTGTTCTGGTTGGCGCTCACCGTGCCATCGCTGCCGAGCCCGTAGAAGACGGCGGCGTGGCAGCTGCGTTCTGCCGTGGTTTCGAAGCCCGGATCCCAGGCGAGACTGGTGTGGCCGACGTCGTCGTGGATGCCGATGGTGAAGTGGTTCTTCGGCACCGCCGTCGCCAGGTTGTCAAACACGGCCTTGATCATCCCGGGCGTGAATTCCTTCGACGACAACCCGTAGCGCCCGCCGACGACGAGCGGCATCTTCGGCAGGTGCGTACCGCCGAAGCCGAGGTGCTCGGCGAGCGCCGTTACCACGTCCTGGTAGAGCGGTTCGCCGGCGGCGCCCGGTTCCTTGGTGCGGTCGAGCACCGCGATGCGCTGCACGGTCGGCGGCAGGGCCGCGAGCAGGTGCTCGTCGGAGAACGGCCGGAACAGCCGCACCTTGATGATGCCGACCCTCGCGCCGGCGGCGTTCAGGTCGTCGATGACGTCGCAGGCGGCCTCGGCGCCGGAGCCCATCATGACCAGCACCCGTTCGGCATCGGGTGCGCCGGCGTAGTCGAAAGGCCGGTAGCTGCGACCGCCGAGCGCGGCGAACCGCTCCATGGCGGCAACGACGATGCCGGGCAGGTTCGAATAGAACGGATTCACCGCTTCGCGCGACTGGAAATATACGTCGGGGTTCTGCGCGGTGCCGCGCATCACCGGCCGGTCGGGTGACAGGGCGCGCTCGCGATGTGCCTGCAGCCACTCATCGCGCACCATCTCGCGGATCAGCGCCTCGCCCGGGGGCTCGATGCGCGCGATCTCGTGTGAGGTGCGAAAGCCGTCGAAGAAATGCAGCACCGGCACCCGCGACTCGAGCGCGATCGCGTGGCTCAGCAGCGCGAAATCGCCCGCCTCCTGGACCGAGCCCGCGCACAGCATGGCAAAGCCCGTGCCGCGACAGGCCATGACGTCACTGTGATCACCGAAGATCGACAGCGCGTGGGTGGCGACCGTGCGGGCAGCGACGTGGAAGACCGTTGGCAGCAGTTCGCCGGCGATCTTGTACATGTTCGGGATCATCAGCAGCAGGCCCTGCGACGAGGTGAACGTCGTCGCCAGTGCCCCGCGCTGCAGGGCGCCGTGGACCGTGCCGGCTGCACCGGCCTCGCTCTGCATCTCGATGACCTGCGGGACCGCACCCCAGAGATTGGGGCGTGAGTTGGCCGACCAGTTGTCGGCGAGGTCCCCCATCGGTGAGGACGGGGTGATGGGGTAGATGGCGATGACCTCGCTCAGCTTGTGAGCGATCGCCGCACAAGCTGTGTTGCCGTCCGTCGTGATCATCGCGCGTGTACCGGGTCCGCGGGCCGTCAGGGCACCGATTGTCGCACAGCGTCCGGGCAGTACGGGAATCCACGACCGCCCGGCGCGGCTGGATCGGTTATAAGATGCACTTCGTCAGCGCGATCGCGGCCGCGAGTGGAGGAGCCGACGTGCCTTTTGTCGTCACCGAGAACTGCATCAACTGCAAACACACGAGCTGCGCCGAGGTCTGCCCCGCTGACTGTTTCCGCGAAGGGCCGAACTTCCTGGTGATCGACCCGGAGCTGTGCATCGACTGCATCTTCTGCGTGCCGGCGTGCCCGGTTGGCGCCATCATGGAGGAGCGCGACGTGCCGGTTGCCCAGAAGGCGTTCGTGCGCCTCAATGCGGAGCTGGCTGCGGTCTGGCCGAAGATCACGGCACGGCGGGCGCCGCCGCCCGATGCGGAGGAGTGGGACGGCCTGCCGGGCAAGCTCAGGCTGCTGGAGCGCTAGTTCCGGCTGGCGGGCCCGGGAGGTCCGCCGGTCCAGTGATCGGTCGAGAAGTTGCGCTGCGCGACCAGGCGTCCGGTTTCGTCGAACGCCTCCCAGAGCCCGTCGCGCCGACGGTTGGCAAAGCATCCGCGCTTCTTCAGCTGTCCGTTGGGATAGAAATATTCCCACAGGCCCTCGAGGCGGCCTTCCCGGTACTGGCCGCGCTCGGCAAGCCGCCCGCTCTCGTAGAACTGTTCGTACGGCCCGTCGCGCTCGCCGTCACGATACGTGGCCCGTTCCCACAACCGCCCGCCGTCGTAGTAGCGCTCGAACACGCCCTCGGGCCGGCCCTCCACCGAGTTGCCCTTGAGCTTCACATGCCCGGACTCGTAGTACAGGGTCCACGGGCCGTGGCGTTCGCCATTCCTGAACGAGCTTCGCAACGAGATCTGGCCGTTCTCGTGGTAGAACTCCCAGGGGCCCTCCTGCTTGCCGTTGAGGTAGTCACCCCGGCATTTGGACTGGCCGCTGCCATAGAACCGCTCCGCGGGTCCGTCCGGCGGCCGGAAGTGCTGGTAGACGGCCCTAACCACCATGATGAGCTTGATCATGGGCGTGTCTCCTGCCTATTCCGGGTGCAGCATCCCGTCCCGGTAGCTGCCTTTCTGCTCGAGGCGGCCGTCTTCGGCATAGAGCTCGTAAGGGCCTTCCGGAGATCCCGCCCGGCAGCTGCCGCGCGCACGCAACTGGCCATTGGCGTAATAGGCCTCGAAGGGTCCTTCCTGCTGGCCGTCCTGGTAGTGCTCGCGGGTCTTGAGCTGGCCGTTCGGGTGATAGGCCTCGAGCACGCCGGTCGGTTGCCCATCGGCATAGCGCGTGCGTTGCCGCAGTTGCCCGGTTTCGTAGAACTCCTCCCAGTCGCCGCTGCGCAGGCCGGCTGTGAAATGTCCGCGGGCATCTGCCTGGCCGTTGTCGAAAAACGACGTATAGGGGCCATCACGGCTGTCGTTGCGGTGGGTGCCGCGTGAGCGCAGCTCGCCGTTGGCGTGGAAGACCTCGAACGGACCCTGGCGTGTACCCTGCTGAAAACAGCCGTGGGAGCGCGGCTGTCCGTTTTCGTGGACCATCTCCCAGGGGCCTTCCTTGCGCCCCAGCTGGTAGTCCTGGCGCTCCAGCAGCTGGCCGTTGCGGTGAAACCACGTCTGCAGGCCATGCAGTTCGCCGTCCTGGTAATGGCCGCGGAACTCGACCTGGCCGTTCTCGTAGAACGACTCATACGGTCCGTCCCGCTGCCCCGCCTTGTTGGTGCCTCGTGCCCGCAGGCGCCCCTCCTCATCATGCATTTCATAGGGGCCGTCTGCGGGGATGTCGTCATCGGACGACCGGAACCAGGAGAGTATCTTCACCGTCGTGTCCTGCTCGCGTCGCGGAAAAGCCACCGCTGGCCGGCGTGTTTTCGCCGAGCGGTGCGGGGATTTCGCCTCATGATAACGTCGTGAGACATCGTCACCAAAGCTGCGATTCGCTAGGTAGAAATACGTATTAGTCCACCGCGATTACCGTATATTAATAGCATGTGGGGGATGGGAACTTATGCCACGTCTGCTCTTGGGCTCAGGCCCGGAGTGACGATTTTCATCTCAGTCGTATCAAAACCTGCGCTCCCGAGACCGTTGTGAGGAACCCCAAATGAGCACAAAAGCCGTCAGCAGTACCGGCAGCTCTAATCTGGCGATGTGGATGCTGAATAAGAAGAACTGGTTTGCCCAGTTCCTCGTCGTCGCCGCGATTAGCGTGGTCGGATTGATCTATCTTGGCCAGCAGACCTATAGCGGCGCACCGCCGCTCGTCAACTTCGTATCCCCCACTGGCGAAGTGGTGGCATCCGAAGCCACCATCAAGCGCGGCAAGGAAGTCTTCCACCTCCGCGGCCTGATGGGCTATGGCTCATTCTGGGGTGATGGTGCGGACCGCGGTCCGGACTTCACCGCCGACGCCCTGCATCGCACCGTGGTCGCCATGCGCGAGTACTACACGGACGAACTCAAGGCGAAGAACGGCACCGACACGCTCACGGCCTTCGAGAGCGACGCGATCGGCCAGCGCGTGATCCGCGAGCTGCACACCAACACCTACGACGAGCAGGCTGGCCATATCGTGCTGACCGATGGACAGGTCTACGCTCTCGGCGTGCTGGACAAGCACTACGCGCGCATGTTCACCGACCCGACCTACAAAGATCGCATGGATCCGATCGGTCAGGTGTCCGGCGAGGACAACCTCCGCGCCGTCTCCGCGTTCTTCTTCTGGGGCGGCTGGGTTGCTGCTGCCAACCGCCCGGGCGAGGTATACAGCTACACCCACAACTGGCCGTATGACCCCGAGGCTGGCAACTACGCCACCACGGCCACGATGGTGTGGACCTTCATCTCCATCTTCGCGCTGTGGATCGGCATCATGGTGGTGCTGTACGTCTACGGCCAGATGAAGATGCAGCCGGTGGACCTGTTCGATACCCAGGGCGGTACCGGCGGCCACGCGCTGACGACCTCCGATCTCGAGAACGGCTACGTGCGTCCCACGCAGCGTTCGACCTACAAGTTCTTCGGGCTGGCTGTGGTGGTGTTCGGCATCCAGGTGCTCGCCGGCATCATCAGCGCGACGGACTTCCTGCGTCCCTTCGGCATCGATCTCAACAACCTGGTGCCGTTCACGGTCTCGCGCAGCTACCACACGCTGCTGCAGATCTACTGGTTCTTCATGTGCTGGGTCGGTTACACGATCTTCTTCCTGCCCCGGCTCACGAAGGTTCCCAACGGGCAGAAGTTCCTGATAAACCTGCTGTTCGTGCTGGCGGTTGTCGTTGCGGTCGGTGCGGTGGGCGGTATCTATACCGGCCAGCGCGGCTGGCTCCCGAACGACGAGATCAGCTACTGGTTCGGCAGCCAGGGTTGGGAGTTCATCGAGCTCGGCCGCTTCTTCCAGCTGGTGCTGCTCGGTGCCTTCACGCTGTGGATCTACATCATCTTCCGCGGTGTGAAGCCCTGGCTCACCATGAAGAACGTCTGGTCCGTCCCCGCCTGGCTGCTCTGGGGCAGCGGCGTGATGGTCCTGTTCCTGTTCTTCAGCGTGCTGATGACGCCGAGTGACAACTTCGCCATCTCCGACTACTGGCGCTGGATGACGGTTCACATGTGGGTGGAGGTCACCTTCGAGGTGTTCACCACCGTCATCGTGGCCTACCTCCTGGTCCAGATGGGTCTGGTCACGCGCCTGATGGCAGAGCGGGTCATCTTCCTGGCCGTCATGCTGTTCTTCGTCACGGCGATCAACGGCATCTCGCACAACTTCTACTGGATTGCCAAGCCGACCGGCATCATTGCGGTGGGCAGCGTGTTCTCCACCCTCCAGGTGTTGCCGCTGCTGCTGCTGACGCTGGACGCCTGGCAGATGCGCCAGGAAGGCGGTCGTGCCAACGAGTTCCGCGTCCAGGGCAAGCAGGCGCACGTCATGGAAGGCGTGTGGCTGTTCATCCTCGGCGTGAACTTCTGGAACGTGTTCGGTGCCGGCGTGTTCGGTTCGCTGATCACGCTGCCGCTCGTGAACTACTACGAGCACGCCACGTACATGACCCTGAACCACGCGCACGCGGCGATGTTCGGCGTCAAGGGCAACGTGGCGCTGGCAGGCCTGCTGTTCTGCTGCCAGCACCTGTTCCAGAAGTCCGCCTGGAACGACAAGCTGGTGCGCACCTCGTTCTGGTCGCTCAACATCGGCGTCGGCCTGATGATGTTCCTCGACATGTTCCCGGTCGGGGTCTATCAGATCTGGCTGGTGCTGACCGAGGGCTTCTGGTACGCGCGCACGTCCGAGATCATCACGGGTCCGGTGTTCGTCACCCTGACGTACCTGCGCATGATCGGTGGCGCCCTGTTCGTCTTCGGTGGCCTGCTCCCGCTGATCTGGTTCGTGCTCTCGCGCGGCAACCGGCTGCAGCCGGAGGCCGATGTGGGCACGGACGAGTGGGCCCAGTACCAGAAGGAGTACGGCAAGGAAGCCGGCCGCGAGTGGGCGACTCAGGAGGAGCCCCGCGTCTGAGGCCGCTGGCCTTGACAGGTACTCGCTGAGTACCTGACGAAAAAGGGCCCCGCCGGTTTATTCAACAACATTGAATAGGCTGGCGGGGCCCGACTTTTTCCGGGTTCGTTTTCCCGAATCCACACCGCCATCAACGCCGACCGTGTCACCCTTCGTCACGGGCGCCACGCTGCGGTAGGATGCGCGTCACCCGCAGCACGCGGGGGCAGGCGCGGCAGGGCAGGGACAAATGCTGAAACAACGGTGGCAGCGGTTACACAGCTGGCAGAAGTTCTGGCTGATGTTCGCGACGTTTTTCCTGGTCTCCATCTGTGCGGTCATCATCGCCGCCTGGCCGAAGGCTGACCCGGCGATCGTCGCGAACCTGCAGTCACCGGCCTGCAGTTCCTGGCGCGCCTTGCCGGACGGCAGCTGGCCGGACACCTATCCGGTCGAATCCGACCCGTGCCGTGCGCTGCGCCTGTTTGCCCTGGAGCAAAAGACCCCGCTCCACACGGAGGCGGACTACGAGGCCTATCTCATGCAGGCCGGGATCCGCACGACGTTGAGTTTCCTGGCGGTCTGGGCTGGATTTTTCACAGCGGTGTACCTGATCGGCTGGTCGACAGCGAAGGCTTCCGGTTGGGTTCTGCGCAAGCGTTCCCAACGCTCCGCATCCTGATACCACCCGATGCAGGCGGCACGGTGGTGATACCTGGCTGGCGCCGGCCGCATCCCGGACATCCATGATCTTCGCCATCACCATCGGTTTTTTCTGCGGCGCTTTCGTGGCCTTCCACGTGTCGCGCTGGCTCGTCGGGTACATGTCCCGGCGCATGGCCCGTGATGATCACCAGCGCCGTTTCATGCGCTCCGTGGCCATCATCTTCGGCGCCATCTCGCTCGCACCGACCATTTTTTTCACGGTCATGGCCGGGGCGGTCATCAACCGCAGCGGTGCTGCGGATCTCGAGCTGCCGGGTTTCGGGGCCGCCGGCATTCCGGTGGCCCTGGCGCTCGCTCTCGTGGCCATGATCACCGTCATCGTCGCAACCGCTGCCGTCGCCGGCGCAGCCTTCGGTTACCTGGCCGCCCGCAAGTGACATCGACAGCCGGTACCGGCAGGTCGCAATACCGGGTGCCGGAGCAAGCCAGGCCTGCCGCGTGAACCTCGCGGATCTCGCCAGCCGCCTGCCGTTGCTGCTTGCGGCCGTCGCCGCCCTGGTCGCGGGCATTGCCGTCGGACTGGCGCGCCTCGGTGTCGACCTGCCGGCTGCGGTTCCCTATATCGCCGACCACGGGATACTGATGGTGGCGGCATTTTTCGGTACGGTCATCGGTCTCGAGCGCGCTGTCGCCCTCGGGCGACCCTGGGCGCTGCTTGCTCCCGTCGGGGCGGCTGTTGGCGGGCTCGCGCTGCTGGCCCGGCTGCCCACAGCCTGGGTGACAGCTTTTTTCGTGGCTGGCGCCACCGGATTTCTCCTGGTCAGCATCGTCATCATGCGACGGCACCTGGTGCTGCACGCCGTGGTGCTCGCCATTGCTGCCGCGGCACTGCTGTGCGGCCACGTGCTCTGGCTGGCGGGTGCCGGGCCCGAGACCGCATTGCCCTGCTGGCTGGCGTTCCTCGCGCTGACGATCGCGGGAGAGCGCCTCGAGCTGACGCGCGTGCTGCCGCCGGCACCGGGGGCGCGGACCACGTTCCGGTTCATCCTCGGGGGCGTACTGGCCAGTGCTGCACTGGCGAGCTCGCCCTGGGTAGCGGGGCGGTCGCTGTTCGGGCTGGCGCTGGCTGCGCTCGCGCTCTGGCTGCTGCGCTTCGACGTCGCCCGGCGTACGGTGCGCGATCGTGGGCTGACGCGCTACATCGCCGTGTGCCTGCTCACCGGCTACGGCTGGCTTGCCCTGGCCGGGCTGCTCGGCGCTGGCGGCGGCTTTGCCGTCGGCGATCCCTGGCGCGATACCGCGCTGCACGCTTTCACGCTCGGCTTCGTCATCTCCATGGTCTTCGGGCATGCGCCGGTGATCGTGCCGGCCATCACCGGTGCCCGCGTCGCCTGGACAGGGCTGTTTTATCTTCCGTTCGGCGTGTTGCACGGGTCGCTGGCAGTGCGTGCCGCCGGTGTGCTGCTCGGTGACGTGACCCTCGTACGCAGCGGTGCACTCGGCAACGCGCTCGCCATTGCGCTCTTCGCGGCGACGCTGGTGTCCGCGCTGCTGCGTGGCCGGTTCCACACCGGCCGGCGCTGACCCGGACGCGCCTGTCGGCCCCGGCGGCCGGGCTGCTAGGATGCGCGCCCATGAGTCAGGCGCTGGCTGAGATTCCGGAGGCATTGCGCGACGCTGTGGCTGCGACGCTCGCGGCAGCAGACCCGGCCGGGGTGCTGCCGGCATTCCGGCGCGACCAGTTGCAGCGCACGGCCGCCGGCAGCCCGTACTGCGCCGAGGTGGTCAGCCGGTATCCAGGGCTACTTGCCCAGCTTCTCGACAGCGGGCGCCTCGACCGGCCGTCGGCGACGGGAGAGATCGCCCGCGAACTGCTGGCCGCCGCCCCGGTGACGCTGGCCGAGGCGGAGTTCATGCGTGAGCTGCGCCTGATGCGCCATCGGGAACTGCTGCGTGTCGTCTGGCGCGACGTATCCGGCAGCGCATCCGTCACCGAGTCGCTGCGCGACCTGTCAGATCTGGCCGACGCGGCGATCGCAGCCGCCTGCGCCTGGGCGGACCGGACGCTCACCGGGCGTCACGGGACCCCGCAACTCGCCGATGGCACACCCTGCGGACTTGGCATCCTCGGCATGGGCAAGCTGGGTGGCTACGAGCTCAACTTCTCGTCGGACGTCGACCTGGTGTTCGTGTTCTCCGAGATCGGCGAGACCAGCGGCCCCCGTCCCGTCAGCAACGAGGAATATTTCCGCGCGCTGGCGCAGAAGCTGGTCAGCCTGCTCAGCCAGAAGACAGCGGAAGGTTTCGTGTTCCGGGTCGACGTGCGGCTGCGGCCCTTCGGGGCGAGCGGGCCGCTGGCGGTCAGCCTGGCCGGACTCGAGACCTATCTCATGCAACACGGCCGCGATTGGGAGCGCTACGCCTACATCAAGGCCAGGGTGGTCAACGCGTGGGCCGATGCGGACTACTTCTACCGCGACGTGGTCCGGCCGTTCGTGTACCGCCGCTACCTCGACTACGGCGTCTTCGCCTCGCTGCGGGAGATGAAGGCCATGATCGAGGCCGAGGTGCAGCGGCGCGAGTACCAGGCCAACATCAAGCTCGGGCCGGGCGGCATCCGCGAGGTCGAGTTCATCGTCCAGTCCTTCCAGCTGGTGCGCGGCGGCAGCATCGCCGACCTGCGCGGTCGCGAAATTCTCCAGGTGCTGCCGGCACTTGCGCGCCACGGCTGCCTGCCGGCCGCCGCCGTGACCGAGCTGACGCAGGCCTATCTCTTCCTCCGGCGCGTCGAAAACGCTATCCAGGCGCTCCAGGACCAGCAGACGCACACGCTTCCAGCCGATCCGCTCGAACGCCTCCGCGTCGCGTGTGCGCTCGGCTATCCCGCCTGGGAGCCGCTCGCTGCCGAACTGGAGCGCCAGCGGGCCACGGTCAGCCGCCATTTCCAGGACGTCGTATTCCGCGGCGAAGCGCCGGCGGCACAGGCCGCCGGCGGCCAACTGCGCGCTGTCTGGCGCGAGGAGGTTGGCGCCGAAGCGGCCGCCGGGCTGCTGGCCGGGGCGGGCTTCGACGACAGCGCGGCCGTGCTCGAGCGGCTACGCCAGCTGCGTGCGGCCGGAACCCTGCAGCGGCTCGACGAGATCGGCCGCCAGCGGCTCGATGCCCTGGTGCCGGTGGTGCTCGAACTCGCCGGCCGCCAGCGCAACCCGGTGCTGGCGGTCCAGGGTGTGGCGCAGGTGATCGAGGCCATCGGCCGGCGTTCCGCCTACTTCGCGCTGCTCAACGAGAATCCGGCTGCGCGCGAGCGCCTGGTCGGGTTGTGCGCGATGAGCGACTTCCTCGCGGGCCAGGTGGCGGCACATCCGCTGCTGCTCGACGAGCTGCTCGACCAGCGCCTGTTCAATGCAGCACCGACGCGTGAGGAACTCGCCCAGGACCTGGAGCGGCGGCTGAGCGCCGTCGATCCCGACGACCAGGAGCGTTGCCTCGAGGCGCTGCGCAACTTCCGCCAGGCCGCGATGTTTCGCATCGCCGTTGCCGATCTCTCCGGGGTGCTGCCGCTGATGAAGGTGAGCGACCGGCTCACCGAGACCGCCGAGCTCGTCCTCGCCGCCGCCGCGGCGCAGGCCTGGCGCGAGCTGGCGGCCCGGCACGGGCGCCCGCGCTGCGTGGTAGGCGGCGTGCCCCGCGATGCCGAGTTCGGCATTGCCGCCTACGGCAAGCTGGGTGGGCTCGAACTCGGCTATGGCTCGGACCTCGACCTGGTGTTCCTGCACGATTCGGCGGGGGACGAGCAGCAGACCGACGGGGAGAAGCCGCTCGACAACGCGGTGTTCTTCGGCCGCGTCGCCCGCCGCATCATCAACATCGCCACCATGCTCACGCCGGCCGGCCAGCTCTACGAGGTCGACACCCGGCTGCAGCCCGAGGGGCGCAAGGGTCTGCTGGTGTCGAGCCTCGTCGCGTTTGAGGCCTACCAACGCGAGGGCGCCTGGACCTGGGAGCACCAGGCCCTGCTGCGCAGTCGCGCGATCGCCGGCAGTCCGGCGATATGCCGGGCGTTCGAAGACATCCGCCGCCGCATCCTCACCGGCGGCGTGTCCCGGGAGAAGCTGCGTGCCGACGTGCTGGCCATGCGCGAGCGCATGCTCGCCGAGCTGGCGCAGGGCACGCCGGAGTCCTTCCACATCAAGCACGATCCGGGCGGCGTCACTGACATCGAATTCATCGTCCAGTACCTGGTCCTGCGCGAGGCCAGACACCACCCGGAACTGGTGCGCTGGTCGGACAACATCCGCCAGCTGGAAGGGCTCGCCGCCGCCGGCGTGATCCCGGGCGAGACCGCAACCCTGCTCACCGACACCTACCGGGCCTGGCGCCAGCGGTTGCACCACCTGGCTCTCGCCGGGCAGCCGGGCTTCATGCCGCGGGCGGAGGCCGCCGCAGCGATCGCGGCCGTGCGCGCGGTGTGGACGGCGGTGTTCGCGGAGCAGGTGGGAGCATAGCGGCCAGCGCTGCCGCACCATTCGCCCGTATAATTCCGCGCCATCGCTGCCTCTGCCGGAGTTCCGCCGTGCCCAAGCTGGCTACCCGCAACGAATCCCTGATCCAGCCGAACGCCGAGCACCTCTACGACGTCACCCGCGCTGACCTGCCCCTGTCCTGCCCGATGCCCGGCATGTACCTGTGGAACTCGCATCCGCGGGTCTACCTGCCGATCGAAGCGACCGGTACGGCCCGGTGTCCCTACTGCAGTGCGATCTACAAGCTGGTGCGTTGACCCTCGTCGCGCACATCAACCTCGCGCGCGGCTTTCGCGGCGGTGAGCGGCAGACGGAACTCCTGGTACGCGGGCTGGCCACCCGGGGGTGGCGGCAGCGGGCCGTGGTGCGCCGGGACGAGCCGCTCGCGGCGCGGCTCGCCGACGTGCCGGATCTCGACGTCGTTGCGGTGGCAGGCGGCGTCCTGCAGTCGTGGCGGGCCTTGCGCGGCGCGGGCCTGATCCACGTCCACGAAGCACGCGCGCTGCGGGCCGCCTGGCTCCAGGCGCTCACCAGCGGCGTGCCTTACCTCGTTACGCGTCGCGTCCAGCAGGGGCCGTCGCACCACGTGCTCAACCGCCTCATGTATCGCCGCGCCGCAGGCGTCGTTGTGCTGTCGCAGGCGATCGGTGCCTCGCTGCACGCGCTGGATCCGGGGCTGTCCTGGCAGGTCATCCCGAGTGCCCATGCCGAAATGCAGGCCGATCCGGCGCGCAGCGTGGCGCTGCGGGCACGCTTCGGGGCCACGCTGCTGGTCGGGCATGTCGGTGCCCTGGTCGATGCGCACAAGGGCCAGCGGCAGATCGTCGCCGTCGCGCGGGAACTGGTACGGACAGCGCCCGACGTCGGCTTCGTGCTGGTCGGTTCCGGCCGCGACGAGGCCATGCTGCGCGAGACCGCCGCCGGGCTGCCCAACCTGCACTTTGCCGGGGAGGTGAGCGAGGTCGGCGACTATCTGGCCGCCTTCGACGTCTTTCTCTATCCTTCCCGTCACGAGGGGCTCGGATCGGTGCTGCTCGACGCCATGGCATTCGGGCTGCCGGTCGTCGCCACCCGTGTCGGCGGCATCCCGGAGGTCGTACCGGACGGCGAGGCGGGTTTTCTGTGTGCGGTCGACGACATCGCTGCACTGGCAGGCTCGATCATGGCCCTGCGGGCCGACCCCGGCCTGCGCGGGCGCATCGGTGCTGCCAACCGTGAACGCGCGGCACATTACGCACCCCAGGCCATGACACAACGTTACATCGACCTCTACCGGGAACTGGTCCCGGCGTGACCACGGCAGGCAGAGCATGATCATCGTCACCGGCGGGGCCGGCTTCATCGGTTCGAACATCGTGCAGCGGCTGAACAGCGCCGGCATCACCGACATCATGGTGGTCGACGACCTCAGGGACGGGCACAAGGCCCTGAACCTTGCCAGCTGCCAGATCGCCGATTACATGGACTACGAGGATTTCCTGCGGCGGATCGTGGCCCGCAAGGACGTCGCCGCGAAGATTCTCGGCGTGCTGCACCAGGGTGCCTGCACCGTCACCACGGAGTGGGACGGCCGGTTGATGATGCGCCTGAACTACGAGTTCTCGAAGCACCTGCTGCATTACTGCCTCGAGCGCCGCATCCCGCTGGTCTATGCCTCCTCCGCATCGGTGTACGGGGCGGGGCGCGAGTTTCGCGTGGCGCCGGAGTGCGAGCGCCCGATCAACGTCTACGCCTGGTCGAAGCTCGCCTTCGACCAGCACGTGCGCCGGGTGACCGGCACGGCCGGCACGCAGGTGGTCGGCCTGCGCTACTTCAACGTCTACGGCCCGGGCGAAGCTCACAAGGGTCCGATGGCGAGCGTCGTGTGGCACTTCCACCAGCAGCTGCGCCAGGGCGACGAGGTGCGCCTGTTCGACGGCAGCGGCGGCTACGGTCCAGGCGAGCAGCTGCGCGATTTCATCCACGTCGACGACGTGGCCAGCGCCAACCTCTGGTTCCTCGAGCACGGCGGCCGGCGCGGCATCTTCAACCTCGGCACCGGCCGCGCGCGCAGCTTCAACGACGTCGCCCGCGCCGTCATCGCCTGGCATGGCCGTGGCAGCATCCGCTACATTCCGTTCCCGGCTGCCCTCGCCGGGAGCTACCAGAGCTTCACGCAGGCGGATCTGGCCACGCTGCGCCTGGCCGGATACCACGACGGGTTCGTCGACATCGAGGCGGGCGTGCGTAGCTACCTCGACGTGCTCGCGACCCAGGGCCTCTGAACGGCCTGACCGGCACCGCAATGGGCGCGGGCAGCAGGGTGCTGGTCGTTGGTCCGGCCTGGGTCGGCGACATGGTCATGGCGCAGTCGCTGTTCCGGCTGCTGCACGAGCGTGAGCCGGGTATCACGCTCGATGTCGTCGGTCCGCCGTGGTCGCTGCCGCTGGTGGCGCGAATGCCCGAGGTGCGCCGCGGGATCGCGCTGGCCGTCGGACACGGCGAACTCGGCCTGGCGGCCCGCTGGCGCCTCGGGCGCGGGTTGCGGGCGGAGGGCTACGAGCGGGCCATCGTGCTGCCGCGCTCCTTCAAGGCCGCGCTGGTGCCGGTGCTGGCGCGCATCCCGGTGCGCACCGGCTATCGCACGGAGCTGCGCGGGCTCGTGCTCAACGATGCCCGCGAACTCGACCGCGGGCGGCTGGACCAGACCGTCAAGCGCCTGCTCGCACTCGGCCTGCCGCCTGGCGCGCCGCTGCCCGAGCCGCCACCGCCTCGCCTGAGCATCGATCTCGCCAACCGCAGTGCACTGCTCGCGCGCCACAGTCTCGGCGCCGGCCCGGCCGTGGCGCTCATGCCCGGGGCGGCCTATGGGCCGGCCAAGCAGTGGCCCCTGGCGTACTTCGGGGAACTGGCCCGCGACCTCGGCGCCCGCGGGACGCAGTGCTGGGTGCTCGGGTCGGCCGGCGAGTACGCGCTCGGCGAGGAGATCGCGCGCCTTGGCGGCGCGGGGGTGCACAACCTCTGCGGCCAGACGCGCCTGGAGGACACCGTCGACCTGCTGGCGGGGGTGCAGGCCGCCATCACCAACGATTCCGGCCTGATGCACGTGGCGGCCGCTGCCGGTACCCATGTCGTAGCGCTCTACGGCTCGAGTTCGCCGGCCTTCACGCCGCCGCTCACGGCGCGGCGCACGATCCACTACCTGGCGCTCGAGTGCAGTCCGTGCTTCGCGCGGGAGTGCCCGCTCGGCCACCTGCGCTGCCTGCGCGGGATCACCCCTGCGCAGGTGCTGGCGGGGCCGGCGTTTGGCGCGTCGGATGGGGTGGGGGATCGCGGCTGAAGCTGTCCGCGCGGGTTGGGTCGGGGCCTGCGCCCCTCCCACGGGCACAACCTCTCCTGTAGGAGCGACGCAAATCGCGACCCCTTGCCCTAGTGAATACGCCGCTGCGGCATGACGCTGGCGATGACGAACAGCAGTCCAAGCGCTCCGAGCAGCGCCAGCATGGTGCCTGGGTAGTCCCAGGGCCGCAGCCACACTTCCTCGTACCAGCCGTATTTCGGAAATATCTCCCCGAACGGTATCCACAGGATGGCCTTGGTCGGGATCGCGTAGCGGATTGCCGCCATCACGCGCGTGTAGCGCACGAGGCGGGTGGCGAGGTACAGGCCCCAGACGGCGAGCGCGATGGCCACCACGTAGCCGGCGGTGCTGCCATAGCCGAGATAACGCGGATCGGCGAGGAACAGCGAAGCGCCGTAGCAGAACCAGGTCACGTACACCGTCTCGGCGAAGGTGATGCGGCAGAAATTGCGGCCCTGGCCGGAGCCCTGGCCGCCGAGGCCGAGGTGCAGGCGGCGCTGCAGCCAGAGAAAGGCGTTGCAGCGCGTGTCGCGGTTCAGCGCGAAGAACAGCAGCGTCACCACGCAGATGCCGAAGGAACCCTGGATGAAGAGCAGGTTGCTCGGCCAGCGGGTGCCCGCGGCGAGTTCGGGCATCGGCAGCCCGAGCGAAATCTCGTTGAAACGGAAAGCGTAGGCCGCCCACCCGGTCCAGAGCAGCAGCCCGCTCGCGAAGCCGATCAGCGTGCCGGCGACCTCCGTGTTGCGCCGGATGCCATGGACGAGGAGCAGCAGTGCGGCGATACCGATCGGCAGGTAGACGAGGGCCGGCGCCGTCGTCCGTGCGGCCTCGCGGGCCAGCATGGACAACGCGTGGGTGAGCGGCAGCGCGAGGAATACCGCAGCGAGCGCCAGGATCCCGACCAGTGGCGGGCGATACAGCCGGCTCGTGAGCGGCCCACCGGCCGCGGGCGGGGCGTTCCCGGGCGGTGCCGGGGCGGTGGCATTCACGTGGGCGTCACTCCTCAGCGCAGTCGGGCGATGATAGGGCTGCAATCGCCGACGAGAAAGGGCCGGGACCGCCACCACGCGGCAGCATTGCTGCAGCTGGTTCGTGCCGTCAGCGGCTGGCGTAAGGGTCGGGGTAGCCCTGAGGCCGGCCCTTAAAACGGCGGTGGATCCAGTAGTACTCGTGCGGCGCCTCGCGGATCCAGCGCTCGATGATGGCGTTGACACGCAGGGCATCGGCCGTCGGGTCACCCGTCGGAAAGTCCTCGAGCGGCGGCTCGAAGCGCAGGCGATAACCGCTGCCGTCGGGCAGGCGGTGCGCCACCAGCGGCACGACCGGGGCGCCGGCGATGCGCGCGATGTGCGTGAGTGCCGCGTTGGTCATCGCCGGTTCGCCACAGAACGGCACCAGTACGCTGTACTGGCGCCGGTAGCTCTGGTCGGCCGCATACCACACGGAGGTACCGCGGGTGAGGCTGCGGATCATCGCCCGCATGCTCTCCTTCGGGATCAGCGTCGGCGTGATGTGGGTGCGGGCCCGGCGCAGGATCGCATCGACCATGGGGTTGCGGTTGGCGCGATACAGGCCGGCGATCTGCGGGCGCGTGAGCCGTACGGCACGCGCGGCGAACTCCACGGGGGCGAAATGCGCGCTGAGTACGATGGCACCCTTGCCGTCACGCGTGGCCGCATCGAAGTGCTCCAGACCCTCGACCTGCACCAGGCGGCGCACCATCGCGGCGCTCGCCCACCAGGTCAGCCCGACCTCGATGAGCTGCATGCCGAGCGAGGCGAAGTGCTGGCGCAGCAGCCGGGCACGGCCCGGGGCATCGAGGTCGGGGAAGCACAGGCGCAGGTTGGTCGCTGCCACGGCACGCCGGCCGGGCATGACGAACCAGGCGAGCCTGCCGAGTCCACGGCCGGCGAGGCGCTGCAGGGGCCATGGCAGCAGCACCAGCAGCCGCAGCACCACCAGACCGATCCACAGGGGCCAGTAGCGCGGCTGCCAGAAGCGCAGCAGAGAATCGGTGGTGGGGGAGGCGGCGTTCATGCGGCGAGGCATCATGCTAGGTGGCCGGTCGCCGTTGCGGAAGGGGTGGCGCTGCGCCTGAAGGGCATCTCCGGGGCGACCGGTCAGGCCGCAAGCGGCGGGTGCGCCCGGCCGCGGCTGGCCGGCGGGACTTGAAAACGGCACGCCGACCCCGACTAAGATAGGTGCCCCTGTACTGCCGAGGTGTCGTGTGAAAAGGATCTTCCTGCTGCTCGTGACCAACATCGCCGTGCTGGCCGTCCTGTCCGTGGTGGCACGGCTGCTCGGCGTCGACCGCGTGCTCGACCAGCAGGGTGGCATCGACTTCCAGGCGCTGCTTGTCTTCTGCGCGGTGTTCGGTTTCGGCGGTGCGCTGATCTCGCTCGCGATGTCGAAGTGGATCGCCAAACGCAGCACCGGCGCCCGCGTGATCACCCAGCCGGCGAATGCCACCGAGACCTGGCTCTACAGCACCGTGCAGCGCCAGGCGCAGCAGGCCGGCATCGGCATGCCCGAGGTGGCGATCTACGACTCGCCGGACATGAACGCCTTCGCCACCGGCGCCCGGCGTGACAGCGCGCTGGTCGCCGTCAGTACCGGGCTGCTGCAGCGCATGGACCGACGCGAGGTCGAGGCCGTGCTTGGCCACGAGATTTCCCACGTCGCCAACGGCGACATGGTGACCCTCACCCTGATCCAGGGCGTGGTCAACACCTTCGTGCTGTTCCTGTCGCGGGTCATCGGCTACGTCGTGGATCGTGCGGTGTTCCGCTCCGAGCGTGACCACGGGCCGGGCTTTTTCATCACCAGCCTGGTGGCCCAGCTCGTGCTCGGCGTGCTCGCCAGCATGATCGTCGCCTGGTTCTCGCGCCAGCGCGAATTCCGGGCCGATGCCGGCGGTGCCGGTCTCGCCGGGCGCGAGGGCATGATTGCGGCCCTCGAGTGCCTGAAGACCGCGCACGAGCCGCCGGCGCTGCCCGATTCCATGAAGGCCTTCGGCATCTCGGGCGGTGGCGTCGCGCGCCTGTTCGCGACACATCCGCCGCTCGACGAGCGCATCGCGGCGCTGCGCAACCCGCACGCGGGCTGAGCAGCACCCCGCAGCGGGCGGCTCACTCGGTATCCGGGTCGCCCTCGGCGATGGTCGCGTCGCGGGCTGCCACGTCCCGGTCCCTGGCCGACTTGTCCTTGTCCGGCGCGCGCGCCAGCGCCACGGTACGGGCCGGCTGCGCCTCGGTGCCGAGGTGGAAGGCCGCGAAGCCCGGCATGACGATCTGGTTTACCGCCATGCCGATGACGCGCCCCGCGACCGGCGCGCGGATCAGGTTCTGTTCGTTGGTGATCGGATCGGTGACATTGCCGAGGATGTCACCCGGGCGCACCGTCTGTCCGAGGCGCACCGCCGAGGCCAGCACGCCGCCGTGATCGGCACGCACCCAGCGGGAACGGTAGTAGACCGGTTCCGGCTGTCCCAGCAGCGTCGCCTTGCGCGTCATGCCGAGCGCGGCCAGCAGGCGCCGGATTCCCGCCACCCCCTGCTCCACCTGCTTCGGCTGCAGTCGCAGCGGCTCGCCGGCTTCGAGGATCACCGCCGGGATGCCGGCGTCGGTCGCCGCGCGGCGCAGCGTCCCTGGCGAGGCCTCGCTGTTCAGCACCAGCATGCCGCCGAAGCCATGGGCGAGATTGGCCACCGGTTCGATCCCAAGGTCGGCCCGCACCTGCGGCAGATTGGTGCGGGCGAACGAGCCGGTGTGCAGGTCGACCAGCGCCGTGCAGCGGCGCAGGATGTTCTCGAACAGGGAATGCGCGATGCGTGCCGCCGAACTGCCCTGCGGGTTGCCGGGGAAGAAGCGGTTGAGGTCGCGCCGGTCCGGCAGGTAGCGGGCGCCGCGCCGGAAACCGTGGATGTTGACGATCGGCACGCCGATCGCCGTGCCGGCGAGCGACTTCGGGTCGAGGTCCTGGAACACGCGGCGCACGATCTCGATGCCGTTCAGTTCGTCGCCATGCACCGCTGCGGTGATGCACAGCACCGGTCCCGGCTTGCGCCCGTGTACCACCAGCACCGGTGTCTCGCTCGCCATGCCTTCGAAGATCTTGCTGGGCGACCACATCAGCCGGGTGCTGGTGCCAGCCGGGATGTCGGTACCGAGGAGGGCGAATGCCGGGCCGCCCGCCGCGGCATCGGCAGCCGGCGCCTCCGGAGCCTGCGGCGATGCTGGAGGCGAGACCGGCATGGCGGCGCCGCCGAGCGCCGGTACCGGCACGTTCTCCGCGGTGTCAGGTGCAGCGACGGGTGCCTCGGGCGCTGCTGCGGCCGGCGGCGGCGCCGGTGCGGGACCGTCCTCGCCGGTGCAGGCCCCGAGCAGCAGGGCGAGGGCGAGCCAGGGCCCTGCTGCCAGGCGGTGCCACGCGCGACTGTGGGCTGCCGCAGGCGGTGGCGGTAGGGAAAACGACGCGTTCGCGGCCATGGTGGATCGACAGCCCGTGGACATCGCGGCAGGTTAGCCGGTGGCGGGATCCGGTCGCGTGCCACAGTAGCAGTTTTGTCAAATTCGTTGAAGGCAGGCCGTGTTGCACGCCGTCGCTGCCGCCGGCGCTCGCGTCGGCGTGCCCGTGCACAGCGGCGGCCCGATTATGTGAATGGGTTCGCCCCTTGCGCCACCACGGTCCGCTACGCTTGCCGGTGCAGGACCAGCGCCGCCGGGCGACGTGCGACTGGCTTGCTTTCGAGGGTGTCATTGGCTTATGTATCGCCCCTCAACACGGCGCGGGTTGTCGATGTCGTTGCTGTCCAGAGTGCTGCTGACCATCGGGGTCGGCGTCATGGCTATTGCCCCGGGGCTTGCCGCGGGCAGCGAGGCCCTGCCGCGTCCGGCCGAACTTGCACCCGAGATCGCGTTCTGGCGCCGCATCTTTGCCGAGTGCACCACCGAGCAGGGTCTGATCCACGACAACCGGCACCTCGGCGTGGTCTACGAGAAGCTCGATCTCTCGGGTGACGCCAATCCAGCGCGCATCGCCCGGGTGGCGGAGACCACGCGCGGCCGCTACGAACGCATCCTGCGTACCCTCGGAACGGGCAAGCGCAGCGGGCTCAGCAGCGAGGAGGAGCGCGTGCTGGCGCTCTGGCCCGCGGACACCAGCAGCCGGGAACTGCGCGCGGCGGCCGAACGGGTCCGCTTCCAGCAGGGCCTTGCCGAGCGCTTCCACGCCGGCCTCGAGCGTTCCGGGCAGTGGCGCGAGCACATCATCGCCAGCCTGCGCCGTGCCGGCGTGCCCGAGGAACTGGTGGCTCTGCCACACGTGGAGTCCTCGTTCGATCCGAATGCGCGTTCCTTCGTCGGTGCGGCCGGCCTGTGGCAGTTCACCGGCGATACCGGGCGGCGTTTCATGCGCATCGACCAGGCGGTCGATGAGCGGCGCGATCCGTTCGCCTCGAGCGACGCTGCCGCCCAGCTGCTGCGCTACAATTACGGCGTGCTCGGCGCATGGCCGCTCGCCATCACCGCCTACAATCACGGCACGGGCGGCATGCGCCGCGCGGCCGAGCGCCTCGGCACCACCGACATCACCGCCATTATCCGTCGCTACGACGGCCCGACCTTCGGCTTCGCCTCGCGCAACTTCTACGTCTCGTTCCTCGCCGCCCTCGAGATCGAGCAGGACCCGGAGCGGTTCTTCGGTCCCGTGCGCCGGCAGGAGCCGAGCAAGCAGCTCCTGGTCGAGCTGCCCGACTACATGCGGGTCGAGACCCTGGAGAAGGCCTTCGGTGTCTCGCGCTCGACCCTGCAGGCCTACAACCCGGCGTTGCTGCCGCCCGTCTGGGAGGGGGCGAAGTACGTGCCGCGCGGCTTCGTGCTGCGCCTGCCTGCCGGCGAGGTCATCGAGGCCCCGCCACAGCAGTTGCTGGCGCAGGTGCCGGCAACGGCCCGTTTTGCCGCGCAGGTTCCCGACAAGACGCACAAGGTGAAGCGTGGCGATACCCTTTCAGGAATCGCCCACCGCTATGGCACGACGGTGGCGAAGCTCGCCCAGGCCAATGGCATCAGGTCGGGCAGCCGCATCCGCGTCGGCCAGGTGCTGAAACTGCCGGGTCGACCCGGAGCACCGGCCCAGGTGACCGTGGCACGCGCCGCCGCGCCGGCGCCCGAGGTCGTGGCGCCCCCGGTGGTGAAGGAAACGGCCAACCTCCCTGCCGTGGTGACTGCCGCAGCGGCGCGCGAATCGCAGGGCGATGCCGGCGGGCAGTCAGCCTCGCGCGCCGACCCGAGCAACTACCTTGTTGCCGACAACGATACCGTCGAGGTCCAGGCAGCCGAGACGCTCAGCCACTATGCCGACTGGCTCGAGGTCAATCCCGAGGAACTGCGCAAGGCAAACGGCTGGTCGCGCCAGCGTTCGCTGGTACTCGGTCAGCGGGTGCGCCTGGTGTTCGCGCGTGTGAACCGCGAGACCTTCCTGTCGCGCCGCGTCGCCTACCACCATGACCTGCAGGAAGCCTTCTTTACGCGTTACCGCATCGCCGATACCACCGAGCACCGGCTGCGCCGGGGCGAGTCGGTCTGGGTGCTCGCTTCTCAGAAGTACAAGGTGCCGGTCTGGCTGCTGCGCCAGTACAACCCGACACTCGACTTCGACCAGGTGCGCCCCGGTACCCGGGTGGTGTTTCCGCGCGTGGTGCGGGTGGCGGCAGTACCGGCAGCGACGCCGGCGGCGGCCTGAGGCCATGCTCGCGCGGACGCAGCGCACGGCGCGCCTGGTGCTGGTGGCCTGGAGCCTGGCCCTGCTGCCGGCAGCCTGGGCCGATGCGGTGGCCACCGGCCTGCCGCGTGCCGACCGCATCGTGGTGCGCAAGGCCGAGCGCACGCTCGACCTCATGCGCGACGACACGGTGTTGCGCCGTTTCCGCGTAGCGCTCGGCCTCGAGCCGCAAGGCCACAAGACGCGGGAAGGCGACTTCCGCACGCCCGAGGGCCGCTACGCCCTGGTCGAGCGCAATACCGACAGCGACTTCTTCCTCTCGATCCGCATTTCCTACCCGAACGACGCGGATCGCGCGCGCGCGCGGCGCAATGGTCATGCGCCCGGCAGCGCCATCATGATCCACGGCCAGCCGAACAGCCCGACGCACTCGCAGGAGTACTACCGGCGTGCCGACTGGACCAACGGCTGCATCGCGGTGTCCAACGCCGACATGGTCGACATCTGGCTCATGACCACGCGCGGTACACCGATCGAGATCCTGCCATGAGCGCCGGACCGGCTGCGGGTCGCAGCGGCGAGACCCTGGTGCAGGTGATGCCCGAGGGCAGTCTCGAACTGCTCTCCCAGCACGAGGTCAACCGGCTGCGCAGCACCGGCGAGGGTGGGCAGCACGAGGTGCTGCGCCGCTGTGCGCTCGCCGTCCTCAACGTCGGTGGCCGGACCGACGATACGCGCGAGGTGCTGGAGAAGTACCGCGACTTCGAGGTGTTCATCGTCCAGCAGGACCGTGGCGTGAAGCTCGCCCTGCGCAATGCGCCGCCGGAGGCCTTCGTCGACGGGCGCATGGTCCGCGGCATTCGCGAACTGCTGTTCGCCGTGTTGCGTGACGTGGTCTACATCAATACCGAGGTCACCGGCGGCTCGCGGTTCGACCTCGGTACCAGCGACGGCATCACCAACGCGGTGTTCCACGTCCTGCGCAACGCCGGCACCCTGCGGGCCGGGGAACCCGATCTCGTGGTGTGCTGGGGCGGGCATGCCATCAGCCGCGAGGAGTACGATTACTCGAAGCAGGTCGGCTACGAGATCGGGCTGCGCGAGATGAACGTGTGCACGGGCTGCGGCGCCGGCGCCATGAAAGGCCCGATGAAGGGCGCGGCGGTCGGTCACGCCAAGCAGCGCACGGCCGACGGGCGCTACATCGGCATCACCGAGCCCGGCATCATCGCCGCCGAGTCGCCGAATCCGATCGTCAACCAGCTGGTCATCATGCCGGACATGGAGAAGCGGCTGGAGGCATTCGTGCGCGTCGCCCACGCCATCGTGATCTTCCCGGGCGGAGTCGGCACGGCCGAGGAATTCCTGTTCCTGCTGGGCGTGCTGCTCGACCCGCGCAACCGCGACGTGCCACTGCCGGTGGTGCTGACCGGCCCGCCGGCGAGCGCCGCCTACTTCGCACAGATCGATGAGTTCATCGGTGCCACCCTCGGCCGCGAAGCCCAGCAGCGCTACCAGCTGAGCATCGGCGACCCGGCGGCCGTAGCTACCATCCTGCGCCAGGGCATGCGCCGCGTGCGCGATTTCCGCCACGCCCAGAACGACGCCTATTACTTCAACTGGCGCCTGCACCTCGACATGGACTTCCAGCAACCCTTCCATGCCACGCACGAGAGCATGGCGGCGCTGGCCCTGTACCGCGACCAGCCGCCGGCCCGCCTCGCCGCCGGCCTGCGCAAGGCCTTCTCCGGCCTCGTCACCGGCAACGTCAAGGACGACGGCATCCGCGCCATCGAGAGCCGCGGACCGTTCGAACTGTCCGGCGACCGCGAGGTCATGACGCGCCTCGATCGCCTGCTCGCCGCCTTCGTCGAGCAGGGCCGCATGAAGCTGCCAGGGCGCGCCTACCAGCCCTGCTATCGGCTCGTCGTCTGAGCCGCCACGGCGCGCCGCCGTCCGGCTGCGCTCGGCATCCCGAGGCGCAACGCGTCGCATAACGCAGTTGTTAAATCCGGGTGCCTGTGACCTGGTTCCTCGTGGCGCCGGCACCGGCTTCATAAAGTGTCCCCACCGTGGAGGTCCGGGGACGTCACCATGAGCCAATACAAGAACAATACGCTGGCCCCAGCCGCTGATCACCCGCTCGCCAACGGCGCCGACCGGGCGGAATACCAGTCCACGCTGCGCAATGGACGCATGCGCAACCTGATTGCACCCGAGGGCCACGACGTGGGCGAGTGGGATTCCTACCGCCGCTGGCTGAACCGCGTGCAGTCACCCGACAAGCGCCGCACCGCGATGGACCCGGCGCTGTACACCTGGAAGGGCTATCGCAACTGGTCCGAGAAGGTTCGCCGGGACTGGAAACAGGACGATTGAAGACGACCGGTCCGGGCCGCACCGGCGCCTTGCCGTCGCGGGCCGCGGTGCGATCCATAACAACAACAAACATTCGCCACCAGCCGAAACACATGTCTGACAGGGACGATCAGGACGACCTCATCAGGAACCCGGACACGCGCTCGCGCCGGGCCTGGATCAACCGCGCGCTCCAGGGCGTGCGGCGCCGGCTCGAAGCCGGCGAGGAAATGCCGCAGGCCGCCGAGGCCGAGCGACCGCCACAGCCGCACCTCTACGTGGTGCGCTCGAGCGGCAAGAACTGACGCCGGCATGCGCGGCGGCGGCATGCAGCCCGAACGGGCCCTGCGCTGGCTCGACACCCTCGACGGGCTGGCCTGCGCCGCGCGCCTGGCCTGCGCCGGGTACTGGGGCCAGCGCCTGCGGGCGCTCGGCCTGCTCACGGCCCTGGTGCTGCTCGCCTTCACCCGCCTCGGCTGACCTCCCTCCGGGGGAGCACGGCGCCGGCCCTGCCGGGCCTTGAAATCCGTCGACCGGATCCCTATTTTTCTCCGTCCCTGACGGCGGCTGCGTGCTGCGCTGCCAGCCGCAGGGCGTATTGGCACCTGAACGGACACCACATGACCCAGCGGGAAACCCACGGCTTCCAGGCCGAGGTGAAGCAGCTGCTCCACCTCATGATCCACTCCCTCTACAGCAACCGCGAGATCTTCCTGCGCGAGCTGGTCTCCAATGCCTCGGATGCGGCCGACAAGCTGCGTTTCGAGGCGATCGCCCACCCGGAGTACCTGCAGGAAGGCGCTGATCTCGCCATCCGCATCGCGGCCGACCCGGCCGCCGGCACCCTGACCATCAGCGACAACGGCATCGGCATGTCGCGCGACGAGGTGGTGCAGCAGCTCGGCACCATCGCCCGCTCGGGCACGGCGGAGTTCCTGCGCCGCTTGAGCGGCAACGAGCGCGAGGACATGAACCTCATCGGCCAGTTCGGCGTGGGCTTCTACTCGGCCTTCACCGTCGCCGAACGGGTCGAGGTGCTCACCCGGCGTGCCGGGCTCCCCGCGAGCGAGGGCGTGCGCTGGGAATCGGCGGGCGACGGTGAATTCAGCGTCGAGACCGTCGATGAGCCCGCGCGCGGCACGCGCGTAACGCTGCACCTGCGCGAGGATGCCCGCGAGTTCGCCGAGGACCTGCGCCTGCGCACGCTGATCCGCAAGTACTCCGACCACATCGCCTTCCCGGTGCTGATGCGCAAGGCGGCGGACGGCGCGGATGGCGGTGAGGAGCCGGTCAACGCCGCGCGGGCGCTGTGGACGCGCCCGAAGGCGGAAATCAGCGATGCCGAGTACCAGGAGTTCTACCGGCACATCACGCACGACTTCGCCGAGCCGCTTGCCTGGAGCCACAACCGGGTGGAGGGCAAGCGCGTGTACACGAGCCTGCTCTACCTGCCGGGCCGCGCGCCCTACGACCTGTGGAACCGCGAGAAGCCGCGTGGGTTGAAGCTCTACGTCCGCCGGGTGTTCATCCTCGACGATGCGGCCCAGTTCCTGCCGCTGTACCTGCGCTTCATGCGCGGTGTCGTCGATGCCGATGGTCTCTCGCTCAACGTCTCCCGGGAGCTGCTGCAGCAGGACCCGGAGGTCGACGCCATCCGCGGCGGCCTGACGAAGCGCGCGCTCGACATGCTCGAGCGGCTCGCGGCCGACGAGCCGGCGAAGTACCGCAGCTTCTGGCAGGAGTTCGGCCGCGTGCTCAAGGAAGGTCCGGCCGAGGACCACGGCAATCGCGAACGGATCGCAAAGCTGCTGCGTTTCACCACGACGCGCAGCGCCAGCGAGGATCCTGACCGCAGCCTCGCCGACGTCGTCGCCGGCAAGGGCGAGGGCCAGAAATTCCTGTGGTTCATCACCGCCGACAGCCTCGCCGCCGCGCGCAGCAGCCCGCAGCTCGAGATCTTCCGCAAGCAGGGCGTGGAGGTGCTGCTCCTCGCCGATCCGATCGACGAGTGGCTCACCGGCCACCTCGGCGAGTTCGAGGGCCTCGAGTTCCGCGACGTGCGCCGCGGCGAGCTCGACCTCGCCGATGTCGGCGCCACGTCGGACGCCGGTGCCGCCGGCGAGCACGCGGCCCTGGTCGGGCGGCTGAAGCAGGTGCTCGGCGACGAGGTGCAGGACGTGCGCATCACCGAGCGGCTGACCGACTCGCCCGCCTGCCTCGCACTCGGTGATTTCGACATGGCGCCGCAGATGCGCCGCATCCTTGCCGCCTCCGGCCAGTCGGTTCCGGACGCCAGGCCGGTCCTCGAGATCAACCCGGCCCACGCGCTGGTGCAGCGCCTTGCCGGTGAAGCCGGGGAGAGTGCCTTCGACGACGTCGCCCGTGTCCTGCTCGACCAGGCCACGCTCGCCGAGGGCCGCCCGCTGCGCGACCCCGGCGCCTTCGTTCAGCGCCTCAACCGCCTGCTCACCGCGGGATGAGGTGCGTCGTCGACAGCGTGCGCGTCACGGGCGCCCCGTACCGGTCCTTGAATCAGCGCCCGTTGATCAGCCGTTGGGTCCGGTCCGCCGTGCGTCGGTTACACTCACCGCTCGGCGCCGGTCGGGCGCATGCGGCCGCAGCCGCGGAGACGACGTTCGATGAGTAGCGGGACGAAGGACGTGCAGGACCTCTCCGCGCCTGCCGGAGGGTCACGGCGCTGGAAACAGTTCCTGATGATCTGGGTCGTCATCTATCCGCTCGTGCTCTTTGTCCCGATGATCGTGAACCCGGGATTGCGCCACCTCGGCCTGCCGACGAACCGCTACCTGGATACCCTGGCGGTCGTGACCGCCATCGTGTTCCTGATGGTGTACCTGATCCTGCCGCTGGTCCACCGGCGCCTCGGTCACTGGCTTGCCCGATAGACCGGGCGAGGGAGATGAGATGAAAGTCCTGTTTCACTACGCAGCCGGACCGCGGCTGCGCGCGGAGGTCGCCGCGCAGTGCGGCGCAGGCATCAGCCTCGCGTATGCCCCGGAGGGTCCCGAGGAGCCGCTGTTCACCGAACTCGCCGATGCCGAGGCGATCTGGCACGTGTTGTGGCCGCTCACCGAGGCGGTCATCGCGCGCGCTCCGAAACTGCGCCTGATCCAGAAGATCGGCATCGGCGTCAACACCATCGATCTCGCGGCCGCGCAACGCCGCGGCATCGCCGTGTGCAACATGCCGGGCACCAACAGCCGCGCGGTCGCCGAGATGACCTTGCTGCTGATGCTCAATACGCTGCGGCGCCAGTACGGCGTGGAACGCGCGCTGCGCGCCGGCCAGTGGGTCGTGGACGAGGCCACGCGCGAGTCCTTCGGGGAAATCGGCGGACGTACCGTCGGCATGGTCGGCTGCGGTGCCATTCCACAGATCCTCGCCCCGGTCCTCGAGGCCATGGGGGCCCGCGTCGTCTACACCGACACCGAACCGAAAAGCGTTCCCTGGGAGTTCATGCCGCTCGACCAGCTGCTCGGTGCAGCCGATATCGTGACGCTGCACGTGCCGCTCGTCGACGCGACCCTGAAGCTGATCGACCGCCAGCGCATCGCCCGCATGAAGCCCGGTGCGATCCTGATCAACACCGCGCGTGGGCCCCTGGTGGACGAGGCTGCGCTGTACGAAGCGCTGACGAGCGGCCGGCTCGGCGGCGCAGGTCTCGACGTATTCGCCGACGAGCCGGTCCAGGCCGACAACCCGCTGCTGCAGCTGCCGAACGTGACGGTGTCACCGCACCTGGCGTGGCTGACCCTGGAGACCTGGCGGCGCAGCATCGCCACCGCGCTGCGCAACGTGCAGGCCGTGCGCGACGGCACGCCGCTGGTCCACCGCGTGGTGTAAGCGCGGTTCGGCCGCGGCTCAGCGGCGCTCTTTGCGCCAGGCCTCGAAGGAAAAGTTCTCCGCCACGAAGTACTGGAGTCGTTTCGACTCCTTGTCGCGCACATCGGCACAGGCTCTGGCGACTTCGGCCGCAATGTCGACCGGCACGCGGGTCACGCCGTCGCCGTCGCAGACCAGGATGTCGCCCTGCAGGATGTGCAGGCCGGCGACGGTGACCGGTTCCCCCTGCGTGACGATGCCGAAGGGTCCGTGGCCCGGGGCGCGGCCCGTGGCCCAGAGGCCGATGCCCGACTCGTCGATGCCGGGTACGTCGCGCGCATTGCCGTCGACCACCGCGCCGACGGCGCCAAGCCGGCGCATGATGTACGCCATGCCGTCACCCATGATGGCGCCGCGGCGTGCTGGCATATCGATGTCCTGCAGCACGGCGATCACGGGCGCACCGACAGCGGCGACCGCATCGTAGAGCGCGTAGCGATCCACGACGGGGCGGGCCGGCTTGTGCAGCGGCATCCAGGTGGACGTCACCGCATAACCGACCACGGTCCGCTGGCTCGCGGACATGTAGCGCAGCTCGGGTCCGGAATAGTCGTGCGTTTCCGGCACGTAGCCACGTACCACGACGGCCGCATTCTGCACGGTGGCGGAATCGAAGCTGGCCAGGGTCTCGAGGACGGCAGGATCGACGGTGCTCAATGGCATGGAATCACCCGTTGGGTAGGTCAGGGGTTGTGAAACAGGTCACGTTGGACGATCTGCGGCAGCGCCGCAGATCGTGGCAGGTGTGCAACAGCCCGGGGCTGCCGACCGGCAGAACCAGCGACAGCCGGCGCACCGGCCGGCGCGACTGCAGGGCGACGAGACGGTATGGACTATTTTTCGAATCGGTGCCAAGATTGTCAAGCTTATTGACCAACTCAACCTATCGGAGAGACCTGAAATGAGCGCACAGACCGCGACCCCCAAGGGACCCGCACCGAAGATTCTCAGCACCCATCACTCCGCCTACCGCTGTTTCGACGCCGAGGAAACCCGTCGTTTCTGGGAAGGCATCATGGGCATGGAACTTGCCGCGGCCCTGTCCTTCGACAAGATCTCGGGAACGGATATCAAGCTCGACTACATGCATCTGTTCTTCAAGATGGGCGACGGCAATTTCGTTGCCTTCTTCGATCTGCCGGACCACATGCGGCCGGACCTGTTCAAGATCCGCAGCGGCTTTGTCCGCCACATCGCCTTCGAAGTGTCGACCGAGGCCGAGCTGGAGACCTTTGCCAAGCGCTGGCGCGATGCCGGTCTCAAGGTCGACTCGGATCTCGACCACAGCTTCGTCCGCTCGGTCTATACCTACGACCCGAACGGTATCCAGGTCGAGATCCTGTGGAAGGAGCCCCGGTACAACGAGATCCTGACGGCTGCCAAGGGGCAGGTAAACAAGAGCATGTCCGACTGGACCAACAAGACCAAGGCCCGCAAGGACGCCTACCGCAAGGAGCACGCTGCCTGAGTGCGGCTGGAACCGGCGGCGGTGCGCCAGTGCACCGCCGCGTTCCACTCAGAGGCATGGGTCGCCGACGGAGTTCCTGTCGGCGGCCCGTCCACTGATCTCGCCGGACCTGGTGCTACCTGCGGCGGCTGCGCCGGTCGATGGCAGCGGCGCCGAACCGGCGCTCCTTTTCCGCCCGCATGCGCTGCGACCACTCGGCGATGCTCGCGCGTGCCCGGGCCGGATCGGACATCTCCTCTTCCCAGGCACCCGTGCGGCAGGTGAGTTCGACCTGCAGGCCATTCGGATCGTACATGTAGACCGACTTCACGAACCCGTGATCGACCGGTCCGAGGCAGCTCACGCCGGCCTCGTTGATCTGCTTCTGCCAGGCCAGCAGCGATGCTTCATCCGGCACTTCCAGTGCCAGGTGACGATCGAAACTGTGCGCGCGCGCAAACTTGCTCTCGTCGGCGGTCTCCGGCTGGTCGAAGAAGGCGATCGTTTCGCCGTTCCCCAGCTGGAAGAACAGGTGCATGTAGGGGATGCGCTCGCCGGTTCCGGGAACGTCCTCGAAAACGGGGGCCGTCGCCAGCGGCAGACCGAGCACATCCTCGTAGAACCAGCGCGTCTGTTCGGCGTCACGGCAGCGGTAGGCGGCGTGGTTGATGCCGCGTGGACGTTCGAGGCTGGCTGACTTCTTCACCACCGTGGGGTTCCTCCAGTAAGGGTCGTTCCTGCGGACGACGTGCGGGACGCCATTGAACAACGGATGGCCGAAGCCCTGCAACCGCACGGTAACCGGCTGCCTGGCGCACCGGCTGGATCGCGGGCCTCAGATCTTGCGCTTGCGACCAGCCCAGTATGGTTCACGCAGTTTCGCCTTGAGGATCTTGCCTGCGGCATTCATGGGCAGCGGCTGGGTGCGGACCTCGACCGAGCGCGGGCACTTGTATCCGGCGATGCGTTCACGGCAGAAGGCGGCAACCTCGTCCGGCGTGGCCGTCGTGCCGTCGCGCAGCGTGACGATGGCGTGCACGCTCTCGCCCCACTGCTCGCTCGGAATGCCGATCACCGCGCACTGCGCCACGGCAGGATGCCGCGAGACGACACCCTCGACCTCGGTGGAATAGACGTTCTCGCCGCCCGAGATGATCATGTCCTTGAGCCGGTCGGTGACGTAGATGAAGCCGGCAGCATCCATGTAGCCGGCGTCGCCGGTGTGCAGCCAGCCGTCGCGGATCACCTCGCGGGTCAGATCGGGGTTCTTCCAGTAGCCCTTCATGACGACCGGTCCGCGGATCACGATCTCGCCGACCGTGCCGCGCTCGACCTCGTGGTCCGTGGTATCGACGATCCTCGCCTCGCAGGTCGGCACCGCGCGGCCTGCGGCCCGCGTGCGGCCGGCATCGACGGCCGCCTGGGTGTGGTGCTCCGGCCCGAGGTACAGCGGCCCCGGGGCCTCCGTCATGCCGTAGGCCTGGGCGAAGCGCAGCTGCGGAAACCGGCTCCGCGCTTCCTCGAGGATCCGCGGCGGCATCGGTGAGGCAGCGTAGCCGAGCATGCGCAGGCTGGTCAGGTCGTAGGCGCCGACATTCGGATGAAAGAGCATGCGCTCGAACATCACGGGCACCGACAGGCAGCAGGTCACCTTGTGCTCGTCGATGGCGCGCAGGGCGTCCTCGGGTTCGAACTTCGGCAGGATGACATGGGTGCCGGCCACCGCGGTCGTGACCAGCACGCCGAGGCAGGACAGGTGGAACATCGGCGTGACGTGCAGGTGCACCAGGTCCTGTTCGACACGCTCCGACACCAGGAACGTGAGGATGAAATGGAACAGGCTGTCGTGCGTGTGCATGCCGCCCTTCGGGACACCGGTCGTTCCGCCGGTGTAGAAGATGACGGCCAGGTCGTCCCCGCCGCGCCGTTCGTCCGGGATCGGTTCTGCGGCCGCAGCGGCCGCGGTGTAGGACACGGCCGCGCTCACGCCGGAGCGGTCCGCATCCATGACGATGGCGTGGCGCAGGCGCGGGATGCGCGCGCGCAGCGCGGTGACGATGTCGCGGAACTGCTCCTCGAAGACGAGGATCTCGGCTTCCGAGTGATCGACGATGTAGGCCAGCTCGTCGATCTGCAGCCGGAAGTTGACAGGGACGAGCACGCCCCCGGCCCACGGCACTGCGTACAGGCACTCGACGAAGCGGTCGCTGTTCGTCGAGACGATCGCTACTTTCGTGTCGTGCCGGACGCCAAAGTGCCTGAGCATGCCGGCCGTCCTGGCGACCGTGGCGTGGAATTCACGCCAGGTGCGGCGCAGCTGGCCGTACACGATGGCGAGACCATCCGGGTTGACCTGGACGGCGCGATGCAGGCTCTGGGTCAGTTCCATCGGTGTTCCTTGCGTCAGGGCAGACGCCAGATCGGGGATGCCCAGGCGCGCTCGCGGATCATGCGGTCCTGCTCGGGCGTGCAGTCTCCCGCCGCCTGGCAGTCGTGCCTGGACCAGCGCGAGGTCGGGCGTTCGAGCACGCGTGCGTACCAGTAGGCGGGCCTCGAGGCATCGTAATCCGCATCGCGGAACACGGCGCAAACCGCCGGCGCGGGCAGCGCCCCGTCGATCGGCAACGTGAGCACCTGCTCCTCGATGCCGCGTGGGCCGAGGACGCCGCGCACGATCTCGATCCGCTCCAGCGGTTCACGGTCCATGAGCGCCTGGACCACGAACTGGGGCCGGAATCCCCGCTCTGCCGGCAGGGTTCCGCCCATCGGGATGGCGCTGTCGGGTACCGCACTCGTGCCGCACGGATCGGCCGTGGCAGCGGCCATGGCAAAGAAGCGCAGGACGATCCGCGGTCCGCTGGTGCCGTAGACCTCGCGGCGCTTGAGTGCGGCAAAGACGCTCGACCGCGTGTTCTCCTCCGCCCAGACCGCCACGAGTCCGCCCGGGCTCCGGGCCAGAGAGAGGGAGAGGCGTTTCGCCGGGTCGACTTCCCCGCCGAAATGGCCACGCCAGGAATCCTCGTCGACGGCACCCGCCGTGCCGCTGTGGGTGTCGGTGCCGGCGACGGCGCCGAGTTGCAGCGGGTTGAACTGCCGGCGTTGCTGCATCTCCAGGCCGCGCGCGAGCAGGGTGCGGTAGTAGGCCGACCGGAGCGTGTTCCAGGTCTTTTCGTCGGGGGCGCTCGCCCCAGGTACCTTGAAGCGCGAGGGCAGGCTGAACTCGAACCCGCAGTCGCCGGTGTCGTCGGCGCCGAAAGCCGGCAGGCACTCGCTGGCGCCCTTGTGCTGGTAGATCTCGGCAAGGCGCTCGAAGCGGGCGCGCCGGCGCAGGCTGATCTCCGGCGCCGACTCGACGTCGAAGCCGCCACCTTCGGCGAGGTTCATGTTGTGCGGGATGGCGACGACGTCGCAGCCGTCCTCCGGGCGGCAGTGTCGCTCGAGGCTCTCCCACATCACATCGACGGTCGGCTGGTCGACGGAATTGATGGGAAACGGCGGGACCTTGTCCGTGGCGTAGATCAGGTTGCGGTGCCAGTGCCGCATGTTCGGGGTGGCCGACCATTCGTTGCCGATGAATGCCGTGAACCGGCAGGGTTCATCGGCCTCGTTCGCGATCTTCTGCACGCGCAGCCACTGCGAACGGCGCGCCGCCTCGCAGCGCGCCTGGTCCCCGCTGCACACCGGCGCCGGCTTGCTGTGCTCGTCGGCGAACAGCGGTGCCACGAAGCGGCGGAATCCCGGGATCGCCGGGTCGTCGCTGCTGGTCTGGCGAAACTGTGCGCAGTAGTCGATGTCGCTGTAGAGCGGATCGGTGCACAGCCAGGTGACATCGAAATACTCGGCGTGGTCGGTGACGGCGGCGAAGTCGAGCGGACGGCGCAGGCGCACCCGCGTGCGCCGGTCGCTCAGCGTCAGTTCCTGGCCCCGGGCGAAGGCGAAGGCGTCCGCCGGGTCGACCCGGGTGCCTACTGCATACGCATCGATCGAATATGCCGTGTGAACGTGCAGGTCGCCGAACAGGACCTGCCGGGTGCCTGCGCCCGGATCCGGGCCCGGGCATGCGGCAAAGGCGGGCAGGGCCAGTGCGACACCGCCACTGAGCAGCAGGGCGGGAAGGCGGTTTGTCGTGTTCATCGGCCTAGAACCTCTGCAGGCACCAGAAGACGCCGGCGCTGCCGGTCAGGAGCGCGGCGGACCTCGCCACCGGCGTCATGCCGCCGGCCCAGACGCGCTGCACGGCACGCAGCAGGATCCAGCCGGCGAGGAGCAGGACGACCTGGCCGATCTCGACGCCGAGATTGAAAGCCGCGAGCGACACCGCCAGGCGCCCCGATGGCAGTCCGATCAGGTCGAGCCCCCCCGCGAAGCCCAGGCCGTGGATGAGGCCGAAGACCAGAGCCGTCCCCTGCAGGCGATGACCTGTTGCAGCGCCGGCAGCCTGGACCCGATAGAGCTCCCGCGCCGCGATGACCAGCGTCAGGGCGATCCCCAGCTCCGCGAGCGCGGGGTCGACCACGATCGTGCGGGTGGCCGCGAGCACGAGCGTGGCGCTGTGGCCGATCGTGAACAGGGTGGCGATGCGCACGAGCGCTCCCGGCCGCGGAGCGAGGAGCAGCAGTGCCAGCAGGAACAGCAGGTGGTCGGCACCGGCGAAGATGTGCGTGGTGCCGAGGGCCACGTATTCGGCGGCTCCCGCCAGTGCGGACCGGCTGCCAGCCTCCCACGGCACCTCGTAGCTGTCCGCGCCGGTGAGCAGCCGCGCCACCGGGGCCTGTCCGTCCTTGCCGACGGACAAGACCAGCTGGGTGTCGGGCGACAGCCCCGACAGCCGCAGCAGCGCCCGGCCGCCGGCGCCATCGCAGCGTACGGGGATTGCCGCGTCGGCAGCTGCGGGCAGCGCCGGGCTGGTGCACGGACCGCCGATCGACAGCTGCGGCAGGGGATCGGCGGCGGTCGAACGCCAGTGCACCTCCAGCACCTGGTCGTCGAGCGGTACGATGCTGAGCTGCGCCAGACGCAGTCCGTGGGCCAGTGCTGCAACCGGCAGGAGCGACATGGCCCATGACAGGCACAGGATGGTACCGGCCAGCCTGTTCCGGCGCGTCATGGCGGGTCCTGCTGCGCCAGCGTTGCCGCGGCCAGCGCCAGCCGACCTTCGGTGGTCGCCGGGTCACCCGGCTGCGATCCGGCGCGATAGGTCCCGGCCAGCTGCCGCAGCAGCTCCTGCCGGGCGTGCTGGCGTACGCGTTGCGACCACAGCGCCACCAGCGTCGTGCGCTTTTCCTCGAACGTCGGCGTCCGTGCAGCGACATGCTCCCGGATCCAGACCAGGTGCGAGCCGAAGCGCGACGCCAGGGGACCGACCCAGGTTCCGGCGGGTGCGGCGGCAAGGGCCTGTGCAAACGCGGGGCCGAACTGCGCGGCGATCTCCGCTTCGCTCCACCGGTGGATTTCCGTTCCCAGCGCGAATGCCTCGCCGGCACCGCGCGGACAGCTGTCGGCCGGCGCCGGCTGGCCTGCGGCCGCCCCCGCAGGCCAGGGCGTGCGCGAGTAGGCGTGGCAGAAGGAGATGCGTGCCGGTTCGCTCCAGCGCGGCGTCATCTCGCGGTAGAGCGCCTGCAACCCGGCCACGTCCGGCACGCGGCCGGCGAGCTCGAGCTCCTCGGTGAGCAGCAGCAGCTTCTGCGCGAGGTGCCGCCGGATCACCAGGTCGTCACGATCGAGCCCGCGCCGCAACGCTTCGCGATAGAGCAGTTCATCGCCGAGCACGCGCACGTCGGCCTCCAGGCGTTGCTCTGCGGTGAGCGCCGGAGTGGCCAGGAAGGCGGCCATCTGCTCCTGTGCCTCCTCGACGCGCCAGTCCGGAATGACGACGCGGCGGGTGTCGAGCCACTGTCCGGCGGCGAACGCGAGGCTGCCGAGGACGACGAACTGCAGCAGCGGTTCACCGCTGGCGCGCCGCAGCAGGGCGGCGGCGCGCCGGAACCAGGATTGCCTGACGCCTTGCACCGGCACCCGAGCTCGGTCAGGCCACCCGGTTCAGCTCACGAACCGGTGGCGTTGCATCCAGTTGAAACACACCTCGGCGCCCTCGCGGGCCTTGTCGGGCTGGTTGAAGTAGTAGTGGTTGGCGCCCTGGATCGTCACCAGTTCCTTGTCGCCGTGGCGGATGGCGTCGTACAGCGCGTGGCCGTGGCTCGGCGGGCAGCCGTCGTCGGCGGAATTGGCGACGATCAGGATCGGCGCCTTGATGCGCGCCGCGCACTTCGGCCCGTTGGCATTGGAGTCGTCGTAGCTCCACTGCGAGAGCCAGCTGCGCAGCGAGCAGAACCGCGCCAGCCCGATCGGGCTCATATTGACGATGTGCGGCTCGCCGAGGAAGCACCAGCGCGGCTTGCGGTCGTTGGCGTCGAGTGCCGGGTCGAGCCAGCGCGGATCGGCCATGGTGCCCTGCACGACGAACGACAGTTCCTGGTTGGTCAGGCCGCGCGCACGGTAGTCGTCGAGCGTGCTGCGCACCCAGGCCGTGATGCGCCGGTTGCGCGCGATCTGGGCGGCACGGAAGCGTGCCACGAACTCGGGATCGTAGGGCGGTTGCGGACCCTTGGGGTCGTAGAGATCGAGCTCGCGGTCGCGTTTGGTGAAGTTCTGCTCGTCGGTGATTGCCGGGTCGAGCCATTCGGTGAAGGTCAGGTTGCGGGCCTTGTGCGCCGCGAGCAGCATCACCCCGTCCACCGGGATGAGTCCTGCCGCGGTCAGATCCGGCGGCTCCTGCGCTGGCGTGCACTTCACGCGCGGGTCCTCGGCTTCCGCCTGGTAGTACAGCGACAGCGAGCCGCCGCCGCTCCAGCCGCCGAGCAGGATCTTCTCGTAGCCGAGCCGCTCTTTGGCATCGCGTACACAAGCCGCCAGGTCGATCACGACCTTTTCCATGATCAGCGCGTAGTCGACGCCGCGGTAGCGGCTGCCGCAGACGATGACATCGACTCCTGTGCGCGCGAGCGCCAGCGGCATCGGCAGGTACTGGCCACCGCCGATCGGGTGCATGAAGATCACCACGGTCTTCGACTTCGTGCCTTTCGCCTTGAGCAGGTGCGCCTCGAGCACCACCCGGTCGATCTCGCCGGCATAGGTGTCCTTGAATCCCGCCTTCTCCTGGAACCTGATCAGGAACGGGATGCGGTCGTATTCCGGTTCTTTCTCTCTGCGGGTCTCGGCCATGGTGGTGTCCTGCGGTTGGGCGGTGATGCCCGGGGATACCCGGGTGCGAATGTCAACGTAAGAGCGTATCTGGATTCTAGTGACGGCCCGGCACCGTGGCAATGCGGAACACCAGAGGGCGTCGCCCCTGATCGACAGGCTTGACCGCTCCGCCGCGAGCTGGCGACACTCCAGTCCCGGTTCTCCGTCGACAGGATGTGATGGCTTGACCATCCGCAGCGTGCAAAGCGTGGTTGTCGGCCGGCAGCGGACAGCGGCACGCGGGGAGTGCCGGTGATGGTGATACCGGCAGCCAGCCGTGCACCGTCCGGCGACCGGCTGGCGCAGTTGCCGCTGCTGCCCACGGCCCTGGTGGGGAGCCTGCCGCAGCCCGGCTGGCTCGTCGACCGCGATAACCTCGGCCACCGCGCTCCGCCGCGGGTGCCCGCCCGGGAACTCTGGCGCGTGCCACCGGAGTACCTCGCCGAAGCGCAGGACGATGCAACCCTGCTCGCCATCCGCGCTCAGGAACAGGCGGGTATCGACATCGTCGGCGACGGCGAAATGCGGCGCGAGAGCTACTCCAACGTATTCGCGACCGCCCTGGAAGGCATCGATGCGGCGAGACCGGGTTCGGTCCTCAACCGGCGCAACCAGCCGGAGGCGGTGCCCCGGGTCGTGGGGCCGATCCGGTGGCGCGAGCCGGTCATGGCGCACGACATCGCCTTCCTGCGTGCCAGCACCACGCGGCCGGTGAAGATCACGCTGCCCGGACCCTTCACCCTGGCGCAGCTCGCCCTCGACGAGCACTACCGGGACCCGGCCGCCCTCGCGCTGGCGTTCGCGGCGGCGGTCAACGACGAGATCCGTTTCCTGCACGCGGCCGGTGCGGACATCGTGCAGCTCGACGAGCCCTACCTCGAGGCGCGTCCCGATGCGGCCAGGGCCTGGGGCGTCGAGGCCATCAACCGCGCCGTCGCCGGCGTCAGGGGCACCACTGCGCTGCACATCTGCTTCGGTTACGGCCCGATCGACCGGGGCTACACCAAGCCGGGCGCCTACGCTTTTCTCGGTGGACTCGACTGTTGTGCGGTCGACATCGTCTCGATCGAAGCAGCCCAGCCGCGGCTCGATGTGGCGGTTCTGCGACAGCTGGGATCCAGGCGCGTCATGCTGGGCGTGCTCGACCTGGGAACGCTCGCGGTCGAATCGCCGGACGAGATCTGCGGCCGGATCCGCCAGGCGCTGGCTGTCGTCGGCCCGCAGCGCCTGCTCATCGCTCCCGACTGCGGGATGAAGTACCTGACGCGGGCGGCAGCCGCCGGGAAGATGGCGGCCATGGTCACGGCCGTGCGTCGCCTGCGCAGCGACCTTGGTTTCGATCGTCAATAATATTGCGCAATTGGCAAACACGGTGTTAGAGTCCACGCGTCGGCATAGAGGGATGCCGACGCAACAACGGTAACATCGACAGAATCCAGGGGGATCGGACATGACCAAGGGGTCGAATCTGCAGGGCTGCAGCCTGCTGGCGGCAGGATGTGCGCTTCTGGTGCTGGGCAGTGGCGTCGGCAACGACGCGGTCGCCCAGGAGAAGAAAGCCGCGGCCACATTGGGCGAGATCATCGTCACCACGACCAAGCGTGAGGAAACGCTGCAGGACGTGCCGATCTCGGTCGGCGTCGTCACCGGTGAGCTCGTTCAGGAGTATGGCCTGAAGGACTTCACGGACGTACAGAACTACGTGCCGAACCTGGTCATCCAGGAAACCCTCGCCAGCTACCAGATCCGCATCCGCGGCCTCGGGTCAGGCGCGAGCCAGCTGTCGTTCGCGAGCGCGGTCGGCACCTTCGTGGACGGTGTCTACTGCGGCCGTCCGCGCTGCTTCCAGAACCCGCTGTTCGACATCGAGCGCATCGAGGTGGTGCGCGGTCCGCAGGGCGCGCTGTTCGGCAAGAACACCATCGCCGGTGCGGTGAGCACCATTTCGGCCGGTCCCACCAAGGACTTCGAAGGTGAGATCAGCGCCGGCACCGAGTTGTCCGAAGGCGGCTACAACGTCAGCGGTTTCTGGTCGGGCCCGATCAGCGACACGCTTGGCTTCCGCCTGGCAGGTGAGTACCAGGACCTCGACGGCTTCATCCACAACATCTCGACCGGCAAGGAAGAGCAGGGCGTGGAGTCCACGCTGGTCCGCGGCGTGCTGGACTGGGATCCGAGCGATACCGTGTCGGTGCGCTTCAAGGCCGAGCTGTCCGAGAAATTCATCGATGGTTACTCGGCCCAGCTGATCGGCTATGGCGGTTACGGCGTGCGCTACTTCCCCGGTGGCCCGCTGATCCCGTTCACCAAGCCCGAAAGTGTCGACGACGAGACCTCGACGAATACGATCTTCCCGGACGGCCAGTGGGACGATACCGACGCCCAGAACTACTCCCTGCAGGTCGACTGGGACATCGGTGATTACACGCTGACGTCGATCACCGGCCTCAGCAGCTTCGATTTCATCCGCCGGGTCACGGCGACGAGCTATGTCGAGCTCTTCGTCGACACCGAGATCTCCGAGAACTACGAGCAGTACAGCCAGGAGTTCCGCATCACCTCGCCGACGGGCGGGTTCTTCGACTACGTGGCTGGCGTGTACTATTCACAGGACAACTCGCGGATCCTCCAGCAGTCCCCGTTCATCCCGACGTTCACACCCGTCTTCGGTAGCGGGGATCCCGCCACCGATCCGGACCTGAAGAACTACACCGGCGGCGCACGTGCCTATCGGGGCGAGGGTGACACGATCTCGGCGTATGGCTCGGCGACGTTTCATTTCTTCGATGACCGGGCGCGGATGATCCTCGGCCTGCGCGTCGGCCAGGACACCCTCGACGGGCACTCGACCAACACCAACTGGAGGTACAACCGGGCCACCAACACGATCAGCCCGATTCCGACCGACTTCACCTATATCCCGATCGGTGCGCTGAACCGGGAATTCGACGTCGCCGAAAATCGCGAGGAGCGCTATACCCTGCCGTCGATCAACTTCCAGGTCGACATCACCGACGATGTGATGGCCTATGCCTCGTATGCCGAGGGCTTCAAGAGCGGCGGCATGATCGCCAACGACGGGACCACCGGCAACAACATCCGGACCCAGGTCGACAACACGACGGTCCTTGGCGTGAGTTCCTGGGCCCAGACCTATGCCGGCATGGATTTCATCACGGACCAGGATATTCTCGACGGCCTCTATCTGGAGGAAAACAACGGCATCTACGACTACAAGCCGGAGAAGGCCGACGCCTACGAGCTTGGCGCCAAGATGAAGTTCCTGGGCGGCGCCCTGAACTGGAACATCGCACTCTACTACACGGAGTTCGAAGACCTGCAGACGTCCCAGTACGACGGTGTGCGTTTCATCACCAAGAACGCCGCCGAGGCGACCAGCCAGGGTGTGGAGACCGACATCCAGTGGCTGGCGACCGACTACCTCACGCTGGGCCTCAATGCCGCCTACAACAAGGCCGAGTACGACAAGTACAAGAACACGTTCTGCAAGGTCATCGCGGAAGACGGCACCCAGGCGGACCCGAGCTGCATCAGCGGCCAGGGTGACCTCTCGGGCGAGCGGCTCGAGCGGGCGCCGGAGTGGACCGGTTCGTTCAGGATCGACTGGAACAGCCCGCTGACCGCGGGGACGCGCCTGAAGGTCAACGCTGCGGCCAACTACTCCGACGAGTACTACATCCAGGCCAACCTGTCGCCGCTGCACACGCAGGACGCGTTCACCAAGTACGACCTGCGCGTGGCCGTCGCCGACAGCGAGGACCTCTGGGAGCTGGCCCTGATCGGGCGCAACCTCAGCGACGAGCTGACGTTGCAGCACGCCTACACGGTGGCCCGCTACCATGCCAGCTCGGTTTCCACGCCGCGGTACATCACGCTGCAGGGCACCTGGAAGTTCCGGTAACGCCGGGACCGACAGGTCCTGAAACTGAAAAGGGCGGGCTTCGGCCCGCCCTTTTTCTTCTGCCGACATCGGGTCTGGAGAGATTGGGATGAAAGCCCTCGTCTGCGCTGAATTCGGTCCGATCGGGCAACTGCGGGTGCAGGACGTGGCACCGCCGGCCATCGGCGAGGGCACGGTCCGCATCCGGGTGCAGGCCTGCGGCATCAATTTTCCGGATGTCCTGCTGGTCCAGGGCAAGTACCAGGTGCGCCCGCCGCTGCCGTTCCATCCGGGTGGCGAGGTGGCCGGGACGATCAGCGAGATCGGGGCGGGCGTCACCGGCCTGCGCGTCGGCCAACGGGTGATGGCCACCATCTTCTGGGGCGGGCTCGCCGAGGAAGTCGTGGCCCCGGCCAAGGCCATTGTGCCGGTCCCGGATGAAATGGACATGCTGCGTGCGGCAGTCTTCCAGGGCGGCCATACCACCTCGTACTACGCGCTCAAGCAGCGCGGGGCGCTGAAAAGCGGCGAGACCCTGCTGGTGCTCGGTGCCGGTGGCGGTGTCGGCATGGCGGCCATGCAGATCGGCCGGGCGATGGGTGCCCGCGTGATCGGGGCGGTGAGCTCGGCCCGCAAGATCGAGGCCCTGCGCACCGAGGGCTTCTCCGAGCTGATCGACTATGGCCAGGAAGACCTGCGCGAAGCGGTGCGCCGGCTCACCGGCGGCGAAGGTGTCGACGTGGTCTTCGACCCGGTGGGCGGAGAGCTGTTCGGCCAGGCCTGCCGCACGGCCCGGCGCTACGGGCGTATCCTCATCGTCGGCTTCGCCAGCGGCCAGATCGCGCAGTATGCGACCAACCTGGCCCTGCTCAAGGAGAACGCCGTCGTCGGCGTCAATTACATGTCGTTCTTCGAGCACGAGCGTGCGGCGGTCGAGCGCAACTTCGCCGAGCTCATGGAGTTCTACCGGCAGGGCACCATCCGCCCGCGTATCGACCGGGTCTTTACCCTCGACCAGGCAGTCGACGCGCTGGCTGCAGTCGCCGACCGTTCGGCGATCGGCAAGATCGTGGTTGCCATCCAGGACTGAGCGATGAGCGGTGCCGACGTCTACACCGTCCGCCAGGCCATCGACGTGGTCTGCCGGTGGAATGGCGCCACGGAGCTGATCATCGAGGAGGGTGTGCGCTACACCGGCGAGCGCCTGAACCGCGAGGCGCGCATGCTCGCCCAGGCGCTGCAGCACGCCGGCATCGGGCGCGGTGACGTCGTCGCGTTCCTGGGTTCCGCGACCTGCCGCTTCTATGCCGCGTTCTTCGCTGCCCAGAAGCTCGGCTGCGTCACCTGCAACATCAACGCGCGCGAACCGGCGGTCTTCATCCGCAGTACGCTGGCCGGCATCGGCGCGAAAGCCGTGATCTGTGCGGACGGTGTCTGCGCCACGGTTGTCGAAGCCATGGCGCAGCTGCCGGCCAGGCTGCCGGTGATTACGCTGGGTGACGCCCCGCTGCCGGGTGCCGATCTGGCCTACGGCACCGCGCTGGCGCGCTATCCGGACGCAGAGCCGCCGGCCGAGGTATCTGCGGACGACCCGGCGATCATCATCCTGTCTTCCGGCTCGACCGGTACGCCCAAGGGGATCCTGCACAGCAACGCGAATTTCGTGCGCTGGATGCGGTCGGCACCGGCGCTGTTCGGGCACGTCTCGCGCAGCACGCGCCTGCTGGTCATCGTCGGCACCTCGTTCGCGGCCTGGCCGTTTTCGACGATCTCGGTGCTGTACGCCGGCGGCAGCCTGGTGCTCATGGATGGCTTCACCCCGGAGGGATTCTGTGCCGCGATCGAACGCGAGAAGGCAACCATGGCAGGCCCGGTGCCGACCATGGTCCGCATGCTGGAGCCCGCGATCACCGCACGTTATGACCTGAGTTCCCTGCGCATGATGCTCTGTGCCGGCGAGCCGCCGTCACCGGCCGACATCGAACGCATGCGCTCGTGGGCGAACATCGACGTCCGCTGTCTGTACCTCGCCTCGGAGTCGGCGCCGGGCGCCGCGACGTACTGGGAACTGCGCGATCTGGAACTTTTCGGCAAGGGAGTGTGCGCCGGCAAGCCGGTGCCGGGGGCCGACCTGCGCGTCGTCGACCCGGACGGTGGCATCGACGATCTGCGGCCGACCGGCGAGACCGGCGAGATCCTGTTGCGCGGCCCGACTCTCGCGACCGGCTACCTGAACAACCCGGAACTGACGGCGCGGCGCTTCGTCGACGGCTGGTGGCGGTCCGGCGACCTCGGCCACCTCGATGCCGACGGCTACCTGCACGTCGCCGGGCGCACCGACAACACCATCAACAGCGGCGGCATCAAGGTGCAGGGCGAGGAAGTCGAGATCTGCCTGCTGGCGCACCCGGGTGTCGCGCAGGTCGCCGTGATCGGCGTCCGCGATCCGAAGTGGGGTTATCGCATCGAGGCCCATGTCGCGGTGACCGGCGGCACGTCGGAGGCGGAGCTGCGCGAGTTCTGTCGCGAGCGCCTGGCATCGTTCAAGCATCCCAAGACCTATGTGTTCCACGAAAAATTGCCGGTGGGGGCAACCGGCAAGCTGGACCGGGTGGCGCTGCGCCGGCTCTATTCCGCGGGCAGTCTCCCGCAAGGAGATTCGAAATGAGTGTGGTGACGACGCAGCTCGACGGCCACGTGCTGCAGATCCGGATCGACAATCCGGTGAAGAAGAACGCGCTGACGATGGAAATGTACGACGTCATGAGCGCCGCGCTGGAACGCGCCGAGGCCGACACGGCCGTGCGTGCCGTGGTCTTCAGCGGCGCCGGCGGCAACTTCTGTTCCGGCAACGACGTTTCCGGCTTTCCCGCCGCCGGTTCCGGCTCGCAGGGGCCGAATCCGGTCATGCGCTTCGTCGAGGCGCTCGTCAACGCGAGTGTGCCGATCGTCGCAGCGGTGGAGGGTGTCGCTGCCGGCATCGGCGCCACCATGCTGCTGCATCTCGACGCCGTGGTGGCGGGCCCCGGCTCGAAGATCGTCTTGCCGTTCCTCAATCTCGCCCTGGTGCCCGAGGCGGGTTCCTCGCTCCTGCTGGTGCGCCTCCTCGGCTACACGCGCGCCGCGGAACTCGTGCTGCGCGCCGGGTCGGTCGACGGCAGCGAGGCCCACCGTCTCGGCATTGTCTCGCGGCTCGCCGAAGACGGCGCCGTCGGCCAGGTGGCGCTCGCAATCGCCGGCGAGTTCGCCGCGAAGCCACCGCAGGCGATGCGCCGGGCCAAGCGGCTGATGAAAGGCGATACCGCGGCGCTGCTGCAACGGATCCGCGAGGAGGAGCGCGGGGTGTTCCTCGGGCTGAATTCGGCCGAAGGCGCCGAGGCCCTGCAGGCATTCCGCGAGAAGCGCCGCCCCGATTTTTCACGAACGAGCTGAGCGTTGGAGCCAGCAGGGGAATGCAGACGATGAGCACGACCACGACTCCTGCAGATCCGCCGACCCGCTTCGAGTTCACCGGCCCGCTGCTGCCGGACTTCGTGCGCCTGCACGCACGGTGGTATCCGCACAAGGCAGCCCTCATCGACGACCAGGTGACGCTCAGCTGGGCGGATCTCGACCGGCGCTCGAACGCGGTTGCCAACGGCCTGCGGGCGCTCGGCGTGGGCAAGGGCGACTCGGTCGCGATCCTGCTCGAGAGTTCCGTCGAATACGTCGAGATGCTCTACGGCACCTGGAAGGCGGGTGCCGTGACCGTACCGCTGAACCTGGCGGTGAACGAGAGCGGCCTGCTGCTGATGCTCCAGGATGCCGCGGTGCGGGTCCTGTTCTGCAGCCCCGCGCAGCGGGAGCGGCTCGCGGCGCGGCTCGACGAGGCGACCTCGCTCCTGCCCGACGGGATCATCGTGCACGATGGCCCCACCGGCGGCTACGCCGGCTGGCGCGGGCGCCAGAGCCCGGCGCGCCCGGCGGTCGTGATCGGCGACGAGGATCCCTGCAACATCATCTACAGCTCGGGAACGACGGCCCTGCCCAAGGGCATCAAGCATGTGCACCGGCGCCGGATCCAGTCGATCCACGAACTCGCGCTCGCCCACCGCTACCACTACGGCGCGGTGTCGATCTGCGCGATCGGGCTGTATTCGAACACCGCCTGGGGCTCGCTCCTCTGTGCGCTGCTCGTCGGTGGCACCTGCATCATCCGCCAGCGGTTCGATCCGCCGGCATGGATCGAGGACGTCGAGCGCTACCGGGTCACCCACACGATGATGGCGCCGGTGATGTTCCAGCGCGTGCTCGAGGCGCCGAACTTCCGGCCGGCTGCCGTGAGCTCGCTGCAGGCGGTCATTTCCGGCGGCGCACCCCTGTTCGAAGGCCTCAAGCGCCGGGTGATGGAGAACTTCCCCGGCTGCGCGGTGATCGAGCTCTACGGCCTGACCGAAGGCTTCATGACCACGCTCCAGCCGGAGGAAGCCGAAGGCAGGCTGGCCTCGGTCGGCAAGCCGGTGCGCGGCAACGACTACATCCTGCTCGACGATCACGACCAGGAGGTGCCCTGGGGCGGGTCCGGCGAGATCTGCGTGCGCAGCGTCCACTGGATGATCGGGTATCACAACCGCCCGGATGCAACGCGCGAGGCCAGCTTCACCGACCGCGACGGCGTGCAGTGGCTGCGCACCGGCGACGTGGGGCGCACCGACCAGGACGGCTACCTCTACATCATCGACCGCAAGAAGGACATGATCCTGTCCGGAGCGCAGAACATCTATCCGGCCGACATCGAGGCGGTGATGCTCGAGCATCCGCTCGTGGGCGAGGTGGGGGTCATCGGCGTGCCCGACGAGCGCTGGGGCGAAACCCCGGTCGCGATCATGGTGCTGCGCGCGGGCAGCCCCCCCGCGGAGGCGGGCACCGCCCAGGCGATCTGCGCGTGGACCAACGAGCGTGTCGGCAAGCGCCAGCGCATCCGCGAGGTGCGCATCGTCACGACCCTGCCGCGCAACCCGAACGGCAAGATCCTCAAGCGCGAGCTGCGCCGCGCCTATATCGCCGAAGCGCAGGCCGTGGCACGCGCCACGGGACCGAAGGAAAACCGGTAGCAGGCTGCAGCCAGCACCAGGCCGACGGGCGAAATCACCGCGAGCGAATAGCGGATGCCGTCCGGCTGGGTGAACAGGGTGTCGGACAGCAGCGCCACGGCCGTCGATCCCACGCCGATGCCAATGAGGTTCACGACGAACAGGTAGAACGCCGACATCTGGCCGCGCAGCTCGCCGGGGACGAGTTCCTGCAGGGCAGCCCCGGCCGCAGCGATCGGCATGATCGAGAACATGTAGGCGAGCCCGAAGAGGGCCACGGCGACGAGCGGGTTCGACTGGAATCCCAGCAGGGCACCGGCAGGGATGCCGCAGAGCGTGGCGTACAGGCACAGTCGCAGGCGTCCCACGGTCCGCTCGCGCGCGAACTGGCGGTCCGACAGCCAGCCACCTCCGGTGAGGCCGAGCAGTCCGCCCACCAGCAGGGCGATACCCACCGCGAGCCCGGCCTCGGCGATCGACCACTGGTAGGTGCGCACCAGCATGGCGGGCATCCACGACACGATGGCGAAGGCCGCCAGGTTGGAGCAGGCCACGCCGAGATGATGCCCGGCCAGCGCACCGCGCCGGCTGGCTGCAAAGCGCAGCACCGCCGCGACGGGCACCGCCGGCGGGGCGACACCCGCGCGCTGGCCTTGCCGTGCGGGCTCGGGCAGCAGCCGCACTGCCAGGGCGACCAGCAGACCGGGCAGTCCCACGTAGAAAAACGTCAGCTGCCACGGGCGCACCTCGCCGAGCAGTGGCAGCAGTACCGCGTGCTGCCCGCTCGTGAAGTGCACGATGGCGCCGCCGAGCACCATGGCGATCCCGGCACCCAGTGCCGTGCCGAGGTTGTAGATGCCGAGCGCGAAGCCGAGCCGGCGGCTGTCGAAGATGTCGGCGAACAGCGAGTAGGCGGCGGGCGACAGCGTCGCCTCGCCGATGGCGACCCCGATGCGCGCGGTGAACAGCTGCCAGTAGGTCTGGGCGAGGCCGGAGACGGCGGTCATGACGCTCCAGAGCGCGATGCCGATCGCGGCGATCCGCACCCGGCTGTACCGGTCGATGGCGCGGCCGATCGGCAGGCCGACCAGGGTGTAGAACACCGCGAAAGCCAGGCCTTGCAGCAGGCTGATCTGGATGTCGGACAGCCCGAGGTCGCGCCGCAGCGGCTCGACCATCAGGCTGAGGATCATGCGGTCGATGAAGGAGAAGACGTAGGCGACGAAGAACAGCCCGACCACCAGACACTGTCGGGCAGTCCAGGCGGTCGCATCTGTGTCCTGTCCGTGGGTCATGGCTGTCTGGCCCGGACTTTATCGCACGCGTCGTGGCGCGGCTACCCGGGATGCCGCTGTAGGAGGGGCGCAAGCCCCGACCGGGGAGTCGCGACTGGCGTCGCTCCCACAGGACCGGAGGACCTCTCTCTTCTGTAGGAGGGGCGCAAGCCC
>CAUJIY010000063.1 GCA_963205295.1 Pseudomonadota bacterium
CGCCACTCGGCGAAGGCGCGCGTGCGTTCCTCACCCGCCCAGACGAAGCCATCGCTGGTGAAGCGTGCGACGGCACCGCCGCGGTGGTAGTGCTTCAGCACCCAGTCCTGGCCATCGTGGCGCACGAAGAGCGTCGTGCCGCGTCCGCCCGAGCGGTCGGCGGCCACGCGCGTACCATCCCAGTGAGCGGGATCGAACCACGCCTCGCGCGGTTGGCCCGCCAGGGAGGCATCGTATAGGATGACGCTCTCGCCGATCCGTTCTACACGCGCTATCGACAGCATGGCACCTTCATCGGGTGGATCGCCTGCACCCCTGCCGGATTCGGTCTGCGTCATCCGGCTCTCGGCCATCGGCGACTGCTGTCACACGCTCCCGGTCCTGCGCACGATCCAGGCGGTTTCGCCCGCGACCCGCGTGACCTGGGTGATCGGCCGGACCGAGCACGGCCTGATGAAAGGCGTGGACGGAATCGAGTTTATCACCTTCGACAAGAGCGATCCGCGCGCGAGCCTCGTGGCGCTGCGCGCGCAGACCCGCGGCCGCCGCTTCCCGCTCCTCCTGCACATGCACGCCTCGATGCGCGCCAATCTCGCGAGCCTCATGGTGCGTGCCGGGCGGCGCATCGGCTTCGACCGCCAGCGGGCGCGCGACTATCAGTGGCTGTTCACGAACGAGCGTATCGCCGCCCGGCCCGAACAGCACGTCATGGATGGCCTCTTCGGTTTCCTCGAGCACCTCGGCATCCGCGAGCGGGTGCTGCGCTGGGACATCCCGCTGGCGGCAGAGGACCGCGCCTTCGCGCGGGTGCAGGCCGCGGGCAGCGGCCCGCTCGTGGTCATCAGCCCGTGCACCAGCCAGCGCTTTGCCAACTACCGCAACTGGCGCGTGGAGAACTACGCGGCCGTGGTGGCGGAGCTGCAGCAGGCGCATGGGGCGCAGGTGGTCCTCACAGGCGGGGGCAGCGCGATCGAGCGCGACTACGGCGCCGCGATCGCCGCGGCGGCACCGCAGCCGGTGGCGAACCTCGTCGGTCGCACCAGCCTCAAGCAGCTCCTCGCCATCCTCGAACTTGCCGACCTGCTGATCTGCCCGGATTCCGGCCCCGCCCACATGGCCACCGCGGTCGGCACGCCGGTGGTCGGCCTGTATGCGACCTCCAACCGGCATCGCACCGGGCCGTACTTCAGCCAGGAGCTGGTCGTCGATGCCTATCCCGAGGCGGTGCGCCGCGAGTTCGGCGTGCCGGTCAGCGAGCTGCGTTTCGGGCAGCGAGTGCGCGACCCGGCGGCGATGGATCTGGTGCGGGTGGACGCGGTGATCGCGAAGGCGGCGGGGGTGCTGGCGGTGAGGAAGAGGTAGTCGCGGATTACTGTGGGAGGGGCGCAAGCCCCGACGCTGTCCGGTCGCGACTGGCGTCGCTCCCACAGGGGTGCCAGGTGTCCTGCTGCAGGAGGGGCGCAAGCCCCGACTGACCGGAAGAGTCGCGACTGGCGTCGCTCCCACAGGGCTCCTCACCTGTAGGAGGGGCGCAAGCCCCGACCGGCTGGAAGTCGCGACTGGCGTCGCTCCCACAGCGACTGGCAGGAAGGTCAGTCGTCGGCGAGAGTACCGCGCAGTTCGACGCCGAGGGCGCGCAGCTTGCGGTACAGGTGCGTACGTTCCATGCCGACGCGACGCGCGAGCTGGCCAACCTTGCCGCCGCAGAGGGCGAGCTGCTCGGTGAGGTAGGCGCGCTCGAACTGCTCGCGCGCCTCGCGCAGCGGCAGGGCCAGCAGGTCCTGCTTGACCAGCGGCTCCTGTGCGCCGCTCACGCCGGCCAGCTCCTTCTCGACCTCCTCGAGGCCGATTTCCTCGGTGCCGCCCGCGGCGAGCAGGCGGTGCACCAGCGTGGTCAGCTCGCGCAGGTTGCCGGGCCAGGGGTAGTTGCGCAGCCGGTTCTGCGCGGCGAAGCCGAAGTGCCGGTACGGCAGGCGTTCGCGGTCAACCAGATCGTCGACGGCATAGCGCAGGAGTTCCGAGATGTCCTCGGCGTACTCGCGCAGCGGCGGCGCCTCGATGCGCAGTACGCCGAGGTTGGCGAGGAAGTCCGCGCGCACGCCGTGGGCGGTGGGATTCGCGACGGTCGCCGGGCGTACGCTCGCCAGGAACCTTGCCCCGGTCTCGACCTCGGCGGCACGGCCGAGCGGTGCGTAGCGGTGTGTCTCGAGTACGGCGTCGAGCAGCGCCTGCGCCTCGGCGCTGGCGTCCTCGATGTTGCTGATGTAGAGCGTGCCGGCGCCGGCCCGCGCGAGGCAGCCGGGCTCCTCGCCACCAGGGCCGGCGGTGCCGAGGATCAGGTTGGCGGCGTTCGCACCGTGCAGACTCGCACCGGGCACCGGCACGAACGGCTCGTCGCGCCGCGGGCCACTGGCGTGGATGAACCGCGCGAGCACACCGCGCCCCGTGCCGGGTTCGCCGACGACGAGCAGCGGCGCGGCGTGCTGGGCAAGCTGCTCGGCTACCTGGCGCAGCTCGCGGATGCGCCGGCTGCGGCCGAGTGCGGCCACGATCGGCGGCAGCATGCCGCGGCCGGTGCCGACGGGCGGGGCGGGCCGGCCACCGCGCATGGCTTTCTCCACCGTGCGCAGCAGCTTGTTGAGCGAGAGCGGCTTCTCGACGAAATCCGCGGCGCCGAGCCGCGTCGTCTCCACCGCGGTCTCGACCGTGCCGTGTCCCGAAAGCATCACCACCGGACAGGTCATGCGATCGCTGTCCTGCCACTCGCGCAGCAGGCTGATGCCGTCGGTACCCGGCATCCAGATATCGAGCAGCACCAGGTCGGGAACACGCTCGGCTACCGCCTCGCGCGCCTCGGCGGCATCCGCGGCGGTGACGACGTCGTAGCCCTCGTCGGTGAGGATGTCCTGGATGGTGTTGCGGATATCGGCTTCGTCGTCGACCACCAGGATGTGCGGAGCACGCATGGGAATCTACCTCCGTTCGGCTGCACGCCGCAGCCGCGCCTCGCCCGGCGCTTCGCGGCCGCGCTGGCTCAACGGCAGGGTAACCCTGATGACAGCGCCACCGCCAGCCGGATTTTCGGCAACCACCGCGCCGCCATGCTCCTCGACCAGGCGCCGGACGATGGCCAGCCCGAGGCCGGTGCCGCGGGTCTTGCCGCTGACGTACGGGTCGAAGATGCGGTCGAGCAGCGTCGGGTCGATGCCCGGGCCATTGTCGCCGACGGTGATCTCGGCGGCCTCGGTGCCGGTGCGCGCAGTACGCAGCGTGACGCGGGCGCCGGGCACGCCCTCGAGCGCCTCGCAGGCATTGCGGATGAGGTTGTGCAGCAACTGGCGCAGGCGCCCCGCATCGGCTTCGACCGGGCCGAGGGCCGGGTCGAGCTCGAGCAGCACGGCTGGCTGCTGCGGGCCGTGGTAGAGGTCGCTCACCTCGCGCACCAGCGCATTGACGTCGAGGGCACCGAAGGTGAGCTCGGGGGCACGCGCGTACTCGCTGAAGGCATCCACCATATCGCGCATCGCCTCGACCTGCTGCACGATGGTGTGTGTGGCGCGGTCGAGCACTTCACTCTCGGCACCGGGAAGGCTGGCGAGGTAGCGGCGGCGGATGCGCTCGGCAGAGAGCTGGATCGGCGTCAGCGGGTTCTTGATCTCGTGCGCCAGGCGGCGCGCCACCTCGCCCCAGGCCGCCTCGCGCTGCGCCTGGAGCATGGCGGTGATGTCGTCGAAGACCAGCACGTAGCCGCTCCCGCTGCCCTGCTCGTCGGGCAACGGTGCGGCCGAGCACATGAGCACACGCCTCGCCCCGCCCGCCGTGACGAACACGAGTTGTTCGCGCCAGCCCGCGGGCGCTTCGCCGTTGCGCGCGGCGCAGGCGGCGAAAAAACGCGCCAGTGCCGGTACCCGCGCACCGATCGCAGCCAGCGGCTCGCCCGGCTGCGCGGCCAGCTCCTCCTGCAGGATGCTGCCGGCCGCCTCGTTGGCGAAACGCAGCCGTGCTGCGGAGTCCACCGCCACCACACCGCTCGTCAGGCGGGCCAGCACGGTGGCGAGGCTGGCACGGGAGCGCTCGATCTCCGCCGCGCCACGTGCCGCCGCGGCGCTCGCTGCGGCGAGCCGCGTGGTCATGTCGTTGAACGAGTCGACCAGTACACCGAGGTCATCGTCGCCGGCCCCCGACAGCTGCGTGTCGAGCTGCCCCGCCGCCACCGCGTGCGTACCCGCGACCAGGCGGCGGATGGGCGCCACCACCCGGCGCGCCGAGACGAAGGCACCGAACAGCGCGATGAACAGTGCCAGCAGCACCGCCACCAGCAGCGCCACCGTGAAGCTCGTCTCGAGCGGTTCGCGCAGGAACGTGAGCTCACCGTAACGCCGGTAGGTCGCCTGCACCGACTCGGCGAGCGAACCGAGCGTGGCATCCACCGGGTAGAGCGCCTGCAGGATGCGCACCTCGCCCGTGGTCTCGAGGGTGCTGGTATAGGTCACCGCGACCCGCACCCGCAGGCGCTCGTCGCCGGCCGGCTCCAGGCCGACATAGCGCCCGTCGCGCGGCAGCTGCAGCATCACCTCATCGGTCGGCAGCTCCGGCATGCGCCCGAAGGCGGCATCGGTGCTGGTGGCGAGGATGCGGTAGTTGCGGCCGAACACGCTCAGCTCGCGCGCCCCGGTCTCGCGCCGCTGCGCCGCCACCGCGGCGTAGAGGCGGGCCGGTGCCTGTCCGGCGAGGTCTGCGGCCATCACCTGCGTCTGCACCAGCCGCGCGCGCAGCTCCGCATCGAGCGCCGCCCGTGACAGCTGCAGCGACTGCTCGAGGCCGTTGGCGATGCGGTCGTCCGCCCAGGTCTCGATGCCCCGGTGCAGGAACTGCACGGCAACGATGAAGACGATCAGCACCGGCCCGGCAGCCACCGCAGCGAAGACGCTGACCAGGCGCAGCGTGAGCGAGGCACCCGGTACCCCGAGACGGCGCGCCCGCAGCAGGCGGCGCAGCTTTAGAGCCAGGGCGACGAGCAGCACCAGCGCGCCGAGCGCATTGGCGACGAGTACCGTCGTATGCCAGCGGTCGAAGAGGGCGGAATTCTGGACGGTCTGGGTGAGCAGCGTGAGACCGCCCAGGCCCGCGGCGAGCGAGGCTGCCAGCGGCAGACCGCCGGCCGGAGTCCTTACGGGCTCATGGTCCATTCGTACCAGCCGCTCTCCAGGCTGAAGCCGCCGCTCCAGAAGGCGAACACCTGCAGCGCCCCGGGCAGGGTGCGCTGGTCGAGCACGGCGCGCACGGCGACGTCGTAGGTCTCGCCCTTCTCGAGCGCACTGCCCGGACCGACCACCAGGCTCTGTACCCGGCCGATGGCGTTGAGCGCGCCGAACAGTGTGCCGTGCGAGGTCGGTTCGCGCTCGTCGGGATAGCGCACGAGGTAGCGCTTGGTCAGCGGGTCGAAGGCGAGCTTCCAGTCGAGGCGCTTCGCGAGCACTTCGGGATCGGTCCACCAGCTGCGCTGGCGCTCCACGCTGAGTTCGACGCTGAAGGTGAGCGTCACGCCGTTGTCGAGCGCCTCCTCGGCCTTCCCGGTGAGCTGGTAGTCGATGCGCGCGGTCAGCGTCCAGTCGTCACCGACGCGACGCATGTTGGCGGTACGCACGTCGAAATCGGCGGCCGTGGCGATGGCCGGCGGCACCGCCAGCAGGCAGGCGGCCATAACGCTGCGCATCAGGGTCTGGAACGGGTTCATGGTGGGTCGGGGCACTCGTGCGGCCGGCATCCGGTGGTTCTCGACGGGGCAGCGGCCGGCGCAGGTTTCAGCCCCCTTGTCGCGCCATTAAAACATAGTAGAGCCCATCGGTATCTGACGTTCCGGGCAGCGCCTGCCAACCGCCACCGGGCACCGGCAGCAGCCAGTCGGGAACTGTGGCGGGAACCAGCGCGGCCTCCGGATGGCCGGCGCGGAAGCGCTCGAGCACGGCGTCGTTCTCCGCACGCAGCAGCGAGCAGGTCACGTAGAGCAGCCGCCCGCCCGGGCGCAGCAGCGGCCAGAGCCGATCGAGCAGTTCGAGCTGGCGCGCTGCCAGCGAGGCGATGTCACTCGCGCGGCGCAGCCACTTGATGTCGGGGTGGCGCCGGATGACGCCGGTCGCCGAGCAGGGTGCATCGAGGAGGATCCGGTCGAACGGCACGCCGTCCCACCAGGAACCCGGCTGGCCGGCATCGGCGACGCGCAGGTGCGCCGTGAGCCCCAGGCGCGTGAGGTTCTCCCCGACCCGTGCGAGGCGCGCCGCGTCGATGTCGAGCGCCGTGAGATCGAGCGTGCCCCCGGCCTGCTCGAGCAGGTGCGCGCACTTGCCACCCGGTGCGGCACAGGCATCGAGCACCCGCATCCCCGGTGCCGGCGCCAGCAGCACGGCCGGCCATTGCGAGGCGGCGTCCTGCACACTGACTGCGCCGGCCGCGAAGCCCGGGATGGCCGCGACCGGCACCGGTGTGGCGAGCTTCACCGCCGTCGGCACGCCGGCGAGCGTCGTGCCCTGCATGCCGGCGGCCTCGAGCGCGGCGAGGTAGTCGGCCACCGTGGTGCGCTGCGTGTTCACGCGCAGCCACAGCGGTGGCGGGCACAGGCTGGCCTCGAGCACGGCCGCGTACTGCGCCGGCCAGTCCTGGCGCAGGCGCTCGATCAGCCAGGCGGGCTGCGACCAGCGCGCCGTTTCGTCGGCCAGCACGGCCGCGCGGAGGGCCTCGCCCTCGCGCTGCATCCGGCGCAGCGTGGCGTTGACGAAGCCGGCGGCACGCGGCCGACCGAGCCAGCGCGCCGCCTCGACGGTAGCCGACACGCTGGCGTAGTCCGGCTGGCGTGCATCGTGCAGCTGGAACAGGCCGACCGACAGCAGCGCCTCGAGCAGCCGTTCGTTGCGCGGCAGCGGCCGGTCGCTGAGCCGGGCGATGAGCGCGCGGTGGCGGTGATGCCAGCGCAGGGCGCCGAAGGCAAGCGCCCGTGCCTGCGCGCGATCGGCCTCCGGCAGCGGCTCGCCCGGCAGGTTCGCGAATGCCTCGTCGAGTGTGCATCCGGCGCCGAGTACGGCTGCCACCGCGCGGGCCGCGGTGCCGCGGCTCGCGGCGCCGGGGGCTGGCGCGCGCATGCCATCCCTCATGAACCCAGGACCTCGCCGACCAGCCGCCGGCCGCGTGCGAACTCCCCGGCCGCCAGGCGCTGGCGCCCGGCGAGCTGCACTTCGAGCAGCCGCAGTATGCCGTCGCCGGTCTGCACATCGACGCCGGCATCACCCGCGGCGACGACGCTGCCCGGCGGCGCCGAACCACCGGGCAACGGCTCGGCGCGCCACAGCCGAAACTGGGCGCCATCGAGCAGCGTCTCGGCCACCGGCCAGGGGTTGTAGGCGCGGATGCGCCGGTCGAGGGTCACCGCCGACTCACGCCAGTCGACACGCGCCTCGGCCTTGTCGAGTTTCGGCGCGTAGCAGGCGCCGGCTGCCGCCTGCGCCGTGAACACAGCTCGACCGGTGAGGATCGCCTCGAGTTCTGCTGCGAGGAGCTGCGCACCGAGCACGGCCAGCCGGTCGTGCAACTCGCCGGCGGTATCCCGCGCGCCGATCGCCAGCTCACGCACCGCGGCCACCGGGCCGGTGTCGAGGCCCTCCTCCAGGCGCATCAGCGCGACGCCGGTGCGCGCGTCACCGGCGAGCACCGCGGCCTGTATCGGCGCCGCACCGCGCCAGCGCGGCAGCAGCGAGGCGTGCAGGTTCACGCAGCCGCATCGCGGGATGTCGAGCACTGCGCGCGGCAGCAGCAGCCCGTAGGCGACGACGACGATCAGGTCCGGCGCCAGCGCACGCAGGGCCCCGGATACCGACGCGTCGTGCTTCAGGCTCTGCGGCTGCAGTACCGGCAGGCCGAGGGCGAGTGCGCGCTGCTTGACGGGGCTCGCCTGCAGTGCGCGCCCGCGGCCGGCGGGCCGGTCGGGCTGGGTGAACACGGCGACGACCTGGTGGCGCGTGGCCGCCAGGCACTCGAGTGCCGGCACGGCGAACGCGGGCGATCCGGCAAAGACGACGCGTGCAGGCCGACTGCCCTCGCCGGCGGCGGCGGGCGGTGGCATCGCTCAGATCACCGGCACGCGGGTGCTGGTGTGCTCCTGCTCGCGGCGCGCGGACTTGGTGAGCTTCTTGCGGATGCGCTGGCGCTTGAGCTCGGAGAGGTAGTCGACGAAGAGCTTGCCATCGAGATGGTCCATCTCGTGCTGGATGCACACGGCCTTCAGCCCCTCGGCCTCGAGTTCGAACGGCCGGCCCTGCAGGTCGAGCGCACGCACCCGGATGCGGCGGGCGCGTTCCACCGTTTCCGTGAAACCGGGTACCGACAGGCAGCCTTCCTCGCCGCTGGCGCGGTCCTCGGTGGCGAGGATCTCGGGGTTGATGAGCACGAGCGGCTGGTCGCGTTCCTCGGAGATATCCATGACCAGCAGGCGCTGGTGCACGTCCACCTGGGTCGCGGCCAGCCCCACGCCGGGGGCGGCGTACATGGTCTCGAGCATGTCGGCCGCCAGGCACCGGATGCGGTCGTCGACCGCCACCACCGGCACAGCGCGTGTGCGCAGCCGGGGGTCTGGATATTCCAGAATCTTCAATAGCGCCATGGGCATTGCCTCACACTTTCGCGTCCATCCCTAGGAGGGCGCGGCAATTTTATGATATACCGCATCCGTTTCCGCCCGGGACCGGTCGGTTGGGGTTTCACCGGCCCGGGGTTGCGGTTGTGGTTGCACGGTCGTGGTCGCGCCAGTCCCCGGAATCGGTCCGGGATTATAGCAACGGTGGCTCCGGTCACCGGGCGCGGCTCCAAGCCCCTCGCTGTGAACTAGGGATGGCGCCTCCATGAAGATTTCACGCCCCTCTGCAGTTTCCGCCGGCCTGCTGCTCTGCACCGCTGCGCTGGCGTTTGGCGCCGGCGCCGGCACGGTGACTGGCGTTACGCTGGCGGCACAGGAAGCCGCCGCCGCAGGGCCGGCCCTCAACCCGTCGCACCCGCAGGAGTACGTGGTCAAGCGCGGCGACACGTTGTGGGGCATCTCCGCGATGTTCCTGCGCGATCCCTGGTACTGGCCCGAGATCTGGTCCGCCAACCCGCAGGTTGCGAACCCACACCTTATCTATCCCGGCGACGTGCTCAAGCTCGTCTACGTGGACGGCCGCCCGCAGCTGCAACTCGCGCGTGGTGGCGCGGCGGCGACGAGTGGCGGCACGGAGAAGCTCTCGCCGCGCATCCGCGAGCAGGGCCTCGAGGCGGCCATACCGACGATCCCGCTCGAGGTCATCGGCGCATTCCTGAGCCGCGGCGCCGTGCTGCAGAAGGACGAAATCAAGGAGTCGCCGTACGTGGTGGCGATCCGCGATGCGCACCTCGCCGGCGCGGCCGGCAACGAGTTCTACGTGCGCGGCGACATCGGGCCGGTCGACCAGGGCTACAGCGTCGTGCACGTCGGCGACAAGCTCGTCGATCCGGACGACGGCGACGTCGTCGGCTACGAGGGCATCTACGTCGGCGAAGGCACGATCCGTCGCGGTGGCGACCCGGCGACGCTGTTCATGAGCGACAGCGCCCGCGAGGCCCGCGAGGGCGACCGCCTGATCCGTCAGGACGTGGCCTACCCGGCGCAGTTCACGCCGCGCTCGCCCGCCAAGCCGGTGGACGGGTCGATCATCCACGTCGTCGACGGCGTCTCGCAGATCGGCCAGTACCAGGTGATCGTCATCAACCGCGGCGCGCGCGACGGGCTCGAGGCCGGCCACGTGCTGCGCATCTGGCAGCGTGGCGACAAGGTCTCCGACCACGCCAAACCCGGGCGAGTCTCCCAGAAAGTCGTCTTGCCCGACGAGCCGGCAGGGCTTTCAATGGTGTTCCGTACCTACGAGCGCGTCAGCTTCGCGCTCGTCGTGCGCGCCACCAGCGAGATCCATGTCCTGGACGTCGTCACCAACCCGATCTGATCCCGGCGCCGCGCGCGACGCGCGCGCAGACGGCTCCCCGCGTCCCGCGACAGCCCGCCACCCGGCGGGCTGTCTGCTTTCCGGCAGCGCCCGCTGCAGGTCCCGGCCATGTCGCGCCCCTGGCTGATCCTCGCCGGCGCCCATGGCCTCACCGGGCACGACGCCGCGGCGCTGCTCGCGGCCTTCGGCAGTGCCGCCGCCGCGGTGGCCGCGGACAGCGCGGCCCTGCGTGCCGCCGGTCTCAGCGAGGCCGATTCGGCCGCCATCCTGCGGCCCGACGAGCACGCCCTGGCGGCGGCCGGCGAGTGGCTCGCCGGCGGTGCGGATCGCACGCTCGTGACCTGGGTCGACACGCGCTACCCGGCACTGCTGCGCCAGCTCGCCGATCCGCCGCTGGCGCTCTACGTGCGCGGCGATCCAGCCGCGCTTGCTCTGCCGCAACTGGCGATCGTCGGCAGCCGCAGCGCGAGCCCCGGCGGCATCGAGACCGCGCGCGCCTTCGCCGCGCACCTTGCCGGTTGCGGGCTCGCCATCACCAGCGGGCTGGCCCTCGGCATCGATGCCGCGGCGCACGCCGGGGCCATCGCCGCGGGCGGGTGCACGCTCGCCGTGATGGGCACCGGCCCCGAACAGGTCTACCCGCGCCAGCACGAGGGGCTCGCCACGGCGATCGCCGCGCAGGGCGCGCTTGTCACCGAGTTCGCTCCGGGCGCATCGCCGCTGCGCGAGAACTTCCCGCGGCGCAACCGCATCATCAGCGGACTGGCGGTCGGTACGCTGGTGGTGGAAGCGCGCGCCCGCAGCGGTGCGCTGATCACGGCCCGGCGCGCCGCCGAGCAGGGCCGCGAGGTGTTTGCGATCCCCGGGTCGATCCACAATCCGCTCGCGCGCGGCTGTCACCGCCTGATCCGTGACGGAGCGAAGCTGGTCGAATCGGCCGCCGACATCCTCGAGGAACTGGCACCGCTGCTCGGTGTGACGCAGGCCGCCGCGACGGCGCCGGTCACCGCACCGCCTGCCGTGAACGGCGGGCGCACGCACGATCCGGACTACGCGCGCCTGCTCACCGCACTCGGCTGGGACACTGTCGATGCCGACACCGTGGCGTCGCGCAGCGGATTGACGCCAGCGGAGGTTTCCTCCATGCTGCTGATACTCGAACTGGAAGGGTCGGTGCAGTTGCTACCGGGCGGGCGCTACCAGCGCCAGAGGTAAAGCGGGTCCTGAGCAGATGAATCACAGCGTTCTCGACGTGCTCATGTACCTGTTCGAAACCTTCTCGGAACAGGAGCACGGTGAGGCTACCGACCACGGCGTACTGCGCCAGGAGCTGCTCCGGGCGGGCTTTCGCGAACCCGAAGTGGACCGCGCCCTCGACTGGCTCGACGATCTCGCGAGCGACCCCGAACGCCCCTTCCCGACTGCGCCGGGCGAGCGCTCGGTGCGCGTGTTCAATGCCGTGGAGCTGGCGCGGCTCGATGCCGCCTGCCGCGGCTACCTGGTCTACCTCGGGCACATCGGCATCCTCTCGCCGCTGCAGCGCGAGGTCGTCATCGACCGTCTCATGGCGCTCGGCGCCGGCGAGATCGACGTGGAACAGGTCAAGTGGGTCACGCTGATGGTGCTCTTCAGCCAGGCGGACGAGGAAAACGCGTTCGCCCGGATGGAAGACCTGATCTTCGAGGAGAACACCGGCCTCGTGCATTGATCATGACCGGCATGTCATGTTCAATCCAACCGCGGCCCGACCGCGGTTTGTCGTCTATGGGTACCGGATAAATGGCCAGCAACGTCGTCGTCGTCGAATCGCCCGCCAAGGCCAAGACGATCGGCAAGTACCTCGGCAAGGATTACCAGATCCTCGCCTCGTACGGCCACGTGCGCGACCTCGTGCCGAAGGAAGGCGCGGTGGACACCGGCCATGGCTACGCCATGCGCTACGAGGTCATCGAGCGCAACGCCAAGCACGTCGATGCCATCGCCCGCGCCATGAAGAAGGCCGATGCCATCTACCTCGCCACCGACCCGGACCGGGAGGGCGAGGCCATCTCCTGGCACCTCGCCGAGATCCTGAAGGAGCGCGGCGCCCTCGACGGACGCGCCGTGCACCGCGTGGTGTTCTACGAGATCACCGAACGCGAGGTGCGCGAGGCGATGCAGAATCCACGCGCGGTGTCGGCCGATCTCGTCAACGCGCAGCAGGCGCGCCGCGCGCTCGACTACCTCGTCGGCTTCAACCTCTCGCCGCTGCTGTGGAAGAAGGTGCAGCCAAAGCTCTCCGCCGGCCGCGTGCAGAGCCCGGCGCTGCGCCTGATCTGCGAACGCGAGGACGAGATCGAGGCGTTCCGCAGCCAGGAGTACTGGACCATCGAGGCCGACTGCGCCGCCGGAACTGCACCCTTCGCGGCGCGGCTCGCCGAGTACCAGGGCAGCAAGGTCGAGCAGTTCACCTTCGGCGACGAGACGGGCGCCACGGCCGCGCGCACGGCGCTGCTCGCCGCGGCGGGCGGACGCCTGCGCGTGGCCACCATCGAACGGCGCCAGCGCAAGCGCAATCCGGCCCCGCCCTTCACCACCTCGACGCTGCAGCAGGAGGCCTCGCGCAAGCTCGGCTTCAATGCCCGGCGCACCATGATGGTGGCGCAGAAGCTCTACGAGGGCATCGAGACCGGCGAAGGCACGGTCGGCCTCATCAGCTACATGCGCACGGACTCGGTGAACCTCGCCGCAGTCGCACTCGACGAGATCCGCGCGTTCATCGCCGAGCGCTACGGCCCGGACAACCTGCCCGCGCAGCCGCGTGCCTACAAGACCTCGGCGAAGAACGCCCAGGAAGCCCACGAGGGCGTGCGCCCCACCAGCGTCGCGCGCACCCCGGAGAGCCTGAAGCAGTACCTGAGCGAGGAACAGTTCCGGCTCTACGACCTCATCTGGAAACGCACCGTCGCCTGCCAGATGGTGCCCGCGGTGTACGACATGGTGACGGTGGACATGCACCCGGCGATGCGGCCCGAGGTCGCACGCTGGCGCGCCACCGGCTCCACGCTGGTGGTGCCGGGCTTCATTGCCGTCTACCAGGAAGGCCGTGACGACGCTACCGACGACGACGGCGACCGCGTGCTGCCACCGCTGCAGGAAGGCGCCGAGATCACGCTCGCAGAGATCCGCACCGAGCAGCACTTCACCGAGCCGCCGCCGCGCTACAACGACGCCACGCTGGTCAAGGCGCTGGAGGAGCACGGCATCGGCCGCCCGTCGACCTACGCCTCGATCATCTCCACGCTGCAGGCCCGCTACGTCGAGACCGACGGCAAGCGCTTCGTGCCGACCGACATCGGCCGCATCGTCAACCGCTTCCTCACCGAGCATTTCACGCGCTACGTCGACTATGGCTTCACCGCGCTGATGGAGGACGAACTCGACGAGATCTCGCGCGGCGAGCGCGACTGGATCGGTTTCCTCGACCAGTTCTGGCATCCCTTCGAGGCGCTGGTGAAGGACAAGGAAGCGAGCGTCACCCGCGAGCAGGTCGCGCAGGCGCGCGAGCTCGGCATCGACCCGGCCTCCGGCAAGCCGCTGTCGGTGCGCATGGGTCGCTTCGGCCCGTTCGCCCAGATCGGCACCCGCGACGATGCCGACAAGCCGCGCTTCGCCGGGCTGCGCCCCGGGCAGAAGATGGCGACCATCACGCTCGCCGAGGCGCTGGAACTGTTCAAGCTGCCGCGCAAGCTCGGCGCCACGGCCGAGGGCGAGCCGGTGCAGGCCAACATCGGACGCTTCGGCCCCTACGTGCAGTACGGCAAGAAGTACGCCTCGCTCAAGCAGGACGACCCCTACACCATCACGCTCGAACGCGCGCTCGAGGTGATCCGCGAAAAGCAGATCGCCGATGCCAATCGCCTGATCCAGGATTTCCCCGAGGCGGGCATCCAGGTGCTCAACGGCCGCTACGGCCCCTACATCACCGACCGCGAACGCAATGCCCGCATCCCCAAGGGCGAGGATCCGAAGAGCCTGACCCTCGAGCAGTGCCGCGAACTGCTCGCCGCGGCCCCGCCACGGCGCAAGGGCGGCTTCCGCGGCCGCAAGGCCGCCGCACCGGCGGCGAAGGCATTGGCAAAGCCGGCGGCGAAGACCGTCAAGGCGCCGAAGGAAAAGAAGGCCGCGAAGCCGAAGCAGGCAGCTGTCCGCCGCGCCGCGGGCGGCGGCAAGAAGAAGCCTGCTGCCTCGGGCTAGGCCGCCACGGGGCGCCGGCGCGTGACCGCGAGCCCGCTCCTGCGCCGTGCCGCCCGTCTCCTGCGCCGGGGCGGTGTCATCGCCTATCCCACGGAAGCCGTCTACGGGCTGGGCTGCAACCCGGGCGACGAGGCGGCCCTGCGCCGGATCCTCGCCATCAAGGCCCGGCCCGGTCGCGCCGGTTTCATCCTCATCGCCGCGGACCTCGGGCAGCTGCGGAGCTGGATCGCACCGACCGCAGCCGAGGAGCGCCGGCTGGCTGAACCTACGGCAGCGCCGGTGACCTGGGTGGTGCGGGCCGGGACCCGCGCCGGTCGGCTGCTCACCGGCGGCCGCCCGACGCTGGCCGTGCGCGTAACGACCCACCCTGTCGCTGCCGCGCTCTGCCGCGCGGCGGGCATGCCGCTCGTCTCGACCAGTGCCAACGTCCACGGGCGCCCACCCGCCCGCACCGCCCTCGCCGTACGCCGGCGCCTCGGCCGCCAGCTCGACCTGGTCGTCCCGGGCGCGACCGGCAGGCAGGCACGCCCGACCGCGATCCGCCTCGCGGCGACGGGCGCGGTCCTGCGGCACGGCTGACGCCGCGGATCCCTCCGGCCAGCGCCGAGGCTGACGGACCCGGCCCGGATTTTGTAAGATAGCCGCAGCCGCCTCAGGAATCGCGGCTAAGCCTCTGTAAGAACAAGAATCTCCGCCTGTCCCCACAGGCGGTATCACGGGGTTCCCCGACGGTGCAGCACTCGCCCGGCCAACGCTTCCGCCTCCTCGCCCGCCGCGCGGTGCTGCTGGTGCTGGGCTGTGGTGTGCTGCTCCCGGTCGTGGTCGGGGCCGCCGACGATGACAGCCGCATCTACATCGTGCAGCTCGCCGAACCTGCGGCGATCGAGGCCGACCCCGGCCGGGTACGCGCCGGGGATGGCGCGCGCGTCGATCCGCGCTCGGTCGCGGTGCGCCGCTACGGCGCCGTCCTGGAAGAGAGCCACGACCGGCTCCTCGAAGCCATCGGCGCGCCCGATGCCAAGCTCTACAGCTACCGGCTTGCCTTCAACGGCTTCGCCGCGCGGCTGACGCCGGCGCAGGTCGCCGCCCTGCGCGCGCGGCCCGAGGTCAGGCGCGTGTGGCAGGACCGGGTGAAGACGCTGAAGACCAACGCCAGCGCCCGCGCGCTGGGCCTGCTCGACCCTGGCGGCGGGCTGCGCGCCGCACAGGGGCTCGACGGCGAGGACGTCGTCATCGGCGTCATCGACAGCGGCATCACGCCGGAACATCCGAGTTTCGCGGCGCGCGTGGCGCAACCGAAGCCACGGATCTGCAGCTCGTCCTGGGTCGCCGATTCGCTGCTCGGCCGCTGGCTGTGCGCGCGCTTTCGCAAGCCGCGCTGGCGCGAACTCTACACGCCGGCCCGCGACTGGCATGGCACCTGCGTGAGCGGCGAGCGTTTCTCCGCCGGGGACTGCTCGCGCAAGCTCCTCGGTGCGCGCTTCTACGTCGACGGCTTTCGCCAGAGCTACGACATGGACCCGGGCGAGTTCCTCTCCCCGCGCGACGCCGACGGCCACGGCACCCACATCGCCTCGGTCGCCGCCGGGGCCCGTGTGCAGGCAGCCATCGGCGGGCGCCCGCTCGCACCGATCGCCGGCATGGCGCCGCGCGCACGGCTCGCCGTGTACAAGGCCTGCTGGCTCGAGCGCGATGCCACGCGCGCGAGCTGCGCGATGTCGGACCTGCAGCGCGCTATCGAGGACGCCGTGGCCGACGGCGTCGACATCATCAACTACTCGGTCGGCACCACCGAGGGCGGCCCGGCCGATCCCGATGCGCTGGCGCTGCTCGCGGCCGCCGATGCCGGCATCTTCACCGCCGTCGCCGCCGGCAACGGCGGCCCCGTGGCGGCGAGCGTCGAGTCACCCGGCACCGCGCCCTGGGTGACGACAGTCGCGGCGGCGAGCCGCGCTGGCCAGCGCTTCGACGAGGTCATGCGGGTGAGCGCCCCGGCCAGCGCAGCGGGCGACTACGCCTTCCGCGAAGCGGGCTTCACGCCGACGCTGCGCAGTACCGGCGCACTCGACCTGCGCCTCGTCGCCGCGGACGACGGCGAGCCCACCGTGGCGAACGAGGCAGCGAGCCGCGACGACGCCTGCCAGCCGCTCGTCAATGCCACCGGGATCAGTGGCCGCATCGTCCTGATCCGCCGCGGCGGCTGCACCTTCGAGGAGAAGCTCGTCAACGCCGAAGCCGCCGGTGCGAAAGCCGTGGTGGTGTACAGCAACGCCGGCGCAGCCCTGATCATGACCGGCACGCGCGGCAGCGTGGGGATCCCGGCGGTGATGGTGAGCCAGGCGAACGGCGAGTTCCTCGCCGCGCGCCTCGCCGCCGGCGACGCCGTGCAGCTGCGACTGGAGAAGGGTCGCCTGCTCGCGCGTGAAGAGCCGGGCGACGTGCTGCAGGCCCAGTCGGCGCGCGGCCCGAATGCCAACCTCGGCGATGTCCTCAAGCCGGACCTCGCCGCACCCGGCGTCGACATCCTCGGCGCGCAGACGCCGGACGTCGCCAACGGCACGCGCGGCGAGCGTTTCCAGTACCTGTCCGGCACCTCGATGGCCGTGCCGCATGTCGCCGGCGTCGCCGCACTGCTGCGCCAGGCACACCCGGACTGGAGCCCGGCCGCGATCCGCTCCGCCCTCGTGACCACCGCGCGCCAGGATGTCCACGCCGAGGACGGCACCAGCCCCGCCAGCCCCTTCGATGTCGGTGCGGGCTACCTCGTGCCGAACGCCGCACTCACACCGGGCCTGGTCTACGAGGCCGGCCGCGACGACTATGACGCCTTCGCCTGCGGTGCCGGCTTCAGTCATGTCGCGCCCGAGCGCTGCCAGGACCTGGCCGACACCGGCTGGTCGCTCGACCAGGACGCGCTGAACCTGCCCTCGGTGACGACCAGCCTGCTCGTCACCGAACGCACCGTGCGCCGGCGCGTCACCAATGTCGGCCCGCCGGCGCAGTTCACCGCCGCGATCGAGGCCCCGCCCGGGGTCGGCGTGAGCGTGTCGCCGGCCACGCTCAGTCTCGCCACCGGCGAAACCGCCGAGTTCACCATCACCTTCACCAACCTCGGCGATCCCGCGAGCATCGACCGCTGGAACTTCGGCGCGCTCACCTGGGTCGGTGCCGAAGCGCGCGTTCGCAGCCCGATCGCCGTGGCCCCGGGGCTCATCGGCGTGCCGGCTGCAGTGGCCGGCAGCGGCGTCACCGGCAGCATTCGTCTTGCGGTGGAGTTCGGCTACGACGGCGCCTACACGGCGCAGGCCAGTGCGCTGGCCGAGCCGGAGGTCATCGCCGGCTTCATCACCGACGATCCGCTCGACTTCTACACCGTGCTCCCCGACGCAGCCCTGCCCGACCACGTGCGCCGTTTCCGCGTCGAGGTCCTGCCGGGCGTGCGCTACCTGCGCGTGGCCGCGACCGGCACCGACGAAGGGGCCAGCGACGATCTCGACCTCTACCTGCAGTGCCCCGGTGGCAGCTGCCCCGGCGGTGGCACGCTGCTCGCGAGCGCGACAGCCGCCGAATACGAAGCGATCGACATCGTCGATCCGGCGCCGGGCGAATACCTGATCGACGTCCATGGCTACGCCACCGACGACGTGGCCGGCGGTCCCGGCGCAGCCTTCGAGGTCGGCGCCTGGACCGTCGCCGACGGCGCCGGCCCCGGCGGCTTCGCGGTCACCGGCGCCCCGGCTGCCGCCACGCTGGGTACGAGCGGCGAGGTCACGCTCGGCTGGCACGACCTCGAACCCGCCCAGCTCTACCTCGGCGTCATCAGCCACGCCAACGCCGACGGCGAACTCGCCCTCACCCTCGTCGAGATCGCCACGCCTGCCACCCCAGCGGCTCCGCTGCCGTAGGAGCGGCGCAAGCTGTGGGAGGGGCGCAAGCCCCGACCCCTGCACACCCTCCCCTGTGGGAGGGGCGCCCCGACACGAGGTCGCGACTGGCGTCGCTCCTACAGGGTTGGCTGTGGGAGGGGCGCAAGCCCCGACATCCCGACCATGGCAGGCGCCCTTGCGGCGGGGGAGCCAAAGTCGCTCCCCGATACTCGCTTTGTTTGACTCCCCCGCCTCCGGGCGCTCGGGCGCTGCGGGTCGCGACTGGCGTCGCTCCCACAGGATCTCGGGATGAACTCTGCTGTGGGAGGGGCGCCAGCCCCGACTCTTCCCGTCGGGGCTGGCGCCCCTCCCACAGAGAAGAATAGGTGCGGTGGCCGCAGCGGCAGCAGCTCCCGCAGTCCTGCCACTGGCCGTCGCGGTTGGACAGCTCCCGCCGCATTAAGGTAAAAACCCTGCAGTGACGGTGCTGCCAAGGGGGCGGGACGTGGGGTGCGGGCTGGTGGGGAACGAGGCATGACGGATCGTTACGGGGTCATCGGGCACCCGATCGGCCACAGCAAGTCGCCCGTCATCCACCGCCTCTTCGCCGCCCAGACCGGTGAGGATCTGAGCTACGAGGCCTTCGATGTCCCGCCGGAGGCGCTCGAATCGCGGCTGCGGGCCTTCGCGGGCGAGGGCTTGCGCGGGCTCAACGTCACGGTGCCGCACAAGGAACAGGTCGCGCGCCTCGTCGACCAGCTCACCGACCGCGCCCACCTCGCCGGCGCCGTCAACACGGTAACGATCGCGGTCGACGGCCGACTCGACGGCGACAACACCGACGGCGTCGGCCTGCTCACCGATCTCGCCACGAACCTCGAGGTGCAGCTCGAAGACGCCCGCATTCTCGTGCTCGGCGCCGGCGGTGCCACGCGCGGCATCATTCCCGCCCTGCTCGGCAGCGGCCCGCGCGACCTCGTCGTCGCCAACCGGACGCTCGAGCGCGCCCGCGCCCTCGCCAGCCATTTCGAGCGGCTCGGCGCCATCGCCGCCTGCCGCTTCGACGAACTCGCCGGCCGGCGCTTCGACCTCGTCATCAACGCCACCTCCGCCGGACTGCAGGGCGGCGTGCCACCATTCCCGGCCTCGATGCTCACACCCGAAACCGTCTGCTACGACCTCTCCTACGCCATGGCCGACACACCGTTCGTCGCCTGGGCCCGCAGCCACGGCGTGCAGCACGCGCACCAGGGCTGGGGCATGCTGGTCGAGCAGGCCGCCGAAGCCTTCTTCATCTGGCGCGGCGTGCGGCCCGACACGCAACCGGTACGTGCCAAGCTGCCCTGACCAGCTGTCCGGATTGAACATAGTGTGTCCGGCAGGCATTGCGCCAACCGGGGCTCAGGCCTAAGCTGCTCTCAGGCCGGATCGATACCGACCAGAACAACGACAGGCCAGCCAGGTCCGCCTTCCCGGGCGGACGAGAATGGGGATGCCATGAACTCCTTCTTCCTGCGCAGCGTCCTCGCGCTGCTGCTCGTGCTGACCGGCACGACGACTGCCGTCGCCACGACCTACCAGATGACGCTCACCGGCAACGTCAGCGGCTGCGAGTATCTCTCCGGTGCGCCCGGCGGTTTCACCGGCAACACCGCCTTCGAGTGGCTGGAGTCGCAGCTGCAGGCCATCGGCGGTTGCGGTGGCGGCATGAACATCGTCGCCCAGCCAGCTGTCATCACGGTGACCTGGAACACGGACCTGCTGCCGCCACTCTCGGGCGGCGCGTACAACGGCACGGCGAGCGATTGGGTCGACGCCGCGGTGACCATGAACGGCATCACGCAGGGCATCGACGGCACGAACTGCCAGATCATGTACCCGAACGGACCGGCCGACTTCCAGGAACTGGTCCTCGCCAACAACCCATGGACCGCCTGCAACGGCGGCTCGGGCCTGACGGCGATCACCGTCAACCGCTACAACCCGCTCGCGACCAGCGCCACCTTCGAGTTTCACCACCAGGTCCCGGACCCTGGCGTGACCCCGGCGCACAGCTACTGGGCCACCGGCACGATCACGAACGCCAGCGTGTCGGTGAGCATCGTGCCGCTGCCGGCTGCACTGTGGCTGCTCGGGAGCGCGCTCGCCGGCCTGGGTGCCGCCACGCGCCGCAGGCAATAACGGTTTCGCCGGCGTCCTGGAATCAGAGCCCGGCGCCAGCCCGACCGGCGCAGCGTGCACACCGCCTGCCACTACGGCCTGGCCCTCACCACCCACGGCGAGGGGCACCGGCGCAGCTGGAAAGAGCCCTTCGGCCACGTCCTCTCGCAATGCCGCAGGATCGGCCAGTTCGACCTGACCGTCGAAGAAATCCACGACAACTGGACCCGCCCCCGCCTGGAGGGGTATGCCCGGACGATGGGCGTGACGCTCCGCGTGTCGCCGATCGACGCCGCGGGCCGCATCACGGTCGAACTGGAGGACTGACGGGTACCGGCACGGTGGTGCCGGACCACGGGTCTTCAGCGCAGGGTGACGAGTTCCTCGGCGAGCGTCGGGTGAATCGCCACCGTGTCGTCGAAGTCGCGCTTGGTGGCGCCCATGTGGATCGCCACGGCGAAGCCCTGCAGCAGTTCGTCGGCGCCCGGGCCGGCGACGTGGCAACCGACCACCCGCTCCTCCGCCCCGGCGGTGATGAGCTTGATGCGCGCTTTCGGCTTGGCCGCGGTCATCGCGTGGTACAGCGGGACGAACTCGCTGCGGTAGACCCGCACCGTATCACCGTGCACCTGGCGCGCCTGTGATTCGGTGAGCCCGCAGGTGCCGAGCGGCGGGTGCGTGAACACCACGGTCGGAATATTGCCGTAGTCGAGATGCCGCCCGGCCATGCGGCCGAACACACGGTCAGCGAGCCGCCGGCCCGCGGCGATCGCAACCGGGGTGAGCGGCTCGCGCCCGGTGACGTCGCCGATCGCGTAGACCTGCTGCACCCGGGTCTCCTGGAAACGGTCGGTCGGCACGAAACCGCCGGCATCGGGCTCGATCCCGGCTGCCGCAAGCCCGAGCTCGGCTGTCGCCGGCTCGCGCCCCACAGCCCAGATCAGCGAGTCGAATGGTCCATGCACAACGCCGTCGCGCGTGCGCAGCTGCACCGCACCCTCGGTGCCCTCGACCGCCGCCGGCACGCTACGCCAGCGCAGCGCCACACCCGCCGCCGTCAACGATTCGACCGTCGCCTGCTGCAGCATCTCGTCGAAGCGGCGCAGCACGCTGTCGTGGCGCGCGAACAGCGTCACCTGCGAACCGAGCGCCGCCAGCATCCCGGCCAGCTCCACCGCGATGTAACCGCTGCCGACGATCGCCGTGCGCGCCGGGCACTGCGCGAGTTCGAAGAATCCGTCCGAGGTGATGCCGAGTTGCGCTCCCGGCAGCTGCGGCACGCTCGGCTGCCCGCCGGTGGCAATCACCACGTGGCGTGCCTCGAGCACCTCGCCACCCGCCACCACGGTGCGTGGCCCGAGGAACCGGGCTGGTCCGCGCACCAGGTGGATGCGCCTGCTGTCGAGGTTGCGCGCGTAGATGTCGTTCAGCCGGCGCAGGTAGGCATCGCGTTTCTCCTTCAGCAGTGCCCAGTCATGCCGCCCGCTCACCTCGATGCGGAACCCGTACTCGCGCGCATCCTCGAGCGCATGCCCGAGGCTCGCCGCATTCCACATCACTTTCTTCGGCACACAGCCGACGTTCACGCAGGTGCCGCCGAGGCGCGCCTGCTCGACGAGTGCCACGCGCGCGCCGTACTCCGCAGCCCGCTGTGCGACGGCCAGACCGCCGCTGCCGCCACCGATGGCGACGAGATCGAATGATTCACTCATGGTGGGGTGTTCTCACGCCGATCAGGCCGGGGATTCCACCCACCATGGTCGACTTCATGTTGATTTCCATCGATACCCGCAGCTCGCGCGACGTCACTGTGGTTCAAGTATATGGCAGCAGAATATCGGGGAGCACGAGCGATGCCGGCGCCGACGCAAAGATGTTGTCGGTATGATATGGCCCATGACGAGCATCTGCCGATCTACAAGCAGGCGCGCGAAACCAATAAGCCAAAACGCCAAACCCGGCGCCTGTTGTTCCCTGCCACTCCCCGTACTCCTCGGGCTGGTCTGCACCGCGTGCGGCTCCGGCGCCGTCTCAGCCGCGACCGCGCGGGCGCAACGGGCGCAGGGCATCGACCTCACCTACTGCATCGCGTCCCTGGCGGCAGACACCACACCCGAGCCGGCCCGCTGCCCGGGATTCCTGGTCGGGGCACTCCGGGATGCAGCCGGGATCTGCGCCGGAACGGGCGGCAAGCTGGTACCGGCGGCCGAAGCGGATATCTGGACGCTCGACGTCGACGCCGACGGCCGCGACGAGTACCTCTACGAGCAGCAGGACAATGTCGGCTGCGAAGGCGCGTGGAGCATCTTCTCCTGCGGCAGCCTCGGCTGCCCGAAGGCGCTCTACCAGGAGCGTGCCGGCGGGTGGCGCGTGATCGGCGGGATCTACGCCGACGACATGGCGGCCATCGAGCGGCTCGACCCACCGGGCGGGCAGGACTATCGCGACCTGCGGGTCGGTTGCCTCGACGCGGGGTCCTGCGAGGTCTATGCGCACTACGCCTGGCGCGACGGGCAGTACGATCCCTCGCACCTGGAGGTACGCGGTTTCCGCGTGGAGGTGGCCGATTCCATCCATGGCCTCTACGGGCTCAGCGGCGACACCGTGCTGCGCGCCACGCCAGTGGCGGGCGGCGCGGAGATTGGCCGTTATGGGTCGGACACCATCGTCGCCGTCATCGGCACGGCAGTGGATGGCGACTGGTACTACGTCTCGCCCTGCAATGCCTGCGACAGCGGCTTCGTCGCACGTCCCGGCATCCGGCCGCTACCGGGACTTTAGGTGCCTGGCTTACACTGCCGGGAAAGCGGCTTCGAACGTACTGTCCTCATCGAGCGCGGTCATGCTGTTGTACGACGCACTGAGCCCTGCGCCACGTACGGTGCGGATGTTTCTCCTGGAGAAGCAGATCGAACTCCAGGTGCAATACATCGATGTGTTTGCCGGTGAAAACCGCGAGTCACGGTTCCTGCAGCACAATCCCGCGGGCCAGACACCGGCGCTGCTGCTCGATGACGGTGTCTGCCTCGCCGAGGCGGTCGCCATCATGGAGTTCCTGGAGGAGCGCTATCCGGCGCCGCCACTCGTCGGTGCGACGGCTCAGGAACGCGCGCTGACCCGTCAGTGGCAGCGTCGCGTCGAACTCAACATCACCGAGAACATCCACAACGCGTTCCACTTCGCGGAGGGACTCAAGCGCTTCGCCACGCGCATCCCGGTGGCACCCGAGGCGGCGCCCGGCTTGAAGCGCATAGCGCAGGACCGGCTCGCCTGGCTCGACGGCATGATCGGCGGCCGCCCGTTCCTCGCGGGTGAGCGATTCACGATGGCCGATATCTGGCTGTATGTCTGGCTCGATTTTGCGATCAGCGTGCGCCAGCCGTTCGATCGCACCCTATCGAACCTGACTCCCTGGTTCGACCGTGTCGCTGCGCGGCCGAGTGCGGCAGCGAGCCTGCATCGCGATTGGCAGAGAATCGGCGTACGCGGCTGACGCCGTTCAGCGTGCCCGCCAGTCCCGCCTGGCCCCGGACAACCTGTATAGAATGCCGATGCAACAGACGGTTCGCGGGAGATTGTCGATGTCGAAACCTGCCAGGACGACTGAGGACGACAACCATGCTGTCGGCAGGAAGTCGCCTGCCGAGATGGCGGATCGATCGACCCCGCTGATGCGCAACCACTGGTATGTGGCGGCCTGGGCCGAGGAAGTCACGCGCACGCCGTTACGTCGCCAGATCCTCGGAGACGACATCGTTCTCTACCGCACCGAAGCGGGTCAGGCCGTCGCCCTGCACAATCGCTGCGCGCACCGTTCCTTTCCGCTCTCCAGAGGGATCCTGAAGGGCGACCGGATCGTCTGCGCCTATCACGGCATCGAATTCAATCCGGACGGAAGCTGCGGGTGGGTGCCTTCGCTGCAATCGGCGCCGCGCGCGATGCGCGTTCCCTCCTATCCGCTCGTCGAGCAGGGGCCATTCGTCTGGATATGGATGGGAAATCCGGACAAACCCGATAACGACAAGCTCGTCCAGCAGCCATGGTTCACCGGTCCGGACTGGAACCACGTCACCGGCTATTGCCACATGAAGGCCAATTATCTGGGCCTTCACGAGAACCTGCTCGATCTCTCGCATTTTCCCTTCGTGCATGGGGCGGCGGTGGGCAAGGCCGAACACGCCGAAGCGCGGCCGAAGGTGCGGGTCGAGGGCAATGTCGTCCATGCCAGCGTGCTGCACCGGGATGTCGTGCTGGCCCCGGAATATGCAGCGGCGACCGCGCTTGTTGCGCCCGTCGACCGGTTGAGCGAGCAGCAGGTCCCCAGCCCGGCGATTCACGTCGGCAAGGCCATTCTCACGGACTCCTCGGATCCGCCGCAAACCCATCTTCGCTACATCGTTCATTGCCCGACACCCGAGACCCAGACCTCGACGCACTATTTCTGGGCGATCGCGCGCAACCATGCGCTCGGCAATGAGCGGGTGGATGCCGAATCCCGCGCGTTTGGCGCGAAGGCCTTCAACGAGGACAGGGAGGTGCTGGAGGCCATCGAGGAGCTGGTCGCGCGTGACGGGCGGGACGACTTCCGCGAGAAGATCATCAGGACCGACGAAGGTGCCATCCTCCTGCTGCGTGCATTCGCAAGAATGGCTGCCGAAGAGGCGGCGGCCCACCCCGGCACCTATTGACCCCCGAAAATGTCCCGGTAAGAGGTGTACACGGTCAGGATCAGCACCGGCACGAGCACGACCCAGCCGAGGCCGAGCGGGATCGTCGCGACGATGGCAGCGAGGATGTACGCCAGGCCATAGAGCGTGAACGGGGCGATGTTCTTCAGACTCGCACGCAGGCTGATCCCGACGGCCTCCACCGGAGGCGTACCGCGGAACACGACCAGCGACGGCGCGAACCACAGCGCCATCGCCAGCACCAGCCCGAGGACCAGCAGGATGATGAGGGCGGCCATGCCCGCACCGAGAGCCGTGAGCACCGCTCCCGGGCTGCTGCCCGCAGCGCCGGCGATGACACCGATGACCGCGCCGAGGCCCATCATCGTGGCCAGTCCGCCGAGGACGAGGGTTGCGACCAGGTTCAGCGCACCGAGCACCAGCAGCGGATTGAGATGATCGCGAAACGCGGCGAGGAGGTCGCCGACTTCCAGCGTGGCGCCGCCCGCAGCCTTCCGCGCCGCCAACATCAGGCTGCCCGCAAACACCGGCAACAGCAGCGCCGTGGCCAGGCCGCCGACGACCGGCACGAAGCCGAGCACGACGAAAACCATGAACAGCACGATGACCAGCACGATCCACATGCCGGCACCGCCCTTGAAGAGTTGCCACGCCTCCGACCACCAGGCAAAGCCGCGGCCTGCCGCAACTGTCCGCGGCTCGCCTGACCGTACAGTTTCAGCCTCTGCCATCCCGGGTCAACCAGCCAATGATCAAATGGTGGGTGCTCTCAACCGGTCGATGCAATGCGAGCATGAAGAACGTTCGCCGGTGTGTCAAAGCCGAGCGTCTGCCGTGGGCGCTGATTGAGCTGCTGCAGTGCCATCGATACCCGTAGCTCCCGCACGTCACTGTGGCTCGGGTATGTGGCAGCAGAATATCGGGGAGCACGAGCGACGCAGCCGCCGATCGCCGGATCGCCGCCCACCTGGCCCTTGGCCTCTGCCTTGCCTGCCCATGGCCGCCGACGGCATATTAGCCACCCCTTCCCGCGAGCCCCCAGGCCGAGTGCCCCCATGGACAACCCGCTCCTCAGCGCCGCAACCCTGCCGGCATTCGACGCGATCCGCCCCGAGCACGTCGAGCCGGCCATCGCGGCGGTACTCGCGGAGAACCGTGCGGCGGTGGAACGCGTGCTCGCGGCGCAGGCGGGCGGCAGCGCGCCGACGTTCGAGGACCTGGTGCTGCCGCTCGAGGAGCTCGGTGACCGGCTGCACCGGGCCTGGTCCCCGGTGAGTCACCTGCACGCGGTGGCGAATACGCCGGCGCTGCGCGAGGCGTACAACGCCTGCCTGCCACTGCTGTCGCGCTATCAGACGGAGATGGCCCAGAACGCAGCGCTGTACCGGGCTTTCGAACAGGTTGCGGGCAGTCTCGACGCAGGGCGGCACGAGGGGGCCCGCGCGCTCGTCGACCAGGCGCTGCGCGACTTCCGCCTCGCCGGTGTGGCGCTGCCCGAGGCGCGGAAGGAGCGCTTCATGGCGGTGATCGAGGCGCTCACCGAGCTGCAGGCGAAGTTCGAGCAGAACCTGCTCGATGCCATGGCGGCGTGGTCGCACCACGAAACTGACGCTGCACGCCTGGCCGGCATCCCCGCGCATGCCCTCGAGCAGGCCGCGGCACAGGCGGCTGCGGCGGGCCAGCCGGGCTGGCTCTTCCGCCTCGACCAGCCGACCTATGTCGCGGTGCTGACCTACGCGCAGGACCGCGAGCTGCGCGCGCTCTTCCACCGTGCCTGGGCGACGCGCGCGTCCGACCAGGCACCGTCGCCAACCGCCTTCGACAACAGCGCGGCCATGGCCGGGATCCTCGCGCTGCGCCACGAAGCGGCGGAGCTCGTCGGCTTCGCGAACTTCGCCGAATACTCGCTCGCCACGAAGATGGCGAAGTCCGTCGCCGAGGTGCGCGGGTTCCTCGACCGCCTGACGAGCGCCTCGCTCACCGCCGCGCGCGCGGAGTTTCGTGACCTCGAGGCCTTCGCCGGCCACCCGCTCGCCGCCTGGGACGTCGCGTTCCACGCCGAGCGGCTGCGTCTCGCGCGTTACGCCATCTCCGACGAGGAGCTGCGCCCCTACTTCCCGCTGCCGACCGTGCTCGACGGGCTGATCGGTCTCGTCGGGCGCCTGTTCGGCCTGCAGCTGGAACGCGATGCGGGCGTGGCGACCTGGCATCCGGAGGCAGCGTACTTCCGTGTCATCGATGCCGGCGGCAAGGTCGTCGGCGGGCTGTACACCGATTTCTATGCGCGCCCGGAGAAGCGCAGCGGCGCGTGGATGGACGACTGCATCAGCCGCAAACGCCTCGGCGGGCCGCTGCAGCTGCCGGTCGCGCACCTGGTGTGCAACTTCGCCGCGCCCGGCGCCAGCACGCCGAGCCTGCTGTCGCACGACGAGGTGCTGACGCTGTTCCACGAGATGGGCCACGCCCTGCACCACCTGCTCACCCGCATCGACCTGCCGAGCGTCGCCGGCATCCACGGCGTGCCCTGGGACGCGGTCGAGCTGCCGAGCCAGTTCATGGAGGGCTTCGCCTGGGAGCCGGAGATCCTCGCCATGATCTCCGGCCACTGGCAGAGCGGCGCGACGCTGCCGCCCGCGACGGTCGAGCGGCTGCGCGCCTCGCGCGTCTTCCAGGGCGCCATGGACATGGTGCGCCAGCTCGAGTTCGCGCTGTTCGACCTGCGCATCCACGCCGAGTACCGGCCGGGCGCCGACGCGCGCATCCTCGACATCCTCGGCGAGGTGCGCGAGGCCGTCGCCGTCGTGCCCGCGACCGCCTACGACCGTTTCCCGCACGCCTTCGCCCACATCTTCGGCGGCGGCTATGCAGCCGGCTACTACAGCTACAAGTGGGCCGAGGTGCTGTCGTCCGACGCCTACGCGGCGTTCGAGGAAGGCGGCGTCCTCGATGCCGGGCTTGCCCGGCGCTTCCGCGAGGAGATCCTCGAGATCGGCGGCAGCCGCGACATCGCCGCCGCCTTCCGCGCCTTCCGCGGCCGCGATCCGGACATCACCGCGCTGCTGCGCCACTCGGGAATCACCACCGCCGCCGTCGCCGAAACCGCCTCCGGCTCCCCGTAGCAGCGGCGACCTGTGGGAGCGGCGACCTGTGGGAGCGGCGCGAGCCGCGACTCCCCATGCGTACACCCACGGCTGTTGCCGGCCCGCTCGCGGCGGGCGTAGAGGGCCAGCGGAGCAGGATGCGTAGCGCCAGCCCGAGACGAGCGAGCACAGGCCATGGATGGCCGCAGCGAGCGTCCCGCCGCGAGTGGGCCGGCAACAGCCGTGGCGCGAGGCTGACTGGGGAGTCGCGGCTCGCGCCGCTCCCACAGGGAGGGGGAGTCGCGGCTGGCGCCGCTCCCACAGAGCCCCGACGGAAGAGTCGCGACTGGCGTCGCTCCTACAGGGGGAGGGCGTGGCGCGCGGTGCGGCGTGCCCGGATGCGGTCGATGAACTTCGCCACCAGCCAGTAGGCCGCCGGCACCGCGAGCAGCGACAGCAGGGTCGAGGTGAGCAGGCCGCCGATCACCGAGATGCCGAGCGGTGCGCGGAAGTTGCCGTCGGCCGCCAGCGAGAACGCCACGGGCAGCATGCCGGCGCCCATGGCGATGGTGGTCATGATCACCGGCCGCGCGCGCTTGTGGCAGGCATCGAGCAGGGCCTCGCGGCGCGCCAGTCCGGCGCGCTCGCCGAGGATGGCGTAGTCGACGATGAGGATGGAGTTCTTGGTCGACACGCCGGTCAGCATCAGCAGGCCGACCAGCGAGGGTAGCGACAGCGCGTAGCCGGTCACCAGCAGCGCCCCGAAGGCGCCGACGCCGCAGAGCGGGATCGCGCCGAGGATCACGAAAGGCATGGACGGGCTGTTGAACAGCATCAGCAGCACCACATAGGCGCTCGCCACGCCGGTCAGCATGGCGAGGGCGAAGCCGACGAAGAGATCGACGAAGGCCTCCGCATCACCGCTCGGCAGGATGCGCACCCCCGGCGGCACCGCCTGTACCGCCGGCAGGCGGCGCACCTCGGTCATCACCGGGCCGAGCGGATTGCCGCTGAGCTCGCCGGAAATCCTGATGTTGCGCTCGCGGTTGTAACGCTCGATGAGGGCGGGGCCGCTGCCCTCGCGGATGGTGGCGACGGCCGCGAGCGGCACGGCATTGCCGCCGCGGGCCGGCACCCGCATCAGGCCGAGGAGTGAGGCGTCGGTACGGGCTGCTTCGCTCACCTGTACGCGGATCGGGATCTGGCGCTCGGCGAGGTTGAGCTTGGGCAGGTTGCGGCGGAAGTCGCCGGTGGTGGCGATGCGCGCCGCCTCGGCGATGTCGACGGTGGATACGCCGAGATCGGCGGCCCGGGCGGGATCCGGGACGATGGTCACCTCCGGCTGCAGCAGCGAGGCCGTGGACTGCACGCCGCTCAGCCCGCGCACGCCGCGCATGGCGGCCTCGATCTGCCGGGAGGCGGCGGCGAGCAGCGCAGGATCGCGCCCGGCGAGCACCAGTTCCAGGCGCTCGCCCGGTCCCTGGGCCGTGAAGCTCACGCGCACGCCGGCCAGATCGCTCAGCCGCCGCCGCACCTCCACGTCGATCTCCTGGATGGTGCGCTTGCGCTCGTCGTTGAACAGCAGGCTGAGCTGGGCCTTGCGCACGTCGCCGCTGCCGGGACCCGTGCGAAAACTGGTGCCGGATACGGAACCGACGCGCACGAACACGCTCCTGATCTCCGGGATGTCCAGCAGCAGCAGGCGCGCCTGTTCGGCAACGGCGGTGGAGTCCTGCAGCGTCGAGCCCGGAGCCAGCTCGAGCAGCACCGTGGTGCGCGACTCGTTGCTGGGCGGCACGAAGGTGCGCGGAATGAGCGGCACCAGGGCGAGCGCCACCACGAAGGTGGCGAACGCCGTGGCGACGGTGCGCCAGGGCCGGTCGAGCGCCAGCTGTACCAGCCACAGGTAGGTTTTCATCCAGCGCGGCTCTTCCTGGACGCGCGGCGCCCCGGTCATGAAGTACGCCGCCAGCATCGGTGTCAGCAGGCGCGCGACCAGCAGCGAGAACAGCACGGCCGTGGCCGCGGTCCAGCCGAACTCGCGGAAGAACAGGCCGATCTGCCCGGGCATGAAGGCCACCGGCACGAACACCGCGGCGAGCGTGGCGGAGGTGGCGATGACGGCGATGCCGATCTCGTCGGCGGCCTCGCCCGCCGCCTGCAGCGGCGTCTTGCCGAGGGCGCGGTGGCGCGTGATGTTCTCCACCTCGACGATGGCATCGTCCACCAGGATGCCGATCACCACCGCCATGGCCAGCAGCGACAGCAGGTTGAGGCTGAAGCCGAGGAGGTGCATGACGCCGAAGGTCGGAATCACGGAGAGCGGCAGGGCCAGCGCGGTGATCCAGGTCGCGCGCAGGTCGCGCAGGAACAGCCACACCACCAGCACCGCCAGCAGGGCGCCTTCGATCAGCATGGATATCGAGGCGTTGTAGGAGTTGCGCGCCTCGTCGACCACGGAGTCGACCTCGACGAAATGCAGCTCCGGGTGCTGCGCGGCGAGCAGGGCGACGCGCCGGCGCACCTCGTCGCCCACCGCGACTTCGCTGGTCTTCACGGCACGCTGCACGCCGAAGCCGACCACCGGCTGGCCGTTCAGCAGGGCCATTTCACGCGGCTCGGCGTGGCTGTCGCTCACGGTGCCGATGGCAGACAGGCGTACGGAACGGCCGTCGGGCAGGGAGATCGGGTAGTCGGCCAGCTCCGCGGCACTGCCGACCGTGGCGATGGTGCGTACCGTCTGTTCGCCGCCGCCGACCGTGGTACGGCCACCGGCGCGTTCCACCTGGATGCGGGCGAGCTGCATCGACACCGTGCCGGCGGTGAGCCCGAAGGCCTGCAGCGCTTCGGCGCGCAGGTCGACGCGCACTTCGCGATCGAGGCCGCCGATGCGGCTCACGGTGCCGACCCCGGCCGCCCCGAACAGCTCCTTCTTCACCGTGTCGTCCACGAACCAGCTCAGCTCGTCGAGGGCGAGGCGGTCGGAGGAGACCGCGTAGGTCAGCATGATGGGGCCGAGGACCGTGACGCGGGCGATCTGTGGCTCGTCGATCTCCGGCGGCAGCTCGCTGCGGATCCGGTCGATGGCGTCGCGCACCTCCTCCAGGGCGATATCCATGTCCCGGCCGAGCTCGAACAGGATGCGGGTGCGCGACTGGCCCTCGTTCACGGTGGAGAGCAGCTTGTCGATGTCGGCCAGGCCCGCGATCGCGTCCTCGACCTTGCGGGTGACGTCGGTCTCGAGCTGGCTCGGGCTGGCGCCGGGCAGCGACACCGTCACGATGATTTCCGGCGGGGTGAAGTCCGGCAGCGTCGCGATGGGCAGCTGGCGCCAGCCCTGGATGCCGGCGATGCACAGGACGACGAACACCAGGGCCGCGGGGATCGGATGCCCGATCCCCCAGCGCGAAACGTTCACGGTCGCGGCCCCGCGGGCGCCGTGGCGGCCGGGGCGGGCACCACCCGCACCAGGTCACCGTCGCTCAGGAAACCCGCGCCGCGCACCGCGAACCGGTCGCCGGGTCCGAGGCCGGCGGTCACTTCCACGATGTCGCCCTGCTCGGTACCGATGCCGATGCGCCGCTGTTCGACCTTCGTCACCGCATCGGCGCCCGGCAGGACGAACACGTAGGGCAGGCCGTCGCGGTAGACCACGGCTTCGCGCGGCAGCACGCTGGCGTTGGCGGTGCCGAGGACGATCCGCCCCTCGGCGAACATGCCGGCGCGCAGGGCGCCGGGCTCGGGCAGGTCGGCGTAGACCAGTCCCGTACGGGTCTGCGGATCGAGGGCCGGAGACACGGTGCGCACACGGCCACGAACGGGCTGGCGATCCGGCCCCACCAGTTCCACGGCCACACCCGCCGGCACGCGCGTCAGGTCCTGCTCGGCCAGTTCGGCCCGCCACTCCAGGCGCCCGTCGCGTATCAGGCGCAGCAGTTCGGCACCGGCCGCCACCACCTGGCCCGGTTGCACCGTGCGCGCCGAGATCACGCCCGCCTGTGGCGCGTGCAGCGTGGCGAAGCCGAGCTTCAGGCGGGCGGCGTCGCGATCGGCCTCCGCCGTGGTCAGCTGGGCCTCGGCGCGGATGAGGGCGGCCTTGAGCTGGTCGGCGTCGCTGCCCGAGATGAGCTTGCGCTCCAGCAGGGATTCGCCCCGCGTGCTGTCCGCACGGGCCAGCGCCAGGTTGGCCCGTGCCTGCGCCAGGGCGGCGTCGGCCTGGCGCGCCTGGACCTCGAGGGTGCGTGCATCGAGCCGCAGCAGCACCTGCCCCGCCCGCACCGGATCACCGACCTCCACCAGCACCGCCTCGACGCGCACGCCGGCAAGCTCGACGCCGAGGGACATCTCCTGCCAGGCCGCGACGGAACCGGAGGCGACCAGCACCCGTTCCAGCGGGCGGGTGACAGTCTGCGCCGCGCTGATGGTCAGGCTCGGTGTCGCCGCGGGTGGCGGCGGCTCAGCGCCGCAGGCAGCCAGCAAGGTCGCAGACAGGAGCATGGCGCGCAGGCGCGCGCCGGCGGAAGGCGGGGCAAGGCGGGGCATGGCGGCATTCTATCGGCAGTTCCTGCAGGAATGGCGCGCGCAGTCGACAAGATCTGCCCGGCGCTCCACGCTGCGGGTTGCCGGGGGCAGGCCGGTACGCGGGCTCAGCGGCCGTCCAGCGGTCCTGCGATGCGGGCGAGCTCGAAGCGCGTGCCCGAGGCGCGGTACTCGTGCCTGACCATGATACGGTCGGGACCCATGGTCCAGACGTCGGTGTTTTTGCCGAAGTGGTAGTGCTCGGTGTCGAAGGTTCCGGCCGGCACGGTGATGCGCTCGCGCCCGACGAACTCCAGCGTGATGGGAAACGCCGCCACGCGCGGCCCGCCATCCACCGCCCCGAAGACGAAGGTCGGGACCGGCTGGGCCCCGCCGGCAGCCATGTCGTACATGCCGTAGTGCCAGCCGTCGAGGCTCGGCGGGTGCAGCAGCACCGAGAACTTCTCCGGCAGGGGCAGCTGCTCGGTCCGGTAG